>DDEH01000037.1 GCA_002336085.1 Flavobacteriales bacterium UBA1959 | reverse complement strand
CCGCTCATGCCCCAATGCGTGATGAGCACAGGCCCTTGATGTGAAAGTTTGGTTCCTTGGATGCGGACCAATGCGTTTTTTACGACCAACCCCATCATTTCTTTGACCGTTTCCTCGGGCATGTTGAAAGTAAATAAGGAGGGCACGGGCTGTGTGATGCTGTGCCCCAATGCAGCCAGCCAATCAAACCCGCTCGACTTCGGACTGCCACCTGTTGCGACGATCACAGCGTCGAAGGCTTCCTCGTTTACCAAGATCCCATCGTCCTGCGGCGTGATGCTTTTTAACGGTGTGCGCATGCGGATTTCAATGCCTGCTTTGTGCACTTGGTCCATCAAGCAATCAATTATGCTTTGTGAAGAATCGGAGGCAGGAAACATGCGGCCATCAGATTCTGTCTTCAATTTGACGCCTCGGCTGGTGAACCAGTCGATGGTGTCCTGCGTTTCAAACTGAGCGAAGACTTTTTTCAAGGGCTTGCCACCGCGCGGATAATTCTTGGTCAGTTGCCCGGTTTTGAAGGTGGCGTTTGTCACATTGCAGCGACCTCCGCCTGATATTTTCACTTTGGCCAATACTTTGTCGGACTTCTCAAAGAGAACGACTTCACACGCAGGGTCGAGCTGGGCGGCAGATAGTGCTGCAAAAAAACCCGCTGCTCCTCCACCGATGACTGCCACTCTTTTCATGGCCGAAAAGTAGGGCGGACCCATTCAGTGGGCAAGCCTTCAGTGTTCAATCAATACGGAGCTGGAGAATGATTCTCCTTTTCCATCGCTCGCTCGCAATAAATGCAATCCCGGAGCCACGCTCTGACAATCAATCGTGATTATCGACTGATTTGCTGTTTTCTGACCGATTGCTTGTCCTCTCGCATTGAATAGGGTGCAATGCCATGGACCGCTTGACGGAGCCGAAATATTCAGTTGATCGGACGTTGGATTGGGATAGACGCTCCACTTTAATTTCGACGCATCATCATTGACCGCGATGGAACTGGTTGTGCAGTCCAAAAGCCCGGAGAGGCCATAGTCCTTTACAAAATTCCAAATGACTTCGTGCGCTACGATGTCCATATTTCCAAAAGTCCCGGGCCAGTCGTGGCCACCTCCATTGATTCGGTAATGCTCCAGCGCGATGCAATTATCAGCGCTGCTCCAAGAAATAAGGTCAGCAGTGCTTCCATCATTGCTGCTAATATCAGGAACAGCTGTCTCTGAGACAGCGGTTTCTAATCCATTGGCCTCAATCCACAGCTGATGCGAATCTTCTGCTGAGGCATAATATTCAGTGCCCTCGTAGATGATGCCGTTGTATTCTGAAATGTAATCGGCCGTGCCGAGTATGGTCATGACCGCCGTAGGGTGTGTGACGTTGCAGGCTTCATACGATTCGATGTACATGGTTCTTGCGACTACACCTATGGCCGCAATTCGTTCGTTCAATCGACAGGCCAAATCAAAAGTGAATCCACCTCCATTTGAATAGCCCATCGCGTAGACTCGATTCAGATCTATTCCATGTGCAGCGTGCATCTCGTCAATCAACGCATCTACAAATCCAATGTCATCATGAGCGGTTGGCTCCGTAAAAGGCAAGTCACCTGAGACTACGACTTGCCAGTTGGTTTCACCAGCAAGAGGCTCAGGATATGCATCAGGATAAAGCAGGATGAATTGATCTTGATCAGCGAGCGAGCGTAAATCTGCTATAGCGAGTTGATCACTGGAATTGCTGGCGCCTCCGTGAAAACTCATCACCAAGGGCAATGAGCTGTTCGCATCAAACCCGGCGGGGATGTATTTTAGGTACGTTCGATTCAGTCCGTCAAATTGTAACTGTTCGGTTGTTAATTCCTGTCCGAATGCAAGAGCTAAGGTGAATGCCATAAATAGCATGCTGATAAACTTTTTCATCTTTTAAAAGTAATCGTCAATAATTTCTGTATTTCAACTTTGTAAACGAATGGATGTTAAAACTTTGTTAAATGTGTATCTGATACACGGGATAGTTCTCCTCACATTTGCAGCACATCAAATCTATTTTAGATGAAAAAGTTTATTCTTTCTTTCGCGGCAGCTTCTTTTGCTGTTGCTTCTTTCGCCCAGGACGCTCCTAGTCAGCCAGCGGGTTCTTGGTATTTGGGTTCTGGCGATGCCACTCAGATGCTACACATCTTTTCAGGAGGCGTGGACATCATGCCTACTGTTGGATACGCAGTTGCCGATGACATTGTCATCACGGCACAAGCAGGATTTGGAGGTGCATTCGATGCACTCGATTTGTCACTGGGAGGTCAATATTTCATGGGCGACTACTATGTCGGACTTGATTTGAATGACCCAATCAATGATCTCGATCTCGGCTTGAATGCCGGTCGCTACATTGACTTCAAAGATGTGCTTTACATAGCACCTCAATTGAATGTCGATATGCTTTTAAATGACCCTGCTGTTGGGGTAACAATAGGATTCGGAGCTCGTTTCTGAGCAAACGTTTGAATAGTTAGAAAAGGGGGCTTCGGCCCCCTTTTTTCATGCCTAATTTTTT
>DDEH01000139.1:1632-13703 GCA_002336085.1 Flavobacteriales bacterium UBA1959 | reverse complement strand
GAGATTGCAGTCATTGCATTGGGTGGAATCGTCACCGATAAAAACATCCGTGTTGCAGGAGATGAATTCACTTCTGACATCGAAGAGTACATGCGTCGCCAGCACAACATCCTTATCGGAGAACGCACGGCAGAACAAATCAAAATCGAGGTCGGTTCTGCTACAGTTGAACTGGAAAACCCCCCAGAGGATTATCCGGTTCGGGGACGGGACTTAATGACTGGCATTCCAAAGGAAATAATGGTATCGTACAGTGAAATAGCTCAAGCATTGGACAAAAGCATTTCAAAAATTGAAGAAGCAATCCATTCTGCACTTGAGCAGACCCCCCCTGAGCTTTCGGCGGACATTTACAGCACTGGAATTTATTTAGCGGGCGGAGGTGCTTTGCTTCGGGGTTTGGACAAGCGTATTTCCGCTCGAACAAAACTTCCCGTGCACGTGGCTGAAGACCCCCTTCATGCCGTCGCGAAAGGGACAGCTATTGCGCTGAAAAATATCGAACGATTCACATTTTTGATGCGCAACTGACTCACGTCATTCCACGATGCGAAACCTCTGGAACTTTATCGTTCAGTACCAGGTCATCTTGGTTTTCTTGGTGCTGCAAAGTGCAGCCATCGCATGGTTCGTTTCAAGCCATGGTTTCCCAAGAGGCAAGTGGGTCCGTATTGCTTTGGAGTGGGAGAGCGCTTGGCAAGGGCAAATAATAGAATGGAGCCAGCGAGCCGAACTTTCCAATCAAAACTTTCAACTTCTCGAGGAAAATGCGCGCTTACGATCACGCATAGCTGGAACACGCACTTCCCCAATGCAGTATGGTTCTGAATTCATCGCAGCCCAAATTATTCGATCAACTTGGACCAAAAGCGAAAATCATTTCATCCTCGACCAAGGCAAGAAAAATGGTGTGAGAGTAGGCAACGGGGTTACAGAAAATGGGGCTGCAATTGGAAAAATTATCGAAACCACGGAACATTATGCCATGGGAATCCCCTTGATTCATAATCGCCTCGAATGGAGCGCACGCATTGGAAATCAAGGAGCGATTGGTAGATTAAAATGGGACGGGATTAACCACATTTCTGGAACCCTCTACGACATCCCTCGAAGCGCAACTTTTGCTCCCGGCGATTCCGTTCTTACCACGGGTTTCCAAGGCGTCTTCCCCGCGGACATATTGTTCGGAATCATTGCAGACGAGGCTCCATATTTCGATGGTGAGTTTCTGAATATACCGGTAATTTGGAAGGCTGATTTTCAGGCTTTGCGGTACGTGCAATTGAGCGTGGTAGACGATCGAAACCTACTTGATTCATTGGAAGAAAGCATTATTACTTCACTGCCATGAATCCCGCAATCCTCATACCGATCCAGTTATTTCTGACGGGTTTGATTCAGATTTTGTTCTTCCAAAACATTGTCCTTTGGGGAGGGTGGGGAATTCCCTTATTTCATCTGTTAGGCCTGCTTTTACTTCCTCTCAACACACGGCCCGTTGTGCTTATGCTCATTGCAATGATCATGGGAGTCGCTGTTGACTTCTTCGCTTATGGAGGTGGCATATTTGCCTCATCAGCCCTGACCATGGCCGTCTGCCTTCCGTTCATCAATCGCTTACTGGCGCCCCGAGAAGGTTACGAAGTCACAGACGAGCCCACCATCAAAAGCATGGGCTTTCGATGGTATTCAACTCGAACATTTACCGCATTGCTAGTCCATAATTTGTGGATGTTCTCGATGGAAGCAGGACGCCTGGATTTGCTTCTCAGCGGATGGGGCAAAGCCATCAGCTCAGCTGCCCTGGGCTTGTTTCTCTTTTCAACTGTGCTTCAGCTCGTTCAAGCCAAAAGAAAAAAGAGATGAACCTCAAAGAAAGGCAGTGGATTATTGGAGCTGTGTTTTTGCTCATTTCCATCATTTTCATTGGACGTTTGGCGCAACTCCAACTGTTCTCCAGCGAATTGGCACAGTACGCGGCACGACTGACACAAGAACGTGAATTATTGGAGCCTGCACGTGGGTTGGTATTTGACCGCAATGGGGAACTCTTTTTAGACAATAAAGCGGGGTATGATATCTTCTTCACTCCGAGGCAGTGCCGAATAGGTGGCGGCATGGATACCTTGGCTCTGGCTCAATTAATCGACCTCTCGCCAGCTGAAATTAACAAGGCCATTCAAAAGGCTGAGGCCTATGCGACTTACCGGCCGTCCACTATCCGAAAACAAATGCCTGCATCCGAATTCGCTGCAATCGCGGGCGAACTCTGGCGATTTCCCGGAATCCAGTCAAGGCGGCGTTCCATTCGAACGAATAAATCGGGGCTAGCAAGCCATTTATTGGGCGAGTACCGTGAAGTAGATCGAAACGACCTTCAGACCAACCAAGACTATAAACTTGGCGACTACAAAGGGAAGTCAGGCCTCGAACTTCAGTGGGAAACTGAACTTAAAGGACAAAAGGGAGAGAAGTTTCACCTGGTCGATGTCCGGAATGATTATCGGCAATCGGCACAAGAAGGAGAGCTCGATTTTTTACCGACACCGGGAACGAATTTGACACTCACGCTTGATATGGAGCTTCAAGCCTATGGCGAACGAATTATGAAAGGGAAACGCGGAAGCATCGTCGCCATCGAGCCTAATTCAGGTGAAGTTCTAGCCATGATTAGCGCGCCCAGTTACGGCACTGATCTGCTCACGGGCCGAAAGCGTGGAGTCCATTATGATAGTCTCCTCCATGATCCTGACAAACCTCTCTTCAACAGAACTATGCGCGCCACCTACAGGCCCGGTAGCATTTTTAAAATGATTCAAGGACTATTGGCACTGGACCAAGGGGTCATCTCAACTGAATCCCGCATTGCTTGTGATCGATCGATTATCGGTTGCCATGGTCCGCACACCTACGATAATTTGGGCGGAGCCATCGTGCACTCGTGCAACCCTTTTTTCCATGAAGTGATGCGCCGTATGATTCAACCTCGAAAATCAACCAGTGTATTTGAAGAAGCGCGGCATGAATTGAGCGGTTGGACAACCGCTGTCCGACGGTTCGGATTGGGCACCAATTTGGGGGGTAATTTCCCCGGCCTTCGTTCGGGATCTGTGCCGGATACCACTCTGTATGATAAGTTCTACGGAGCAAAGCGATGGGCCTATTCTACAATTTATTCCATTTCTATTGGAGAAGGTGAACTCCTTACAACTCCATTGCACATGGCAAATTTGGCAGCGATCCTAGCCAATAGAGGCCATTACCGCACACCACACGTGATTAAATCCATCGGAGAAGCAGGCAAGCCCAGAGGGTTGGACTCCCTCATGAATTCTCGAGTCTCTCCTGAACTATTTGCCCCGATTATTTACGCCATGAATGCTGTCACCGAATCAACGGAAGGAACTGCTCCCTTGGCTCAGGTGCCTGGGTTCAAAGTCTGTGGAAAGACTGGAACGGTTCAGGATTCCGAGGGGAATCACTCTGTATTCATCGCATTCGCCCCTGCAGAAAACCCCCAGATTGCACTAAGTGTTTACGTTGAAAACGCCGGTTCTGGCGGAGATTGGGCCGCACCAATTGCCAGCTTGATGATGGAGAAATACTTAACTAGAAACGTTGAACAGAGCCAGAAAGAAAAGCGAATTTTAGGGGCCACATATCCGTTTCCCAACGCAAAAAAATGAGAAGGTCTGCTCCTATATTGCAGCGTATCGATTGGCTAACAAGTGGTCTTATGATCACTTTTATGGCCTTGGGTTTGTTTAATATTGCCAGTGCCACGAGTGGAGCGGAAGCCGTAGACTGGTTCGCGCTTGACAGCAAAGTTGGGAAGCAATTCATTTGGGTCTTGATCGCCTTGGGTGTGGCGGCAATCACTCTTATCGTAGAAGGTGAATTCTTCATTCGAACCACCGTCATTCATTACACGGTCAATGTCCTCCTATTGCTTGCTGTTTTAGTGATTGGAAAAACCGTGGGCGGTGCCAAATCGTGGTTTGGATTTGGGTCTGTAAGTCTTCAGCCCTCCGAATTCGCCAAAACAGGCACAGCTCTTATGTTGGCGTGGCTCCTGAGCCGAAGCGATGGGAAAATCAGGAACGCCAAGGTTTTGGTCCAATCCGTTCTTATCGTTTGCATACCCGCAGCGCTAATTATGCTCCAACCCGACGCTGGCACCGTTTTGGTCTTTGGAGGATTGATCTTTGCATTCTACCGTGAAGGCCTTTCGGGCAACGTATTGATTGCTGTATTTTGTGCATTGCTAATCTTGATTGCCACTATCCTCACAGGAGCTTCCTTCTTTGATTACCCGTTATTGGGAATGCAGTCATCCATAGGCTGGCTGTGGATGATTCTTACGGCATTGGGTATTCTTATTTGGCAATTGGTCCCGGGGTGGGTCGTACCACGAAACCGCAAACGGGTGCGCAGGGCGACCATAATTTGCCTCGCTTCCACACTTGTATTTAGCGCGGGAATCCATAGCAGTTTGGAAGGAGTACTGAAGCCCCATCAAAAAGAACGAATCTATGTACTGTTCGGGATGGACGTGGGCAATCCGGATGCTGACTACAACATCCGCCACGCCAAAGCTGCTGTGAGTTCTGGCGGTTTAACAGGAAAAGGATTCTTGCATGGTCCAATGACCGCCTATGGTTTTGTGCCTGAACAAGAAACAGATTTCATCTTCTGTACCATTGGAGAAGAATGGGGCTTTGCCGGCAGTGCCCTGACGGTCTTCCTTTATACCCTCTTGCTCCTTCGAATCCTTGTAATTGCTGAACGTCAACGCAGTGATTTCACCCGGATCTATGGCTATGCAGTAGCCAGCATACTGTTCATGCACTTTCTAATCAACGTGGGAATGGTATTGGGTCTGGCGCCTGTCATCGGTATTCCGCTGCCTTTCGTCAGTGCCGGTGGATCATCGCTAGTAGGGTTTACCTTGCTCGTATCAATCTTGCTGCGATTAGATGCAGAACGCTCTTACATCCTACGATAGAAATCTTATCGAATAAATAATGCTTTTCGTGGTGTTTTATATTATTTCCATCGTATATTTGTGTGTGTCACATTTCCAAATACATTTAACCCATTGCTCACGGATTTAAACCCGAAGCAATGGGATTTTCATGTCCATTTGGTGTGCGCCGCAAAACAACAAAACCAAAAGCCCCGCTGCGAAGCGGGGCTTTTTCTTTGGCATTAAATACTGGATTACAGGCCGAGCAATATCTCCTCGGGTTTCTTGCCCATGAATAAAAGTCGTTCGGGCTGCTCGATCATTTCTTTGATGGCATAAAGGAACCCTACACTCTCTTTTCCGTCTATAATGCGATGATCATAACTCAGCGCTACATACATCACCGGCCTGATCTCGACCTTTCCGTTAACCGCCACAGGGCGATCCACAATATTGTGCATCCCTAAAATTGCACTCTGAGGCGGATTGATAATTGGCGTCGACAACATGGAGCCAAACACCCCACCATTTGTGATGGTAAAGGTTCCACCTTTCATCTCATCAATGCTTAGTTCTCCATCTCTAGCACGAATTGCCAATCGCTTGATTTCCGCTTCAATTTGTGCCAAATTCATGGATTCTGCATTCCGCACAACCGGAACCATTAGACCCTTTGGTGAACTGACGGCGATACCGATGTCTGCATATTCAGGAACAATAACTTCCTTGCCATCTATCATTCCATTCACATTCGGATACTGCGCAATGGCGTGGGTTACAGCCTTTGTAAAGAAACTCATGAAGCCCAATCCTACTCCGTGCGATTCGCGGAATGCATCCTTGTATTTTGCCCTAAGATCCATCACTGGCTTCATATCCACCTCATTAAAGGTGGTCAACATTGCCGTCTCATTCTTTACACCGACCAAACGCTCGGCTACTTTGCGGCGCAACATGGACATTTTCTCTCTGCGCACATCTCGAGTGCCTCCCCATGATTGGGAAGCACCTGCGTCAAATCCTGCGGCCAAAGCTGAGGCCACGTCTTGTTGCAAAATTCGCCCATCCCGACCCGTTCCTGCAACTTGATTGGCAGTAATCCCGTTTTCGGACATCATTTTGCGCGCTGCTGGCGACGGATGATTCGTTGCATGTCCATTAGAAGCCACAGCGGCTGGCGGTGGGGATGCCACTGCTACAGGAACTACAGAAACTGCTTTGGGAGTTGGAGCCGATGCCGCAACAGACACATCTTTCTTAGGCTTGTTAGCTGGAGGTTTTGCAGAGGTATCGATTAAACAACAAACAGAACCAACCTCGATTGTATCGCCCTCCTCTGCAATGAGCGTAATAATGCCAGCTTCTTCGGCGGGCAACTCTAGAGTTGCTTTGTCCGAATCCACCTCAGCAATTGCCTGATCTTTCTCGATATAATCACCATCTGCCACCAGCCAAGTGGCGATTTCAACTTCACTGATGGACTCCCCTGGGCTGGGGACTTTCATTTCTAGCTTTGACATTGCTGTTCAAATTGTTTTTTGATCGCTCCTAGTATGATGCAATTAACAACGCATCATTCAAATATGGAATGGCTCTGCAAACGATTTCTCAACCGTTGGCATGCGCAAAAACCTCATCTAAAATTGCTTTCTGTCTAATTTTGTGCAAATCCGATGAACCCGAAGCCGGGCTTGCGCTGACGCTCCGAGCGATAACACTCAAAGGAACTGCCGTGAAGTTTTGCAAAATGAACGACCAAGCCCCCATATTTTTCGGCTCCTCCTGCACCCAAATATAATTGGCTTCTGAGCCATATTTTTGAATCACACCTGCCAATTCCTGTTCAGGCAATGGATGAATTTGTTCCAGGCGCACAAATGCAATATTTGAAGCAGAATCTTCCTCCAATCGTTCGATCAAATCGTAATATATTTTTCCAGAACACAAGACCACTGTATCTACGCTTTTCGCACTAGCGTCATTTGCGAAACGCGGGTCATCCAACACCTTTTGAAAACAACCATTGGCCATATCCGCCAGTGATGAAACCGCTTTCGGGTAACGAAGCAATTTCTTCGGCGTGAACACAACAAGCGGTTTTCTGTAATTCAACTTAACCTGTCGGCGCAACAGGTGGAAATAATTCGCTGGCTCCGTGACATTGCATACAAACATATTATCGCCACTGCCAAGCTGCAAGAACCTCTCCATCCGTCCAGAACTATGCTCCGACCCCATGCCCTCATAGCCGTGCGGCAAAAGCAGGGTCAAACCATTCATCGTGCGCCATTTGTCTTCAGCAGCACTCAAAAATTGATCAAATAAGATCTGAGCCCCGTTATTGAAATCTCCAAACTGTGCCTCCCATATAGTCAAACCCGTCGGGGTTGCGAAAGCGTATCCGTAATCAAATCCTGCGACGGCATATTCACTCAATAAACTATTGTATATCGTCAGCTTTGCCTGGCCGTCACTCAAGTGGTTGAGGGGAATTATTTCTTCTTCACTATCCTCCGTTTTTACGACAGCGTGGCGATGCGAAAATGTTCCACGCTCGACGTCTTGGCCACTGATACGGACTGGATGGCCTTCGACCAACAAACTGGCGTATGCGAGCAATTCACCCAATGCCCAATCCAAGCGATCTTCATCGATCATCTTCAAGCGATCCCGCATGAGGCGCGCCACTTTCCGATAAATCTTCTTGCCCTCTGGCAAGGTGGACATGGCAGTGGCTAGCTTCTTTAATTTTTTCTCAGTTACACTCGTTTTTGGCGTAGCTGCCAAAGTTTTTGCATCCGCAGCTTTGAATCCCTTCCACAAGTCTCCCAGAAAATCTTCTACTTGTGATACTTCGCGCTTTTGAGCCTTCTCGTAAGCGAGCTCCATCAATTTTACCCTCTCATTTCGAATGGCCTCGACCTGGTCGGCATTCATACTCCCGTCAGAAATCAATCGATCGATATAAATCTGCAAGGGATTGGGATGCTGTGCAATGGCTTTGTACAACTGAGGTTGAGTAAACATAGGCTCGTCCCCTTCGTTGTGGCCGTATTTGCGATAACCGAGCAGATCTATGTAAACGTCACGGTTCCATCGCTGGCGATAGGAGAGCGCAATGCGCATGACCTGCACTACTGCTTCTGCGTCATCCGCATTCACGTGGAACGAGAGCGAATCAGTCACTTTGCTCACATCCGTGCAATAGATGGAACTTCTTCCATCCAAATAATTGGTAGTGAAGCCAACCTGATTGTTGACCACAATGTGCACCGTTCCGCCCGTGCGGTAACCGTCCAACTGTGCCATCTGAGCGACTTCGTAAACAACCCCCTGTCCAGACATCGCAGCGTCTCCATGGATCAATATTGGCAACACAGAATTCTCATTGCCACCTATTGCATCGATCCGGGCTCGTGTCAATCCTTCGACCACAGGACCCACCGCTTCGAGATGCGAAGGGTTGGGGGCAAGTGAGATAGACACTGCCTTGCCGCTGTCCGCTTTTTGCGTGCGGGAATATCCAAGGTGATATTTCACATCACCATCGAATTCACCACTGTCATCATATGCTTTGCCTTCAAACTCACAAAAAATCTCCTCGTACGGTTTGCCCAATATATGCGCCAGCGTAGACAGCCTTCCCCTATGGGCCATGCCTATAAACACCTCTTCAACTCCTTGTTCAGTCCCCGACTCAATAACCGCATCTAAAGCGGCAATCAATGTCTCACCACCTTCAAGTGAAAAGCGCTTTTGACCTACAAATTTTTTCTGTAAAAATTCCTCAAACAAGGTCGCTTGCGAGAGCTTTTTTAGGATTTGAATACGGTCTGCAAGTTCGATTCGAGGGCGATTTGCAAGCTCGATGTGTTCCCGAACCCAATCCTTTCTCTCCACATCTTGGATCATAACGTATTCAATGCCAATACTATGGCAATACGTTTCCTCAAGGTGATCCACAATAGACTCTAAACTTGCGGGCCCAATTCCCACTTGCGTTCCTGCCTGAAAGACCGTCTTTAAATCAACCTCTGACAGTCCAAAATGGCTCAGATGAAGATCCGGTTGATAGACGCGACGCGCACGAACAGGATTGGTCTTGGTGAACAAATGACCACGCTCACGATACGCCTGAATCAGTCCAATGACCTGGAATTCCTTTTGCGTTTGAGGGTTGCTCTCATCCTCTCCGTAGGAAGCTGTAGCGAGATCAAATCCTTTGAAAAATAGACGCCAACTTGGGTCAACAGAATCCGGGTTGTTTCGGTACTGTTGGTACAGTTGTTCGAGCGCCTGAGGTTCAGCTTGGCTGATAAAATCTAAAGGGTCCATGCGGACAATACGTATTTGTAGGGATAAAGATACACTGAGCCCTTCACTCCTGAAATGAATTCGGTGATTGCCTTGAAAATTTGAACAAAGTTCTCCTTTTCGCCTCGGTTTTTACGGAGAGTACGTCCAGCGCGACCAGACTTTCAAGGCAGCACGTTGCAAGCACTTTTCTGACAGCAATGCAATCGCTTCAGGACGTTCGTGATCATGCAAAATCCTACGGACCAAATCCTCGCCCAAATCCAATCGGTAGAAGGCGGAAAATGTGCCATTGGGGTCGTGGTCCATTCCCCATTCAATTTCACCGGAAATCAACTGTATCATCGGCAATTTAACCGCTTTTACCCGGTCCAAATCCCATTGAAAATCCTTCACCAATTGCTCCACAACAGCCGGTATAAAGTCCACTTCAGCGCGATTGGAAGGCAATTTTTTGTCGGGTAGAATCCTAGCCAATTCCATGATGGCCTCAGTAAGTTCTTTGAGTCACCAAGCTCCCCAAAAAGGAGAACCAGGTTCGATCTAACTCATCCAATTGCAATGCATCGATTGCGTCCATGGCATGACTCACGTGATCTTGCATGCGCAAACGTGCCGCCTCATCTGCGCCACATTCAATCATGGCATTTTTCACGAAAGCAACTTTCAAATCAGGCTGATCTGCGACCTCATCCCAGTGCTTTAGGGATTCTATTAGCGCTGGATTTGCCTTTTCCCAAGTGTACAATCGGAGGAATGTTTTCTTATTTGAGAGAATATCGCCTCCCACTTGTTTGCCCATCTCTTGACCTCCAAAAGCATCTAGCAAATCATCTTGCATTTGAAATGCCAGTCCCAGTTGCTCTCCTGCGTCGTACCACAATTTTACACGTTCTTCATTCGCTCCGGCAGAAATAGCACCCATCGCCAATGAAGCCGCGACCAAGACAGACGTCTTTAGTCGTATCATTTCCATGTACTCTTCCACCTTCACATCATTGCGCTCTTCGAAGGCCATATCCGACTGCTGACCAATGCACACTTCCAACGCGGTACGATTGAAGACACCGAGTGCCCGAGGCAATCCATTCGGCTCCATTTCAGTCAACGCAATGTGGGCCAAAGTATACATCGCATCACCCGAAAGAATCGCTGCGTTTTCATTCCACTTGATGTGTACGGTGGGATTCCCCCGGCGTTTTGGGGCTTGATCCATGATGTCATCGTGCATCAAAGTGAAATTGTGAAACAACTCCACTGCAAGTGCAGCTGGGTAGGCGCTTTGGGTGTCGCTCCCCTCCGCCTCTGCCGCGGACAAGGCCAGTACCGCCCGAAGGCGCTTTCCGCCGATTCCCATTAAATAATGAACCGGATCATAGAGCCCATCAGCGGTGCCTTCCGGCCAGCGGTCCAAAAAGTCCTGAATCGCCTGGTTCGCTTCTGATTTTAAACGGTCGAGGGTCGGATGCTCCATAAATTTAAATGCCTGATTTTCCCCGCGCAAGCTGCGCCATCAAATAATCACCATATCCAGATTGGCGCAGCGGTTCAGCAACTTGTTCCAAAGCAGCATCGTCGATGTAATCCATTCGCCATGCAATTTCTTCAATGCATCCAATCTTGAGTCCTTGTCGATCCTCAATCACCTGAACGTACTGCGATGCTTGCATGAGCGACTCGTGGGTTCCCGTATCCAGCCATGCCATGCCGCGATCCAATTTGGAAACAAAAAGTTTGCCCGCCTTGAGATACGCCTTGTTGACATCCGTGATTTCATATTCACCCCGTGCACTTGGAAGCAAATTGGCCGAAATTTCAACAACATCGTTGTCGTAAAAGTAAAGGCCTGGCACAGCATAATTTGAAGTTGGATTTTCTGGCTTTTCAATAATGCTGACGACACGTTCGTTCTCATCAAACGTGACCACGCCATATCGTTCGGGATCATTTACGTAATAAGCATAAACAATAGCGCCATCGGGATTTGTATTTGCCCGCAACTGGCGGCCAAAGCCCTTGCCATAAAAAATATTATCGCCCAAGACCAAAGCGACCTTATCAGAACCAATAAAATCAGCTCCAATGACAAATGCCTGAGCGAGCCCGTTCGGTTCCGGCTGTTCAGCATATTTAATATTGCAGCCAATAGAAGAACCATTGCCCAATAATCGCTGAAAACTCGGCAAGTCTGTCGGTGTGCTGATGATCAGAATATCCTTGATACCACTCAGCATAAGGGTCGAAAGCGGATAGTAAATCATCGGCTTATCGAAAACAGGCATCAGTTGCTTGCTGACAGCCTTGGTCAAGGGCCACAAGCGTGTACCCGAACCTCCTGCTAAAATAATTCCTTTCATGCGTGAGTTTTCTATGCTTCTAATCTAAGGCTCAATAGCGGAATCTGATGACTCTGACTTGGCCCGCAAGCTTCTTAAAAGCTCGTGTTTCTCATCACCTTTCCCCGGTGACATGCCCTTTTTAATTTCCAGCTCCTCAAGTTCTATGTCTTCTTCTTCATCCAAAATGGAGAAAAAAGGCTCAGAGAACGAACGAGTCGTCAATGAACGCTCAAAAGCTAAGAGCAAGGAAGGAAGCAGCAGCAAATTGGTGAACATGGCTACACCTAATGTGATTGAAACGAGCAGCCCGAGGTACCGTGTGCCTTCAAATTCAGACATAGCAAACATCAAAAAACCAAAGAAGAGCACAATAGACGTGTACATCATGCTAATACCGGTCTCTTTCAAGGCTAGCATTACCGACTCTTTAATATTCCACGCTTTAAAATTCA
>DDEH01000139.1:0-1235 GCA_002336085.1 Flavobacteriales bacterium UBA1959 | reverse complement strand
AAAACCAATATAGTAGATGGCTTGATTGGTATTCCCATCCATCCCATGAATCCTGCTGTAAATAGCAGCGGAAAAAGATTGGGCAACAAAGCAATGCCCACCATTCGAGTCGATTTGAAAAGAAGGGCCATCATCAGGGCAATGACACAGATGGCAAGGGCGATTGAAATGCCGAGGTTTTTGACCATATACGAGGTCCCTTCTAGAAAAGTGACGCTGGTACCGGTCAGGATTAAACCATACTGCGGAGCGGGAAAAATACTGTCCAATCGCGGCGTAATTTCATCCATCAGCTCTCTCATTTCCAGCGTGCCAATGTCCATCATCTGAGCGCTAACTCGGGCGATGGATCGGTCCTCATTGAAAAACTTCGAAGCCAAGCCCACCGCAGACTCAGAACCTCCCGCAGCAGTCTCTGTACCACGAATCCATGGGCCAAACTGGGTCTTTTCCATGCCCAATCTAGGCAGACGATAGTTTTTTGGATGCCCATTTTTGAATGCCTGAAAAGCGAATTTCGTTGCATCCGCGGCGCTGATCGACCGACTAAACTCAGGGTACTCTTCCAGTACACCTTGGAGTTTATCAACTCGCTTTAGAAAATTGGAACCCGTCGCACCATTGGGACGATATGTATCAATCATTATTTCGAAAGGCATTGCCCCGCCAAATCGATTCTCCATCCACTTCAAGTCAGTAATGACCCGGTCGTTATCTGGAAGGTCGTCTACAATATTGCCCGTAGTCTGAATTTGAAAAATTCCTCCAATGCTAAACAAAAGCAACAAAATGGCCCCAGCATAAACCCGCGATCTTCGGTTCTCAACCACCTCGGCCAAGCGATTCACAAAAGTGAACATCCACCTGCGATCGAGGTGACGGGTATGCTTCATTTTCGGTGCAGGCAAACCTGTCATCAATGCAGGAATGACGATGATGGAAATGAAAAAGACACCGATGATGTTGAGCGCTGTTACAATTCCAAAATGCCGCAGCATATCACTGTGGGTGAAGATGAACGTTGCAAAGCCGAGGGAAGTAGTGAAATTCGTGAGCAAGGTCGCATTTCCCACCTTGACAATCATCCGCTGCAAAGCCATGGCCTTATTGCCATGCCGCTTGTATTCCGAATGGTATTTATTGATCAAATAAATGCAGTTTGGAACCGCAATAACAATCATTAAAGGCGGAATCAAACTCATGACTAAATTCACCGGAAAGTCAAAAAGAGCGAT
>DDEH01000076.1 GCA_002336085.1 Flavobacteriales bacterium UBA1959 | reverse complement strand
CCTGTGTTCATTGGGAGTATCTTGTCGTAGCCGAATAACTCCGTCACATACTTTTCGTAAGCACCAAGTATATCATTGTGGAATGCACGGGAGGTTAGAGTTAGCTTTTCAGCTTGTTGCTTTAGAGCATTGATTATTTTGGGGTGACAGTGTCCTTGATTTACAGCACTGTACGCACTTAAAAAATCGAAGTATTTTTTTCCTTCTACATCCCATACATTCACACCCTTTCCCTTCGTTAAAACAACAGGTAGGGGATGATAGTTATGTGCGCCATGTTCGTTTTCTAATGCGATCGCCTCAGCTGAACTCTGTGGTGTTTTCAATTCCATAGGGCAAAGGTAATGCTTGCGCAGCGCCCTGCTCCGATAGAATAGTCATTCCCGAGGTTTGGACAGCTTCGAGAGTCTGCTTCAAAGCCCTAGGGCTCAGCTTAGATTGAATAATGCTGTTAGGCCTTGGTTCTTATGTGTCCTTTGCAAAAGCAGCTTGGCGGATTGACCGAGTTGCAAGTAAAGAATTGAGGCGTATTTTTGCACTCCAAAAACAAAAAAGATTGCCATGGCAACCAACCGTACTTTCACAATGATTAAGCCCGATGCCACAGGCGCGGGTCATACCGGAAAAATCATCGATCGAATTATAGACGCCGGCTTTTCTATCAAAGCGATGAAGTGGACGCAGTTATCTTTAGCTGATGCACAGGCTTTTTATGCAGTACATGCGGAACGCCCATTTTTCGGTGAATTGACTGAATACATGTCGAGCGCTCCGATTGTGGCAGCAATCCTGGAGAAGGATAATGCGGTAGCGGATTTTCGGACCTTGATCGGGGCCACTAACCCTGCTGAAGCAGCTCCAGGGACTATTCGTGCTGAGTTTGCCGAGAGCATTGCTGCTAATGCAGTTCATGGCTCAGATAGCGATGAAAATGCAGCCATTGAAGGTGGATTTCACTTCAGTGACAGTGAGATAGCATAACGGATATTTGATTCTTTGAAAGAAGCCATCTCAACTGGGGTGGCTTCTTTTTTTATGTAAAATCGCGTGATCAAAAAATGCCCATGGCTTCATTCATCTTTGAAAAAAGCATCGGCGAAATTGAGCAATACGAGTTCTTTTTGAGCACGAGTAAATGCGGTATACAGCCACCGCATCCACTCGAGATCAATGGACTCTTCCGTTAAGAAGCCCGGGTCTATAAGAACAAGTGGCCACTGTCCTCCTTGTGCCTTATGGCAGGTCATAGACCAACCAAATTTTACTTGCAAGGCTTGAAAACAAGCATCGGCCTTTACAGCCTTTCGAATAGCTGTTTTGGATCCCAGATGAATGTAGTCCAAACTTATGGCCTCTTCCAACGCTTGGGTTTGTGCGAACGGGATTTGTGGCAAGTCAGACTCCAATATGCTGAGGTTGATGCACACTTCAAAGGCAGGCGATTCAGGATTGTCAGAAAATTTCACTTCGACTTCTGCAAATGCAATGCCGTAGCGTTCAAAACGCTTGATAATTTTGGTGACTTCGAGGCCGTCCCCGTTTGCGAGCAATGTGGTTTGGATCGTTTCGACTTGAGCCAGCCAATGGTAATTGTTTCGGACAACCATTAGCCGGTCTCCTGCCTCTAGTGACTCTTCTCGCCAGAGGATGCGGTGGCGAATTTGCTGATTGAATTGTTGGGCGCGTTTGTTGGATCGGGTGATCAGGGCGACTTGATCTTCCCCGTAGGTTTGAAAGGCCTCCTCTAAAACTTCTTGTAGTTCCGTTCCGTCTACTCGCTTAATATCGTCAAACGGTAGGGTTTCGAATGAGGGCCATTCTTCGCTTTTGTTGTCCAGGTTTAGCCGGAGGTTATGGGCATTGAAAAGGATTCCGCTATCCATTTCCTGCCGTACTACATCAGTCAACCGGATGGTTGCAACTGTCAGTGCGAAGGCAGAGCGCATTTTTGCTTCATTCAGAGCCGGGCTCTCCTGCTCTCCGACCGGAGGCAATTGAGCGTCGTCACCGACGAGTACAAGACGGCATCCGATACCCGAAAAAACGTATTCCATCAAGTCGTCGAGCAAACTGCGGTATTGCATGGTGCCACTGGTGGCGCGCGCACCACCCTCGCCGATCATGGAAGCTTCATCCACAATGAATACAGTATTTTCAAGGGTGTTGGGGGCTACGCCATACGCCGGCATTCCATCGTTGCTTTTCCGGCTCCGATAAATGCGTCTATGGATGGTCGAAGCTTCAATCCCGGCATAGGATTGCATGACCTTGGCAGCTCGTCCGGTGGGCGCTAAGAGGACGGGACGCTGTCCGAGATCTCTTAAGGTTTGCACCATGGCTCCGACGCTAGTGGTTTTTCCTGTGCCGGCATATCCGCGAATCATTAGTGTGCACCGGGGTTGTGTGCTGTATATAAATCGTCCAATTGCGTGCATCAATGAGCCCTGACCAGCGGTGGGGTGGTGTGGGAAATGTCCCGCCATACGGTCGATAAATTGTTCGATTTGTGGCGAGCTACGAATCATAAACACGAAGGTACGAGGCCAAACTTGACGATTGCTAAAAACTTGAACCCTAGCCTATTTGTCGGACTCACGAAGTGTTGTAGATTCGCAGTTGTCAAATGCAGACCGGACAATTGAAACGATTCCAATGGACAAGTTCTTCAAAGAGATAAACAAATATGTTGTTTCCATCCTGTTATTCTTGGCAGGTGTCGGCTTTTTAGCCAAGTACCTGAGTGGTGATGAGCTCGAAAGCCAGCCAACAGGGATGTTGATTTCATCCATTGCGCTGATTGTGGTTGCGGCACTGGCAACGCCATATGTGCTGTCGAGGTTGCAATCGGTTCATTACCGAATCATGATGATTGTGGGAACGATTGCAGCGGTCTGGTTGGGTTACGAGGTGTTTTACAGCGTGGATGAAGAAATTCAGTTTCGGGAATTAAAGGCTCAGGTCGATTCCGAGACGATTCAGGCGTTGAAGGATATTCGAGATGCTCAAGAAGCTTACCAAGAAATTTATGGGGGTTTCTGTGACAACTTTGATTCGCTCCAGACGTTTTTGTTTGAGCCGGTCATTCCCGTGAGCTTCAATATGGGTTCATTCAATGATACGCTGCCCGAAGCCAAGAGTGCAGAGTTGGGACTCATCTTGGTCCGCTTAGACTTGCCGGTAGTTGCTGAAGAATTGGGCATGACTGAGGACGCTTTCATCAATCTCATTGCACAAGATTCAACATCGTACAAAGTTCGCGATGTCATTTACACATCCTTTTATGAAGAGAATTTTTCCCCGGAGATTCGGGCCTCTAAGCGTTTATCGCGGGTGTCAGTAGATAGTCTTTGGTTCAATCCCTTGAGCGGTGAACGGTTCCGATTGGAGACAGGTAGTGTCGAGTCAGGAGGGGTCATGCAGGCCACAATCCTTGTTAAGGATCCTACGCCGTTTGGACGCGAGAAGGTTAAAAAAGACACCCTGCGCTTTGGGTCCTTGATAGAAGCGCATACTGATGGCAACTGGCGCAACTAAAAGCGAAGTATCCAACCTCGTTTTGGCTTGGAGCGGCAGCCACTTGCAGTGGCTGCAATGGGAGTGCATGAAGGTGCTTCGTTGGGAATCAGTTTCCGTCTTAAATCATGATGATTTGCGCGACAAACTGCTCGACTTGGCAAAATCGATGCCGGCGATTGGTGGAGTATATTTCACCACAAAAACTCCTTTCTTTTCTCTCGCCCCCACTCGTGTAGTCTCGGGACGAGAACAAGCCATTCAGTCTCTGCACATGGGAGAATCGAATGTGCCTCCGGTAGTTTTTTTTACCGAAGCTTTTGGTGAGGAAACGACAATAATCGAGCGTGACATCCCTGGCTTTCAGAGCACGGTCGAGGGCATTTGGCCGCAAGCCAAGAGGAAGTCTCAAGCGCTGGAAATGCTCGAGACCGTGGCGATTGAGTTGCGAAGAACTCCCAGGGGAGGATGCGTTGCTATTGATGTGGGGAATGAACGAGCCATGATGGCTTTGTTTGCAAATGGAAAGTTAATTTGGTCGATGACAACCGAAGATTTGGAAGGCGATGGAATTCTTTACCACGTAGTCAATGCCATGCGGCGCCAAAAGCTGGACGAAACATTTGATACGAGTGCGTTATTCATGGGGAATGTGGAGCAGTCGGGGGATTTAGTCAAGTCTTTTGAACGGTTTTTTTCATCTGTGGAGGTCAAGTATCCTGAGGTAGATTGGAATACTAAGCCGCCGAGCCCTCAGCATTGGTCCGCATTAACAGGCATTCTTCCATGCGAATAACAGGAGGTGAGTTCAAAGGTCGTAGGCCTAAGGTATCGAAGTCGTTTAAAGGACGTCCCACGACCGACTTTGGTCGTGAAAGCCTTTTCAATGTGCTGCGTTCACGTGTTGATTTGGACGGGCTAGTGATTTTGGAGCTATTCGCCGGAACCGGTATGGTGGCATTGGAGTTTTTGAGCAGGGGATGTGAATCAGTGGTTTCCGTTGAAAAAGATCCCGGTGCCATTCGCGGCATGCACAGCATTGCGCGATCTTGGGAGTTGGATCAATGGCAAATTATTCGAGGAGATGCCATGGGATTTGTGAAAAAATCACTGACCCAATACGATTTGATATTCGCTGATCCGCCTTACGACTTGGCCGAATTAACTGCGATTCCAAAGCTGGTCATGGAAAGTCCCTTGTTGGCAAAGGACGGTTGGTTTATCTTGGAGCACGGAGAGCGTACAGATGTCTCTCAAGTTCCGGGTTACAAGGAAACACGAAAGTATGGGCATGTGCATTTTAGCCTTTTCAAAAAGTGATGATCACCATGAAAAAAGCTGTTTTTCCGGGGTCCTTTGATCCCATTACAAGAGGCCACCTCAACATCTTGGAGCGGAGCATTCCGCTTTTCGATGAAATTATTTTAGCTGTTGGCGTCAATAGCGCGAAAACATCGATGTTCAGTATCGAAAAGCGCCTCAAGTGTTTGGAGTTGGTCGCAGCGAAGTTCGCCAACGTCAAGGTGCACACGTTTGAAGGGCTCACGAGTGATTTTTGTGCAAATCAAGGCGCAAAATGGTTGATCCGAGGGGTTCGCAACGGTGGAGACTTTGAGTATGAGCGGACCATCGCACAAATGACAAAGTCGCTGAATGCTGAACTTGAAACGGTTATTTTGTTTACAGATCCGGAATTTGCTCACATCCACTCCAATGTTGTGCGTGAGATTCTTCGAAACGGAGGAGATGCCAGCGCCTTCATTCCGGAAGCCTTAAGCCAAGTAATGTGAGGTTTTATTATAGCTATTTGACTGTGCGATTCGTTGCTGTATTTATCCCGTTTTCGGCTGTCTTTCTTTGCGTCAGTTCTCCGGCTCTAGCCCAAGGGTCATCCGCTGAGGAAGCCGGAAGCGTCCTGATGACCGCCGTTCATGGCAGTTGGAACGACGACTTGAATAATGCTGTTCCCAGTCTTTTGCATGTTCGGAAATTCGAATACCCCGGAATCAGTGATGGTATTTGGTTGGATGAGATTTTGGTCAGTAGGGAAGGAACATTTGTATGGGAGTTGGGGATTCTGGAACGACCTGCGCTCTATGAATTATCTGCACCTCCTTGGTCTTGGATGATCGTCGTTAGACCCCAAGAAGCGGCACATCTGGAGCTGTCACCGGGCAAACGTGCACGGGGGTTGTTTGGTGCTTCAGGAGCGTCAAGTTGGCAAGGCCATCACCCGAGTAACACCTTGGACTCTCTTTCGGTGCAGCAAAGGGATTTTAATGCACAGGTGTCCGCACATGTCATGTTACAAATGAATGGAACAGTCGGTGTCTTTTCTGATTCTCTTCAGCAAGAGTCTGTTGCCGCAAAAGAGGCATTTGAAGTTGCATGGGAGCGCGCGGGATGTGAATTGGAGTCTGATTGGGCAAGGGATATGTTGTGGCATTCGAAACTTGGATGGCTGGCCAGTGTTGGATCGTCTAAGGCAGCATTGGATTCCGTCTGGGACATGAGTAAAATGAGTTCTAACAGTCGCTCTATAGAGCAGAAGATGCATTCTACTGGATGGTTTAGCGCTTGGCGTCATGTGCATGGCAAGTGGTGGTTGGATGATCGCCTGGATTGGAATGAGATCAATGCTGCAATTTTCCAGGCCGATCGGGATTCCTTGGAACGAAGCATGTCCGACGTATTGGACGGTTCTTCAATGTTCTCGCTGGAGCTAGCGTGGCTGGAGATGGCCCTCATTCAACCGGGTGCGCTGGTTGATCGCGTGTGGGAAAGCATAGAGATGTCCGACTTCTTTCAACGATGCTACAAGGACTTGGAAAATAAGCGACTGCGTGGCCGATCGGGATGGACGCCAGATAACGTTTCTTGGATCCTTCCCAATGGTGACTTGGATTCGTTATCCGGACAATGCATGCAGCCTTGGAAACTTTTCTTGATTGTAAAAGATGGCTCAGCTTCGGCAGAGCGAGAGCGGGAGTATTTCAATGCGTTGATCGAAGAGGCTGATGCGCGGGACCTTTGTGCCTTTGTGGTATCCGTCGATTCGGACGAAGCCGGATGGGCGCGCACAATTTCACGTCGCAAAAGTATCGGGGAGCAGGTGGTGTGGATTGGAAACAACCCGCGAACTTTTGAAGATTACGGGATTCAATCTATTCCCGCAATTGTAGCGATCAATGCTCAAGGAGAATTAAGCCGTGATTTTCGCAGTTTGCCCAGTCTTGGTTTAGCAAGAGAGCTAACGAAATTTGCTCGAAAAGATTGATTGCGTCAAAAATTTTAAGCCTCGATAGATGCGACCAAATTGAGAATGCTAGGGTAGGTGTTTTTTAATAATTCAGGACCAAATGGCCGGAGTTTCCACTGGACATCCGTTATGCCTTCCTCACTCTGCGGTACCCCACGAGTGTTCATTCCTTCATGATGGGCATGAAACCAGAAGGTCGTTTTTAATATTGGTATGCCGCCTTCTTCGTAAGTGTGGTAGGTGGTCCTCAAATGATTCGCGAGGGTGAGGCGACCAATTCCTGTTTCTTCCGTCACCTCGCGAGATGCAGCTTCTTCAATGCTCTCACCGGGTTCCACCTTGCCCTTTGGCAGGTCCCAATGTCCATTCCTTTCAATCCACAAAAATGCACCTTGTTGATTCTCCACGACGCAGCCAGCGGCCAATACTTCGGTATAGAGCAAACAAAAATGCATCCAAAGAGACTGTACATCTGATGCGACCAGTGCAACGGACTTTATGTGTTTATTTTCGCGCAAGAGATTTGGGAGCGCTTTCAACTGACGATTGCCCGGTTGCTGCATCACTAAGTCGCACTTATTCGCATCGGAATTTTCAGTGAAAATTACAGGCCGATTCAAAATATAAACTTCATACATTCGCGACATGATTTTGTCCGTTGAAAGTAGGCGTAAAGTTGCGGAATTCCTCCTCCGAATTAAAGCGATTGAATTGAATCCGACGGCTCCATACACATGGGCCAGTGGTCGGCGTTCTCCAATTTACTGTGACAATCGAAAAACATTGAGTCATCCGACTGTTCGGACATTTATCCGGCAATTGTGCGTGGAGGAGATTGAAAATCAATTTGGGAAAGTTGATGCGATTGCAGGCGTGGCTACAGGAGGCATTGCTCTTGGAGCGCTTGTAGCGCAAGAGTTAGGGTTGCCATTTATCTACGTTCGTTCGAAGGCAAAAGATCATGGTTTGGGAAATGCGATTGAAGGTGATTTGTCAGTGCTTTCGAATGTAGTGGTCATTGAAGATTTGATTTCAACAGGCCAGAGCAGCTTGAAGGCAGTCGCTGAATTGCGCAAGAAAGGAGTGGAGGTAAAAGGCCTACTGGCTATTTTTACTTATGGATTCGATGTTGCGTCTGCTGCTTTTGAGGAGGCGAATTGTTCCTGGGGCACATTGACAGATTACCCGACCATGCTCGATCAGGCTATGCAAGAGGGCTACATTACTGAAGATAAGCGTGTATTGCTAGATTCTTGGAATCGCGACCCACAAGCGTGGAGTGACCAATTCAATGCGAAATGATTATTGAAAGTCAAATAATTGAAGCAGGTATCTCTGCAAATTCTTTGTTTGATTCAATGCGAAGTCCAGCTCAGCTGGAAGAATTTTTACCGAGTAACCAAGTCAGTGACTTTTTAGCCTCTGAATCGGGCTGTTCATTTAAAGTCACCGGCGGCTTTTCGATAGCAATTGAGCGCACACGGGATGAGCGACCTACATTGGTGCGCTTTGAGTCTCAAAAAGGAACGCCGATACGATTTGTTCTGGATGTTTTGATCGAGTCTTTGGAGACCGAGGTTTCGTCCTTGCAAGTGCGATGTGACGCCGATCTTAATCCCTTCATGAAAATGATGGCAGAGAAGCCATTGCATGCTATTTT
>DDEH01000132.1:8264-15605 GCA_002336085.1 Flavobacteriales bacterium UBA1959 | reverse complement strand
TGACAGACCAGGATTTGTAAGTGCGAAAACGCAATTGCTGCCTTGTGATATTTTCGAAGGTGCGAGGAAATTTTCACTCTTGAAGTTCAGCGAATCGCCGAGCAATATTGTCCAGTGATTCTACTTGATGAGTACTGATCAGGTACAATTTTGACCATGATTTAATTTCGGTTTCGGTCAGGGGTGGATATGATTTTTCCGCACGAATGAGGGCAATGTGACTCAAAATTGCATGAGCCAAGTCTTTGGAGGGTTGATTCCCTTCTGTTACCAATGCAATCATTTCTAGAACAGGTACTTGCAAGGCCATTATTTCTGCCGGGATTGGATCTTCTGGTTGTTCTTCAGGAGTCTTTTGTCCGAAACTCAATTGCACAGAAAGTAAAAAGGCCGTGACTAGCAATGCGTTAAAGAATGGAGGTTTCTTATTTTGTTTCATACCAATTATTTTGGCTCTTTAGTCGCGGAAAATGGCAATGGTTCCCGTGCAAAACTCCTGAAGTTCGGGAGTGTCCTTGCATGGATATTCTTGGATTTCCATGATGTAGAAGTAAGATCCATCGGGGAGCTCATTTCCTTTTTCGTCCTGCCCTTCAAAAGCACTGCTCAATGGGGTCATCGTGTAAACCAGCTGGCCCCAGCGGTTGAAAATAGAGACTGTATAATTCAGGCACGACGATACGGCATTGGGAATGATGAATTTCTGATTGTAACCGTCCCCGTTGGGCGATATTACATTGGGCACGAAGAAGCCGGTTAAATCCAACGCATTTTGCAACAGAGCTTGACTTGTGGTATTGAAGGTGCATCCATATTCATCCGTGACATTTAAGCCCAAATCGAATGTTCCAGTTTGATCAAAGAAGTAGAAGGACTCAGCAAATAGTGCAACGAGATCACCGTCTAGAAACCATTCGTAATCGAAGGATTCATCTGGATCTATTGTAGTGCTTACCAAGCTCAATTCATTGCAGATCATTTGAAATGTAAAACTCGGATCAATTGGAGCCGCTAACGTGTAATTGACGGCATCGGTGTTTGAGCAGCCATTGGCATCTTCAATGGTATAGCTCAATAGGTAGTCACCCGGTTCTGCTCCATCATGAACGAGCGTGGTGCCATCGAGCAAATCACCTGTCAGAAATCCTCCTGTGGGGGATGGGAAGACCTCGATGTTTCCGTCATAAACGCAGTAACTCTCATTCGCTCCACTCGAAACATCTGGAAGAGGGTTGACTACCAAGCCAACCGTTACGATGCTGTCGCAGCCCAAGGATGAAACGAGGTTGGATGTGTAACTTCCAGAGGCGTCAACATTGGTGCCATCGGGCAATACATAAACCTCCCCCGCACAGACGTCGTCGTCGTAATTGATGGTATAAGCTGGGTTGAGTGTAAGGTCAATGGTGACACTGCTGTCACATCCCAGGGTCGTTTGGAGGTCAAAACCAAAAATGCCCGAAATCGTAGGTAGGGTTCCATCTGGGAAGAGGTAAGACCCGTCGTCGCATTCATCCAATGAAACAGCGATATTATAATTCGGCTGGAAAATGACGGTTGAGGTAACCGTGCTGTCACATCCATTGGTTTCAGATGCCAATACAGCCACATAGACTCCTTCCTCTGTGACAACCGTTCCATCTCCGAGAACCACCGGTTCTCCTTCACACAAGGCTAGTGTGTTTTGCGTCTCAAAGGGCTGAAGAATAGATACAACAGTTGTGATAGAGCTGTCACATTGTGCCAAGGCAGTTTCCATCACTACAGGATACGTGCCAGGTTCATCGATGCTCGTTCCGTCTGGCAGCGTGAATGTCTCGCCTGCACAAAGCTGCACGGGCATCTGGAAATCGTATGTCGACTGCTCAAAAAGGTTGACAGTAACAATGCTGTCACAGCCTTCGATCGAGAAATAATTGGCGATGTAGACTCCTTCCTCGGCAACCTCGGAGCCGTCGGGGAGGGAGTAGCCTTCGCCTTCGCAAAAATACTCAGTAGATTCAACTTCCAATTGATACGCAATGGTCACTGTCTCCGAACTGCTGCAGCCTTGATTGGTTCCTGTGACCGTGTAGGTCGTGGTTTCTGTTGGCGTAGCTGTGGTAAAGGGGCCGAAGCCATTGCTCAAGGTTTCAGTCGGTGTCCAGGCCAGTTGAAAAGCTCCGGTAGCGAAAAGCTCAACGGGATCGTTGCAAGAAGTGGCATAAATAGGATCTACTGTCAAAACCGGATAAGGCACAACTGTGACCGTAACATCAATTGTATCAAGGCACTCCTCTGTTGAGGCAATGACGCTGTAAATTGTTGTGGTATCAGGGTTTACCCAAACATCAGGTCCATCAAGGGTGCTCAGTCCATCCGCTTCGAGCCACTCGTAATTGTCCGCGCCTGCGAGGTTCAAAAACAGGGAGTCCCCTTCGCAATACTGAGGATTCAATGGCTCAATGGTCATTCCGATGCCGCCCAATGGCGTAAGTGTTATGGTTCCGTCGCCTGAGACGTTGCCTCCGACACAAGTGAATCCGGCAGGTGTGAGGCTCGAGCCGCCGCCGCCGCCGCCGCCGCCGAGCGTACCGGACGCAAAGCAATCGCTCCCGCCGCCGCCGCCGCCGAATTTCCCACCGCCGCCGCCACCGCCAGGCCCGACATTGTAACAAGGATCAATGGCCCCGTCACCTCCGGTTCCGAGTTCGCCACTCATGCCATTGTTACCCGCATTTATCCAAGGAGGCCCTCCGTTTCCGCCGTTATTGGCTGTAGCACCGCTTCCGCCTTGGCCAAAGGGACTGTCGCCATCCTCGCCATTAGCGCATCCTGAGATGCCGGCTTCCGCGTCCGTGGTTCCGCCTCCCGTTCCTCCTCCACCTGCTGCTGAAGTCACGCGATCATTCAATTGATAAGGCGCCACGCGGATATCTGAGGCTCCACCACCACCACAGCCCGCATTTCCATTGTTATTCGCTCCTCCACCTGCACCGCCTCCGTTGAAGCCAGCGCCAGGACATCCTCCTTGGCCGCCCACTCGAATTTCCAGTACTTGTCCTTCCACAACATCAATAATTCCCGATACGGTAGATCCGCTGCCGCCATTAGATCCGCCTCCCTCTGCGCCTTCTAACATCACCTCAATTTGCGCAACGCAACTGGGTACGACATACAGCTCAACCTCCCCAGTATAATCGAATACGATGGCCGTCTGAGCGGCGGATGAACCGAACCACCCGGCGAAGCATAGGGCTGGCAAAAATCTGAGGATAATTTTGTTCATGGTTTTCAATTTGGTGTCTGGCTGATACGAATTTATGCAATTTGATGGTTTATTGTTTCCGGTTTCGCAACGTTATCTCGTCATCCTTCGTAAGAGGAAGCGATGTCCTCTTTTTTGAGCCCTATAAAATTTTTAAATGTTCTGCGCCCTGCGGCGCTTTGGATATTTATGTCTTGCCATTTGCTCCATTCGTACCAGGCAACTGCACAGGATTGTGATTCTCCTTGTGATGCCATCGAAGCATTGGAATCATATGATATTTGGGTGAGTGAAAGTGGCTCTTGTGCTCCAGTATCAGCGACCTTGACTCAAAATATTTCGGAACCAATATGCGGTGACTTTGAGTTTCATTGGGAAATTCAAGGAGGCGCATTTGAGTGGAATGAGGGAAGCTCTGCGCACGATGCTTCGCCCTCAATTACTTTTTTAGACGCCGCATTGTATCAAGTGGACCTGACGGTTTCGGCAGCAGGCTGGCCTTCCTGTAGCGTAGCAATAAGTTCGAGTTATTTTAGTGTTGCCACGATTCCAACAGTTAGTACCTCAGCCGGTGGAGAGATTTGTGCGTTCGATACATGGGAAACATTGGTTTACGTAAACCCGGGCAATAGTGCCATTTCAAGCTTTGCGTGGATTGTAAATGGGGACAGTACAATTTCTAACTCACCAGCGCCGCTGAGCATGCCCTTTGAGGAAGCCGGTGAGATCGAAATTGTGGCTTGGGTTGAAAATACTTGCGGTACTAGTAGTGATACAACCTCTGTTCAAGTGCGCGCCCTCCCATCGGTTTCTGTGGACTTCGATTACAGTTGGATTTGCAATGGTGCTCCAGTCCAAATGAATGCCTCAGGAGCGGATAATTACACATGGAATTCTTCTGGGACCTTAATTAGTGGGGGTTTGACTGACGATTCTACTGCGGTCTACGAAATGCAAAATTCTGTAATTGGTGGTGTAGAAGGATCGGTAAACTTTGGAAGTTTGACGTGTTCGGCGAGTGTCGGATTTCAGGCGTACTCATTTTTCGTTCCACTTATTAGTATTGATGGTGATGAGCTGTTCTGCGAAGGTGCTTCTGTAGAGTTGCAGTCGACGGTTTCAGCATTTGGTTATTCCACAAGCAGTTACTGGCTATTTCAAGACAGCTTAGTGGAGGGAAATATATTTGACTTCAATGATTCGGACCTCAATTCGGATGATTATGTAGTCGATGCAGAGGTTGTTTTCGATCCGTTTCCTTCATGGTTGCAGCCAGATGGTTGCACCGGTAGTGCTCAATTTGAGTTTGCCATTGTGGAATTGCCTGAAGTGGAGGCTCCTCAGGGTTTGATGTTTTGCAATCAGCCTATTCTTGAACCTCTGCCCGAAGGATCACCGGCAGGTGGCTTTTGGGAAGGAGACGGTGTAGACGCGGGGATGTTCAATCCGGTTGAAATTGGATTGGGATCCGTTTCGCTGCAGTATTCTTACGCGGACTCCAATGGCTGTGCTTCAATGGATACATCTATTATTCAAATTCATGAGCCAATTTGGGCAAATGCTGGGTTGGATAGTTCCATTTGTGAAAGCAGTGAATGGGTCAATTTGGTAGGGTTTGATGAAGTGGAGTCTGGGGTTTGGAGCGGCCCTGGTTTGATGGACCCCTATTCGGGTCTGGTAGATGCAGGAGAGTTACAGGTGGGGCAGAGTTTATTTATTTATGAAATTGGAGTGGGCTCATGCGCTGCGTCGGATACAGTTATCTGGACGGTGATGGAACATCCTGTGGCATTGTTATCCACCCAAGGAGCCTTTTCCTGTGACGGGGATACGGTTTGGTTTCAAGTCTATGCAGGTGGAGGAACATTGGCAGAAGGCAACGCGTACACAAATGAATGGTCGGAAGGCGTTCAGTACACGTCCTCAGGCGAACCATTTGTTCTTGCCGATATAAGTCAAGGGCTTTCCTCTGTTTCCTTGGAAATTACAGATGACGAAGGATGCAAAGATTTTGACTCTGTATTTATCGAGCCATTGGAGCTTCCTGAAGTCACACTGCCAGAGGTTTGGTCGCTATGCAATCAACACATTGAAGTATCTGCGCCTCCATCAGAACCCCAAATTGGGGTTTGGTCAGGCTCGGAGATGGTTGATTCAATGGGTGTTTTCAATCCGGGTTTGGTCGGTGTGGGGACTCATCAGTTGACCTTCACAGCTACCGACTTATTCGGATGTACCAATACAGATTCAATTCAGATTGAGGTTGCTGAATTGGATTCAATTTCAGCAGGCCCCGATAGATCGGTCTGTTTTGGAACATCTGAGTTGATTTTGACTGGCCAATTTCCGCCACTGAGTGGATGGTGGTCCGGCGTTGGCGTGGTCGATTCACTTGTTCCGGTTATTCAGACGGGAGGTTTGACAGTTGGTGCCCATGGACTCGTTTTTCACACGGGCGTGGAATCCTGTGCTCAAACGGACACAATGTCCATCGAGGTATTACCGCTCCCAACAGCAACAATTGATACCGCTTCAGAATTTTACTGTCCTGGCGATACAGTCACCTTGATGGCCTCATTTGGCGTAGGAAGTGAGGGGCTTGTTAATGACTACATTCTCCAATGGCAGGGAACTGATATTCTTTTTGATGACAGTTTGGCCTTCATGCTTGCCCCCGCAGTAGGACCCGATACACTTTTCACGCTTTTGGAGGTAATCGATTCCTTCGGTTGCTCGAATGAGTTTCAAGCGACCTATCCAATCAATGCTCCTCCAGTCATAACGGTTCCAGAGGTGCTACAAGCCTGCGATCAAAACATCGCAATAGCATTTCCAGAAGCCACACCCATTGGAGGCACATGGGAAAGCGGTATCGAAGGAACTATGGAAGGCGGTCAGCTTATTCCTGGAAGTTTTGGAGTTGGTGAGTGGCCGTTGATCTACCATTTCGTCGATTCCTATGGTTGCGCAGCTTCGGACACGACCTTTTTAGAAATTGATGGTCTTCCTGTATTGGATTTGGTGCCTGAATTGTCGGTTTGCTTGAACGCCACTGCAATTGAACTGCCAACACCAGAGTCGCCCTCGGGTGTTTGGTTTGGACCCGGAGTTGAAAATGAATCCGTTGCTGCATTGAATCCTGCTTCCTTGGGTGCGGGACAATTTGAATATACGTTCACAAGTGGAGAGGCTTCGTGCTTAGTTGTGAATTCCGTGTTGCTAACCGTCAACGCCTTGCCCGTTATTTCTTTGCCTGCAGAAAGTTCATTTTGTCAAGGTGATTCGGAAGCATTGCTGCCATTCGCATCACCTGATGGAGGAACATGGAATGGTTTTGGTATCTTGGATTCTATCGCCGGGATGTTTGATTCGGCAATTGAGGAGGGCGCATGGGGCGTCCAATATGAAGTAGAGGATGCGGTTACTTCTTGTGTCAACTCTGTGGGTCACACCGTAAATATTCATAGCCTACCTGTTGCACAATTTCCCAGTATTGATGTGCAATGTCTTGGAGAATTGTTGTCAATACAATCAACCTCTGAGGCCGCAGAAACGCATGCCTGGTGGTTGGGCGATAGCTTGTTGAGTTCCACGCCAGAAGTCACTGTTTTGATGGAGACAGAAGGAGTTTTGGACTTGTCTTTGCAGGTTTCAAATCAATGGGGCTGCGCGGATACCACAATTCAATCGCTAAGTTGGATTGGGCCACCAAGTGCAGATTTTACTTTGACCGAAGGCGCCGGATGTGCTCCATTGAGTCTCGGTGTTATCAATGAGTCTGATGGCGTCATTGAAGCCATTGTTTGGAGCCTTGATGCGCAGACTATTTCATTGAGTGCCGGAGACTCCTTGGTTTTAGAAGAAGCATCGCCCACTGATGGATTCACGCTTCAGATGGAGGTGTCTAACCAATGCGGAACGAGTGTTGCCTCAGATACGATTGTTGTCTCATCAGCGCCATCTGTCGAACTTTCGAGCATCGCAGAAAGCGCATGCTCTCCGTTTCAGAGTGATTTTGAATTTGACATATCGGGCAGCCCAGAAGTGTTGACGTGGGATTTTGGGAATGGAGAGGTTGGTAATGGAAATAATCC
>DDEH01000132.1:0-7874 GCA_002336085.1 Flavobacteriales bacterium UBA1959 | reverse complement strand
TGGTGTCCAATGCCTGCGGTTCTGCGGTTGACTCAGTCTTTGTTTGGGTCGAACCCTCGACGGTACATTCCCAGTTTGAATTGGATTTACTGGAGGGCTGCGCCCCCTTTCAGATCACGGCCACAGATGAAAGTCTGGGTGGCGATGCGATTGCATTGGATTTTGGGTCAGGGTCTTTTCTTATGGATTCTACGGCAATTCACACCTATTCTGAAGCTGGAGAATACACGGTCATACAAATCGTTTCGAGTGCATGTGCTACGGATACTTTTGCCGTTGACGTAACAGTGCATCCGGCCTTTGAATTGGAATTGGTCACCACGACTGGAACAACCTGTCTCGGCGATTCCATTGCCATTGATTCCAATGCTTCGGATGGGGCAACGGATGTTGCAATTGAATGGATGACTCCGTCAGGAGTACAGACGGCTCTCGCTCCGATCACCATTGGTTTGGATTCATTGGGTTTGCTTGGCGTATATGCGCATGCCATGGATACATTGAACGGTTGTATGGCTGAGGATAGCATGGAGATTATGGTACACAGTCCGATTGCAATAGTCGTGGCTGCTCAGGTATCTACGGGCTGTTCTCCGCTGGATGTGGCCTTTGATAATCAAACAGAAGGATTGGGCACGTGGAGTTGGTCGGTAGGTGGGGGTGAAACTTCCTCGAATGCCTTAGAACCAACTTTGAATCTCATTCATCAGGGATACATGGCGGATACTGTTGATGTTGAAGTTTCAGTCGTAAGCGAATGGGGCTGTACTTCATTCGATACCATCGCAATTGAGGTGCTGCCTTCACCTGTATTTGCCTTCGACCTGCAGGACTCTGTTCTGTGCGGTGTTCCGGCGCAAATCGAACCCTTCATCTTTGCAGAAGACGGACTACAAATGGCCTGGCTCGTTGACAGTATTTTGGTTGCTACGACAGGAACAACGGTTTTGGAAATTGGGACATTGGGGCATCACTTGATTGAGTTGATGGGCGTCAATGACTTCGGTTGCAGCGGCTACAAGATGGATTCAATTGAGGTGTTATCTGTTCCTTTGCTTTCACTCTCAGTAGGTTCATCGATAGGTTGCGCTCCATATGTCTTGGAAATTGAACACGACGTTTTTGGTGCGAATGAATGGCTCTTGGAAATCCACGCAGATTCCACGCTGGTCTTTGCGAGCGATGAGAATATTACGGAGGTACTGCTCGAAACGCCTGCATCATACAACTTGGAATTGACAGCCGTGTCTGACGCTGGATGCATTGCGTCGGTGGCTCTGACTGATTCTATCATTGTACTGCCTAGCCCAATGGTTGACTTCATCCCAGATCCATATTCGGGAACGGTTGATGCTCCAGACCCTCTAAATTCGTCATGGACATTTGAGAATACGTCAGATCTAGGGCAATCTATTTGGGATTTTGGCGACGGGGAATTGTCTTCTGAATGGAATGCAAATCACTCCTACGACGCAGCAGGTTTTTATGAAGTTTTGCTCACAGTAATCAATGATTTTGGCTGTGCTCAAGAACTCATGATGACGATCGAAGTGCTCGAAAGTTTGGAGGTATATGTGCCTACGGGTTTTACACCACCAGAGCAAGGGTATGCCGACGGCATCAATGATGGATGGCGTCCCGTTTTGTCCGATCCGGACTTGGTGGAACGTTACGAACTAGCAGTCTATAACCGATATGGGCAGTTGGTGTGGAATACGCAAGACGTTGATTCGCATTGGGTTGGAGAGGCCAGGAATGGAGGGGATTACTTCGCGCCAGGAGGGATTTATACCTGGGTATTGCAAATTGATTCTCGCGCCTTCTCCGAATTGACACGACAATGGCAAGGGCAAGTGAATTTGCTAAGATAATGTGAGTTCAAGGGCTATTTTTGAGGTTCAATTATCTTTCAAATACAAATGTCTACGCCGAAAGCTTCTGGGACTGCTTTGATTCAATCGCAACTGAAAGAGCGATTGGAAACTTTGCGCACTGAGCTCCGGCAACTGGAGGAGTCCAAAGGTTCCGCCACTAAGAGTTCTGCGGGGGATAAGCATGAAACAGGACGAGCGATGATGGAGCGGGAGTTGGTTCACATTCAGGGTCAAATCGAGTCTGCCCGTAAGCAGTTAAACGAGTTGGGACAAATGCCCAAGTCAGCCATGTCCAAGGTTGCTTGGGGCGCGCTCGTGAGGACAAATCGCGGAGTCTATTTGCTTTCCGTTCCAATGGGACGGGTAAAAGACGCAGAAGAGCCTCTGTTTGCCATATCGGCAGCTTCTCCATTGGGCCAATTGCTGTTGGGAAAGGAAGCCGGGGAATCCGTTGGGTTTCGCGGCAATAACTTCGAGATCATCGAAGTGCTTTGAACGGTTAAGTCACTGGAACTCTCCAAGATGCTGCACTTTGATATGTCCGGGAGTTGCGCTTCCTATGTCCGACGGTAGGAAAGTCAGGCGCTGGGTGTTTTCGATGCCGGGCAGGATTAAAATCCCATTCTCAGAAAATCTCCCCTTTTCAGATGCCACAAGACGTACTCCGTAAGCAATGCTGTCGGAACGCAAGGCAACTGCAAGTCCATCTCGCATAATTTGAATTTCTGCCTCGGGCCAATGAATTTCTGAGGGCTTGCTAAAAAGCTGGTGGCCTTTGTCAATGATTTCTCCGCTGTCAGATGTCCACGTCCAGGTGACGATAGGGCATGCATTCTTGGGTTTTGGAAACGTTCGCTCAAGAGTCTGAAATGGATTGACCGACAACGCAGCCATTTCCGTGGCTTGGATGGCTCCTGTCGCATCACGCCATTCGACTACAAATTGTGATTTTTCGATGGCATTTGGACGCTGGTTGTGAAATTGTATACGCCCGATTTCTCCGGGAATGCGGCTCCATATGGCTCGGCAATCAGCGTTGGCATGACGAACGGCATGATGAGCCAATTTCCATCTCCCAGCGTAATCGACCGTGGACCAGGATACGGTGGGCCATACATCGTCTAATTGCCAGTAAAGAGATCCCGCAATTCTTCCCTTGCTGTTTCGGTGCCGCTCGATGGCTTCTTGGAGTCCAACGGCTTGGGTCAATTGACTTAAATAAATCCAGCGTTTCAAAAGAGCTTCTGGATCTTTGTCTGCTTGGTTGTCGATGGAAGAAGGGTCGGCGGTGTAACGGCGCGCGTAAATGCGCATCATGCCCCATCCGTCTAATCCTGCTTCAAGCCATTCCATTTTCGAGCGTTGTCGAAATTGCAAGGCTTCATCTCCCCAACCCGTGATTCCTACCTCCTGCAAGGTCCGCAGATTGGGCAAGCTTTGGAGTCCATATTCACTAGCAAATCGCCCTTTATGCGCTGAGTAATAATCGAAGTCGAGGGTGTCAAACCAGACACGCCAGGCGTGCACATCGCCGGAGAGTGATGTGTGGTCTTCTTTGGGGTCAATCATAGGGGAGGAGGGCCAATATGCGAGGTCGGTCAAGGAGTCTATGGTCCTGGGCAGAAGGGTGTCGAATACTGCTCGATACGCTTGTTCCGTTGCTATCGAATCTTCATTGTGCAGCGCGAATGCCTCGGGCCAACCCCAGTTTTCCCACGCGTGTATGGACTCATTGTTTCCACAAAGCAGCGCGATGCTGGGGTGGTTGCGCATGCGTTTAAGTTGATCCGTTGCCTCCGATTTGATATTGTTCTGATGCGCAGCGTCTCCACGAACCATACCACAGGCGAACATGAAATCTTGCCAGATTAACAAGCCTTGTTCGTCGCACTTGTCCAAAAACGTCTTGCTGGGATAAACGCCTCCGCCCCAAATGCGAAGCATATTCATGTTGGCATCAGTGGCATCTTTAATGAGCCGATCTTCGAATGCATGAGCCCGAGCAGGAAAAAAGTCTGGTGGGATGATGTTCGCTCCTTTTGCGAAAAACGGCTGTCCGTTGACCGCAAATTCAAATTCCGAGCCCCACTCATCCTTGGCCCGATTCAATTCCATTTTTCGGATGCCAAACCGAATTGTCAATTCTTGATTTGGGACGTTCCAGTTCAATGTGTACAAAGGCTGTTCGCCCATGCCATGTGGCCACCACAATTCGGGTTGCTTAACGCGCAATGTGCATTGATTCGATTGCCATTTGTCAAAGGTGTAATTTATTGGGGAAAGTTCAGGTCCAGCCAAGGTTAGTGTCCCTTGCTCGATGGCACTTGGTCCTGTAATAATATAAGTGGCTTCGTTTTCAAGGAGCTCATACAATGAGATTCCAATGTCGTCCGCTGATACGTCTTGGGAGTTTCGTAAGTATACAGGACGCCATATCCCGCAGGAGGTCAGACGAGGTCCCCAGTCCCAGCCGAATTGGTACTTCGCCTTTCGGGTAACGCTGCTGGTGCGTTCCCCAATGGGTTTGTCTTCATTGCTCGTTGGAATGAGACGAGGAAGCGCGGCTAGGACGGCTTCGCCCGATCGAACCGGAGAGTTGAGAATCACTTCTAAGGTGCAGGGTGAAGCGGTTCCTTCGGGTATGGCAAGTGCATAGCGTCGATGCATATTGTCCGTTTTCAAGCATGGCTTTCCATTGATTCGAACTTCCGCAAAGGTGTCAAGGCCTTCGAAGTACAATTCTTGGAGAGGTGAGATATCGCTGAATGGTGCGGTGTTTACGTCAAAGATGCAGCGGTAGATCCAGTCTTGATTTTCGACCCATTGCACATCCCGTTCTGCAGTTGCATCGAAGGGGTCAGGAATGATGTTGGCGGACAGCAAGTCTGTCATTACATCGCCTGGGACTGTTGCTGGTAGCCACTCGTCGTCAGTCATTTGCCGGAATTCCCAGGAGGCATCAAGCGCGCGACTTGTTGTGTTATTAGCTGGTGAAGGTGAAGACTCCGTGCAGCCGACGAATGCAACGAGTGCAAGGGTCCAGGTCGTTAGCCGATGCAATGCAAGGAAACATGAACGTTTTAGCATGCCGGTGAAGTTAGTTTGTAGTGCATTAGCTGTTGCAGATGGATAGATGTTCAGTCTACTTTTTTAGTGAGTTTTATTGATTTGGTTCTTTAATATTTCTCTTGAAATCGAGTATGCCACGAATGTCATTTATTTGTAATTTGCGTTCGATTTACTCTCCACACTTAGGCAATGACTTCACAACTTTATTCTGGCCTTGCGATTTTGACCGCAGGCGTCGCGGCGATTTTCATGACTGGTTGCGGCAGCGGATCAGGCCCATCTAACTCCTCGGATGAAGCTTTTGTAGATTCAATACTTTCAACATTGAGTCTCGCGGACAAGGTGGGTGAAATGACTCAATTAACGCTAGGAGCTATCGGTACTGGAGAGGCCTATAATCTTTCGGAACCTCAGCATTTGGATTCTGCGAAGGTTCGCAAGGTGCTCGTTGATTACCGCGTTGGAAGTATTTTGAACTGTGGCAATCATGAGCACAGTCCTGAAAAGTGGCATGAATTTATAGAAGTCATTCAAGAAGCCGCATCTCAAAAGTCTTCGGGGATTCCGGTTCTTTATGGAGTGGACGCAATCCACGGTCCAACGTACACGGAGAATGGTGTTTTGGGTCCCCAACAAATCGGACTTGGAGCAACCTGGAACCCTGCAGTAGCCAAAACGGCTGCCAAGAACACAGCAGAGCAAGTTCACGCATTAGGAATCCATTGGAACTTCTCCCCAGTTTTGGATTTAGCGCGAGACCCCAGATGGCCTCGTTTTTGGGAGACGTTTGGAGAGGACCCGTACTTGGTGTCTGAGATGGGAACGGCTATGGTTGAGGGGTATCAGTACAGCGGAGTTCCCTTTGCTGCAACTCTAAAACACTTTTTTGGTTACGGTTTTGCTTTGTCAGGAAAAGATCGAACGCCGGCTTGGATACCCGAACGCCAAATGAGGGAATATTTCCTTCCGCCATTCGCGAAGGCCGTTGAAGCCGGAGCGATGAGCATCATGGTCAATAGCGGAGAAATCAATGGGGTTCCCGTGCATTCGAGTAAATTTCTTTTGACTGAAATTCTCAGGGGAGATCTCGGTTTTGACGGGGTGCTTGTAACAGATTGGGAAGACATTAAGTACTTGTTTACACGACATATGGTGGCTGAGAATTATAAGCAAGCGACGAAGATGGCCATTGATGCAGGCATTGATATGGCAATGGTGCCCTTGGACTTGGATTTTTCAAACATTTTGATGGAGCTGGTCAACGAAGGAGAAATTTCAGAGTCAAGACTCGACCAATCGGTTCGACGAATATTGATGATGAAGAAAAAGCTCGGACTCTTTGAATCCAACGGGCTGCCGCCTTCACTGGATGCTTATCCTGCAAAGGAGAAGTTCGAAAGTGCTGCAGCACGTGCTGCCCTCGAGAGCATTACGTTGTTGAAGAACGAACCAAAAGATGGTGCAACGGTTCTGCCAATCATGGGAAACAAGAAAATTTTCGTCACAGGCCCAACTTCGAATAGTTTGAACGCGCTCAATGGCGGTTGGACGGGAACTTGGCAAGGAACGGACACCGCCTACAATACGGTTGGACGTCCAACGATGGTGGAGTCCATGGTCATGCGTTTGGGTGCTGAACGGATTGAGCATATGGATTTGGGAATGGACTTTTCGGATCAAGAAATTCAACGTGTGGTGCGGAGCATTCAGCGCCAGCGTCCCTCTCACGTCGTGCTAGGACTTGGTGAGATGCCTTACACGGAAATGGTCGGGAACATTGAAGATTTGGAGCTTTTTGAAAATCAAAAGAACTTGGTCAAGGCCGTTCATGCAACGGGAGTGAAAGTAGTCGCAGTGTTTATTGAAGGCCGTCCACGCACGTTTGATGAGATTGAGCCCATGTTGGATGCTGTTGTCATGGCATACCTGCCCGGCGATTACGGTGCTGACGCAATTGCTCAAGTTTTGGATGGTTCATACAACCCCAGTGGACGTTTGCCCTTTACCTGGCCGCGTCATGCTTCTGCGCACCTGACCTATGACCACAAATACACAGAACAAATTCACGTCAATTTCACCTTGGAGGGATTCAATCCCCAATACGAATTTGGCGCTGGTCTGTCTTACAGCTCCACTGCATTCAGTGGGTTGAAAACAGATCGAGCGGCATATGGTATGAACGATACCATTATAGTGTCGGTTACCATTGCCAATACTGGCGAGCGCTTGACCAATGAATTGGTCGCGGTGTTCAGCCAGGACAAAGTAGCGTCTATCACTCCAAGCGTGGATCGCTTGCGTCACTTCCAACGGGTCATCCTCGACGCAGGCGAAGAGACTGTCGCTTCTGCTCGCATCTCGGTAGCCGAGCTAGGATTCATTAACCGAGAAAACAAGTATGTCGTTGAGCCTGGAACATTTGGTATCCGTGTGGGCAACGAAATAGTCGATATCGAAGTCTTCCAAAAGAACAAATAATCCCTAATTTTTTTTAATATGAAGCAATTTTTTACGCTGGCTTTTGCCGCATTTGCGTTAACGTCTATGGCTCAGACCGCATCGGTGACTTTCAACCTCAACATGTCGCTTGAGGATGTTGCTGAAAGTGGAGTATTCATGGCTGGAGGCGCAGACTTTGGACTTCCGGGCGAGAACCCCATGTTAGATTACGACAATGATGGAGTTTATTCCATTACCATTGAAGTCGAAACGCCGTACACGGGCAATTACACATTCACAAACGGAGCATGTGGCGATTGGTCTTGCAAAGAAAATATTGCTGGCCAAGATTGTGCTGATGGCACTTGGAATGATCGCTTGCTCGACAATATTACCGAGGACACAGTGATCAACACGTGTTTTGGACAATGCACCACAGATGGTACATGCTTTGTTGCTGAAAATTCTTACGAAGTAACCTTCAACGTAAAT
>DDEH01000061.1 GCA_002336085.1 Flavobacteriales bacterium UBA1959 | reverse complement strand
TCTAGCAATACCTCAGGGATACGGCCAATCTCAAGCTTCAATGCTGTTTTGTCCTCTGGCGTCAACTTACCAGCCTTGATACTCGTCTCAAGGGCATCGAGCAGTTCCGATAATTGCGAGCCGATGAAAGCGCTGATAATAGCCGGAGGGGCCTCATTTGCTCCCAACCGGTGATCATTTCCAACCGAGGCAATCGCCGCTCGAACGATGTCTGCATGCTTGTGCAAAGCAGCAAGTGTATTGACGAAGAACGTCAAAAAACGAAGATTCGTTTTGGGATTATTGCCCGGCTTCAAAAGGTTCACTCCTGTATTGGTTCCAAGGGACCAATTGTTGTGCTTTCCTGATCCATTCAATCCAGGATAGGGCTTTTCATGCAGCAGCAACTTGAAGTTGTGCCGACGCGCCACTTGTTCCATGACCTCCATGAGCAAGAGGTTATGATCGTTTGCCAGATTCGCCTCTTCAAAAACCGGCGCACACTCAAATTGGTTGGGTGCCACCTCGTTGTGACGGGTAGTTACCGGAATGCCCAACTTGTGAGACTCCATCTCAAACTCCTTCATAAATGCTGTTGCACGCGCTGGAATGGTTCCGAAATAATGATCATCCAGCTGCTGACCTTTTGCCGGAGCGGCTCCGAACAACGCGCGTCCGGTCATTTGCAAATCCGGACGGGCTGCATGCAAAGCCTTGTCAACCAAAAAGTATTCTTGCTCCCACCCTAAATTGGCGACAACCTTCGTGATGTTCTTATCGAAATATTGACAAACAGCAGTGGCCGTGTCATCAATGCTAGCGAGCGCCTTGAGCATGGGCATTTTATTGTCCAATGCAAACCCCGTATAGCTGATGAAAATAGTAGGAATGCACAATGTGTCTTCCCAGACAAATGCAGGTGAAGTGGGATCCCACAGTGAATAGCCGCGCGCCTCAAAAGTATTTCGGATGCCACCATTTGGAAAAGAACTTGCATCTGGTTCTTGTTGAACCAACAATGACCCATCGAATTTCTCAATCACCCGACCATCTGATGTTGGTGTGATGAAACTATCGTGCTTTTCGGCAGTAGAGCCAGTCAATGGCTGAAACCAGTGGGTGTAATGAGTAGCACCGCGAGAAATGGCCCATTCTTTCATCGCAGATGCAACTTGGTCCGCGATGTCCCGGCTGATGGATGTATGGTTTTCCATCGCATCTTCAATACTGTCACAGGCTTCGTCTGTGAGGTACTGCTTCATCATGGTGATATTGAACACATTCTCACCGTAATACGCGGAAATCTTATTGTCGGGACGCTCAGCGACACGAGGCGTGCGCTCTAAAACTTCTTCCAAAGCTTTTTTTCGTGAAATGCTCATTCAGATTGAATTTTCGATGATTTCGCGAAGGTACCCTCATTTTTTCGGGGGTAGTATCAAAAAAAACCAAAACATTATGAACACACCCCCTCTAGATTTACCCAATTGAGGCGAAAAATATATATTTTCACTCAGATCAATGGAATTGAACCCACTCGGTCCAACGGCTTCCATCTTCATCGAGCACAACAATCGCATAAGAGCCCTGAGTCAACGATGCGAGATCTAGTACATTCAATTGACCGGACACATGACTCATGAGACCTGACTTCACTTGCTGTCCCATGACATTATAGCATAACCAGCGCAGATTGTCGCCATTGGCAAATCCGCTCAGTCTCAATTTCACCTCTCCATCGGATGGATTTGGAAAGACCACAAGTCCGCGTGCATCCACCTCCAAAATTTCATTGACCGTCACAACGTTTGTTTGAAAAAAGAAAGCCTGTGAGACGAACTTGCCAAAGTCTGGCTCAAAATTGATGAAGTTGCCTCCACTGACCTTCTTCAATCGGGTATAGCCGCTCCCATCTGAATTTGCCCAAAAGTCTTGGCCATCGTCACCAGAGTCATTAATGGTGACACGGTAACAACCCTGGTTTAGCGAGATGGTATCACGGTGTGTGAAATTTGCCGTTGAATAGCCACGTTCCCAGACAATGTTGTCGTCGGCATCAGTGATTTCCACAGATGTTTCATAAGGTGCTAAATTCGTTTTTGTCCAGATGATGATTCGATTATCATCCAAATCAGAATATGACCAAGTAGGAACACGATGGAAGCGGGACGAACCGCCATTGTTTCGTGGCTCTTGATCCAATTGCCCGTTTGGATTGCTGACTTCCACCTCAAAAACCAACCACTCCTGGTCTTCTCCTTCCCACAAAATGGGGTCATCGTACGTGAGCACCACTTCTTCAGACTCCATAAACGACAGTTCTCCCTCCCACATATAGGTGGCGATCTCACCACCTTCAACACCAAAATCAATGGTGCAAGCGGTTAAAATATCAGCGCCATTGTTTCGAATTACCACCTTAGGAGATTTGCATACCGGGTTCAATCGCGATTCGACTTTGTCGTCTGAGGGCGCCAAAATTTGAGACACCTCAACGTCGTATTGCATGTTTGGAGGACCGTAAGCAACCACTTGGCCTTCGAAACGGTAATTGCCATCCGGATCGTAGGTGATGTCATAATCTACAGCAAACTCGTCTTGACCTACTACGAAAGGTGTCAACTCAAATTCTTTGGTATCGACCGGAGCACCAGGGCACCACGCAGCGCGGTCGTATATCCATGTTCCACCCTGCGGATAAAGTGGATTGTCTGCACATTCCCTCATCACTTCCCAACTCCACTGAAGATCACCATCCACCTTCACCGAATGATTATTGTAACAGAACTCTCCACAGTTGTTTCCCGAACCAAATCCGTGACCGCTGGCTCGTGTGCGGAGCTTGAACATTTCCTCTCCTTCCTGCGGGGTGAAAATATAATCGGTGATATTCTCATCAAATGAAGCCAAATTATACTGTCCTTTCCAAAAGGAATCCATGCGCTTTACATCGCGGGGAGGAGTCCCCGATATAAACGCAAACTTCATGTCGAGCAATTCTTGCCAATTGCCTGCTTGTAATTCAACGCTATCGCGCAGCAAGTGCGCAAAATCGGAAACATCGAAAACCCAGGTCCATCCGTCGTCGTCCAAGGTAAGTCCAATGCCATATGGCGTAATGAATCGAGCCAACTCGTAACGGTCGATAACATCAAAGGCCGGAGAGAAATAATCCAAAGATGCATTTTGGTAAACCGTGGTTTCACCTTCCAGAGGAAAAGAAGCCAATAAATCACCCTCTGGCGTCACAATAGTCCGAGATAAATCTGCAGGCCAGCCGTAATCGACCGAAACTGGATCGACTCCATTTCCTACAACGGTCCATTCAACGACGCTCGTCGCGGGAATGCGCTGTGCATGGTCCACGACCACCGGATCGACCTCTTCAGAGTCACCATACCACCACGTTAGCGCTGGTCTTTGCTGATTGGGCATGGATCCGGGATTGAAAAAGGCATCCTTGGGATGATGCCGTTTCACTCCTGCGTTTCCATGCAACACCCATTCCTCTGATACTCCAACGGCCCCAACTTCCACATTGTAATTCATGGACAAATCCATCTGCAAATGATTCAACTCAGGGTGATTGGAATCCACAGGTCGGTCATAATAATCCGCTATCGTCTGAGCATCCAATGCCTTGGACCAAACCCGGAATTCATCGACGTCACCGCGGTAATCATTTCCTCCGTTTTCATCGCAGCCAATATGAAAACGAACCATTTCACCAAAAGCATTGTCCTTGTTTGAATCCGTATGCCAGACGTTGCCATTCAGATGGACCGTCATATTTCCCGCCACAGCATCCTTGGTAAAAGCCCAATGGTTCCACTTGGCTTCGTAGTCTTCTGCATTGGCGGCTTGATCGATTCGGTCGTAGCCGCCATCGTATCCTGCATCCCAGTAGATCCGACTGTTGGACCAAGGCAAGTGGATGTTTATCTCCCGTTGACTTGACGCATTTACACCCTCACAAATCGAATTGTTTTCGGGCTGAAATGCCTCCGTACCCCGCTGCCAAAACTCCAGGGTCACAGCATCCGAAATGGAATCAAGCCATGCCATAGACACATCGATGCGATCGTTTCCATCAAACGCAACAAACTCCCCAGCAGTTCCGGCTTGCCAAGTCTTCTGCGGCGAATGAGTTCCTTCGACAGAACTCCAGTCGATGGCCTCTTCGTATCCAAACCATTGGCATTCAATGACAAGGTGACTGGTTCCATTCCACTGCAAAGGTGAATCCCAAATGAAACGTCCAGAGTGAGATGCATCAAACACCATGGCTGACGCCACTGGTTCGCCCACATGGAATTCGGTTAACGAGTCAACTTCCACCCAATATGCACTCCACTGCGCGGCATCCCGCGTTTCCAATCCGCTCAACGCAGAAAACTCCAATCCCGACACACTCAATGCTTCCCACCCCAACGCATCCAATTCGTCAGCTGACCAAAGCCATTGCATTTTCCCTCCGGGAAATTCACTGGTGAGCCAATCCAGATCCGTCCAATCTGAGGGTCCGTCAGACGGAGCAGCCTCGTATGCCGAACCTACCGGCACAACACCATAATCCAAATAGGTCCATCGCACGGTGTCCATTGGAAGTCCTCCTTCTGGATTCATGATGAGTGTATCACTTTCAAACGTGAGGTCATCAATGAGCCACTGCGGATGAGAAAGCTGATTGCTGTCTAGCTCACCGGTATGGTCGAACAAATAACTGTAAGAGAGGTAATCCCACTCGCCGCAAGCGTAGCCAAGATTTCCGGCTGTACCGTCCTCGAAGCACTTGAGGTTGTAATACATTAAAATCTTCTGATAAGACGAGTCGTTGTCGTTTGCAGGAAAGTCGAACCACTTCCGTCCCGGACTATCATAGGCCGTCTCGGGATTGTTCTGTGAATCCCACGTATACGTCTGCACCCAAGTGGTGTCCGCCTCTTGTGCAGAGACATCAATCAACATGAGCGAAGCAATAAAGACAAAAAAGGAAACGACTATTTTCATGGCACAAAGATTCATAAGTGAGCGCTTGAAGTTACAAAGCGGAGGGACTCATCAATAGCGCCGAGGAATTAAATCAAGAAAGTTCAAACGCTCGATTCAATCGGCGATTCTTCCCGGATATACTTGAAGGCCCACAGCAATGCATTTCACTGCTTTTTGAATTTCTTCTTGGCGCAGCACGTAGGCCAACCGGACTTCTTGTTTCCCCATTCCGTCCGTTGCGTAAAAGCCTGTATTGGGGGCCATCATCACTGTGTTGCCATCATGCTCGAATGACTCGAGCATCCACTGACAGAATGCATCGGCATCATCAATAGGAAGTTTTGCAACCGCATAAAAGGCACCTCCTGGAACCGGACACTCGACATTCGTGATTGCACTCAAACCCATTACCAACGTATCGCGACGGGCTTTGTATTCCACTCGCACTTCCTCAAAATACGCGGCATCAGTATCAAGCGCTGCTTCAGCTGCAACCTGAGCCAAAGTTGGCGGACTGAGACGAGCCATGGCAAAGCGCATCGCGGCAGTTCGAACATCTGCATTTTTCGTAACCAACGCCCCAATACGTGCACCGCACATACTGTAACGTTTGGAAACACTATCGATGACAATGGCGTTCTGTTCGATACCCTCCAAGCTCAGAACACTTGGAGCCATGGTTCCGTCATAGGTGAATTCTCGGTAAACCTCATCTGAAAACAAAAACAAGTCTCGCGCCTTGACCAAATCAGCCAGTGCCTGCAGCGATTCGTTTGCGTATTTCGTTCCTGTCGGATTTCCAGGGTTGCAGATCAAAATGGCTCTGGTGCGTTCGGTAATGGCTTCCTCAAATGCTGCCATCGGAGGGAGCGCAAAACCGTTTTCTATGGTCGCGGTAACAGGCACAATTTCTATTCCCGCCCAAGCTGCAAACCCATTGTAGTTGGCATAAAATGGCTCGGGAATGATGACTTGGTCCCCTGGATTCAAGCAACTCATAAAGGCAAAAACCAGTGCTTCTGAGCCACCGGTCGTGACCATAATCTCATCCGGAGTTACCGAGACTCCTACAGAACTATAATAGCGGGAAAGACCTGAACGATAAGACGCAAAACCCTCACTCGGACTATACTCTAACACCTCTCGCTTCATTTCATGAATGGCCTTTATCGCTTGCGGGGGCGTGGCAATATCCGGCTGACCGATGTTCAAGTGAATCACATGAACGCCGCGCGCTTTTGCACCGTTGGCGAAGGGTGTCAACTTCCGAATAGGACTGTCGGGCATGGACGCGCCCTTTTGTGAGATTCTCGGCATGATCAAATTGAAAAGAGACAAATTTAAAGTTTCCGAGCCATCATCCGATGCATTCCTATCTCAGGTACTTCGTACGCCTCGGAAAAAAATTCAAAGTGCATTTTTTGATAGAATCCAAACGCCACCTCGCGCGCATCGCACCAGAGCCACTTGACACCTTGAGCCTGGCACCATTGGCTGGCAAACTCAATAATTTGTGCGCCCGATCCTTCACCTCGCACTTCGGGAATTGTCCCCATCACTCGCAAGCGATAAACGCGATCATTCAATGGAAGTGCCTGGGGATTGTGCTCACTACGCTGATCGAACAAAGAACAAACGCCCGTCAATTCGCGATCTGCGTTGAACGCACCGATGTGTCGGGCTCCTGCATCGTAATCGTTGTCAATGATACATTTCTCTGGCCCTGATTTGTGCGGCCATAATACCTTGAAACGCACAGGGTGCGTGTCTTCCGCTGAAATAAAAGCTATGTGATGGGGCTGTCTCATGAAAACCATTTTTCCCAATCTCGACGATCCCGTTTGGTGGGGCGACCCGTCGGACGAAGCAAATCGCGCTGAGCATTGCGGATTTCCTCCAATTTCTTCTTTTCAGTATCGGGAGTGATATCACGCGCATAGTCGGGGACCAAGGACGCTGCCATTCTACTTTTGGGCAACTGCACGACCTGCCATTCAAAGAAAATGGCCCCTTTCCGAACGCGAACAGTTTCACCGCCTTTTAACTCTTGAGCGGGCTTTACAGCCTTCGCATCCACAAAAACCTTCCCCTCGCGGCACTGAGCTGAGGACAAGGAACGGGTTTTAAAAGCACGTATGCACCAAAGGAATTTATCGACGCGCATGATGTCAAAGATAAACCGCCATAATGTGAAATTAACTTACAACTCAATGATCAAACCCAACGCCGGCAACACTGAACCGGTACTTGGATCAAGCTGTCGTTGGTCATAGAAACCCGGATTCGTCGACGATGGAATGGGTGCGCCCGTGACGCCGTTGCGAACTACGTCAACAAAAGTGGGTTGCGGCACCGCCGCTCCCGTGGCATTTTGAATTTCCATAAACACGTCCAATGACCAATTCTCAAAAAACCATTTTTTATCGATGCGAATATCCAGCTGATGAAATGCACTGTTGCGCTCTGTATTCAATTGGGAATAATCCAGCAATGCTCGTCCGTAGTTGTCCCACGATTCGATGCTCAATGAATTCAAATCGACTGGGGTATATGGCAGCCCACCACTGAACAACAACCGAGCGCCAATTTCCCAGCCTCCCTCAAACTTCTTCCCTCCTGTCATGCTCAAAATATGTCGGTTATCCCAGCTGCTCGGCGTGTAATCACCTGAAGAGTCCGTGTATTCACTTCGCACAAAAGTGTAGGCCATCAATCCATAAAATCCTCTGTAGAGTCTCTGCTGCAGAAGCAGTTCTGTACCGTACGAGCGACCGATTCCTGTGAAGAGAACGGACTCGTTTCCAACCACTCCAAAATCCGCACCGAGGTTGGCAAGCGGGACACCCAATAGTTGACTAATTGGAGCACCATCGTAGTTCTTCAAAAAGCCTTCCAACGATGCGACAAAGTTCCGTTCTCCGCCTTCCCAGCGGAACCCGCTCACAACATGTGTATTTTGTAAATAGGTGGATGTTTCCTCCGCATTGACGCGACGACCATTCTCTTCAAACCCCAAAATCGTATATGCCGGAAGCTGAAAATACCGGCCAACATTTGCATTCCACGTCCACCCCGGGGCAAACGCATAAGAAGCAGAAGCCCGAGGTGAAAACTGCTCCAGCGGATTCTTCAAACCTGCACCAAGTGTTGAACCGTCCATCCGGAATCCTGCAGAGAGCGACAAACGCTCCTGCAATAGCTTTCGACTCGCAGTAGCAAAAACCCCATATTTATGGGCCTTAAAATCAGTTTCATATCGGATGGGTAGCACCCCTCCAGAAGTAGGGTCGAAGCGTGACTCATCAGTTCGGTTGTTGTACTTGACATATTCATATGCCGCACCGTAAGTCGCCTCCCACGTCTTATCTCCAAACCACTTGCGCTCTGCACGGAATTTGTTTTCTATCTCCTGCGACAAATAATCCCTGAGCAACGGCTGAGTCTCGTCGTTATCCAAATGCTTGAAAGCCCGGTTATTCAGCATATTTCGGCTCAGGATAAAGCTCCATTTCCCGTTGTCCTGGAAGCGATCCCAACGCACGCCTTGGGTATAATTCCATTGCTTTTGAACATCCAATGCGCCTAAGATGGCCAATTGGTCCAGGTAGTTGGCCGATGAAGTATCCTCAACAACAGCGAGGTTCAATTCAAAATTATCCAGAGCACCAAGTCCAATAACCGTAATCGAATTCCGGTCATCCGGTCGTGCTGTCCATTTGAATTGATAGTCATTGTAAATGGGCAAAAATGGCAATCCTATTGCCTCGAATAGAAACTGAAGATAGCTGCGCCGCATGCTAAAAATCAGCGAGCTCTTATCACCCGTCGGCCCCTCCAACGTAAGGCCCAAATCACTTGTGCCTACAACCATGTTTGCCGTCCATTCATCTGTTCGCGCCTCCTTGAAACTAAATTCCATCACCGAACTCAAGGCGTTTCCTCTAGCCACTGGAAAGGCTCCTGCGTAAAAATCAATGTTCTCAACGAGGTCAACATTGATCATACCCACGGGGCCACCACTTGCCCCTTGGGTCGCAAAGTGATTGATATTCGGAATCTCAATGCCATCGATGTAAAACCGATTCTCATTCGGAGCGCCACCGCGGATTACGATGTCATTTCGAAAACTTGGAATGGCTGCCACGCCGGGGAGCGTTCGAATGGCACGGCTAATGTCCCGACCACCTCCCGGATTCCTTTTGATTTCATTGGTGCCCAACGATCGAACGCTGAGCGGTGCTTCAGCTGAATTGGCCCGCCGAGCGCCAACAACCTCTGCTTCGTCAATCGCAATAGTAGAGGGTCGAAGCAAAATGTTTGCAACGGCCGGGCGAGCCGGTGTCACCTCAATTTCAAATACCGTTTTGGATTCATAGCCCAGAAAGCTCACTTGGATGTTTCTGAGCCCGGGAGCGACCGAATTGAGCTCATAATTGCCATCGAAGTCGGTGGCCGTACCTACCGATTCACCCTGTACAACCACATTTGCGAATGGGATGGGTTCATTGGTTTGTGCATCATTGACGCGACCGCGAATAACTCCTTGAGCGTGGAGGCCTTGTACTTCCAAGAGCGCGAAAACGACCACAAGGAAAAAATTCAAGAAATACCTAATCATATTGTTGGAACACATCAAGGTGCAATCCGTTCAAAGCTGGCACGAAAAAAACATCATCCCATGCAAGGCTGACTTCAACGCAGCAGCAGCTCTTAAGAACAAATGGCATTAAAATGAAAACGTTGCACATGACCACTAGCCATTTAAGTCCAGGTCCAGACGCTTTCGAAGTTCTTCGACCTGAGGATTCTTTTTCACCATACCATCATACCGCTCCCGATCTGTCAAAAACTCAGAACTTATTTTATTATGCTC
>DDEH01000077.1 GCA_002336085.1 Flavobacteriales bacterium UBA1959 | reverse complement strand
TCTGTACAGGTAATTTCCACATTATCCCCGATATTGAATGCGCCAAAGTTGGCACACTGTGCCTTAACTTGGCTCAAGGACGAGGACACCAAAATCAAAACGATCAAAATCATTTTGACCCCGCCATGTATCCCAATTGTACATTTAGCGCACAACATCCCGACCACAGTTTCCAAACCAACCGCTTTGAACATTTTCCGAGATTTTAATGTTTAACTACAAAAGACAAACTTATGAGATTTTTCACCGAAACCACTATCGTTATAACCTGTATCATTGCTCTCGCAATCGTACTAACTTCATGGAAAGTCTTCGAATCAGCTGAATCCTTTACTCCCCAGCAACCAATGGAATCTTTCTACAATCTTAACGCCGAAACCATTGATGGAGAGACCTTTTCATTTGAAGGATTAAAAGGCAAGCGCGTTCTCATCGTAAACACTGCATCCAAGTGCGGATATACAGGTCAGTACGAGGATCTCGAGAAATTAAATCAGAATACAGATTCGGAAGATTTTGTAATCCTTGGATTTCCTTGCAATAATTTTGGCGGCCAAGAACCTGGAACTTCCGAGGATATTGCCAGTTTCTGTTCCAAGAATTATGGTGTCAGTTTCCAAATGATGGATAAAGTTGACGTGAAAGGAAAGACGCAGCATCCCGTTTACCAATGGTTGTGCAACGCCAGTTCCAATGGAACGAGTGACAACAAAGTCATGTGGAATTTTCACAAGTTTTTGATTAACGAGAATGGAGAACTCGTCAGTTCGCTTCGGAGCGGTGTTGATCCCATGGATGCACAGATTATCAACTTCGCCAAAAGGATTTGATCGCTTCAGGGGGTCAGCCCCTTGAAAGAAAGTGTCGATTTGCTAACTTGCTCATATGCAAGTAAGATACGCTTTACGGACCGTTCAGTTCTTTACAGTTCTCGGCCTCGTGCTCTTCGCAGGAAGAATCTCTGGACAAGAGAAACTGATGAGCCCATCGGAATTTCTTGGTTACACCATAGGCGAGCAGTTCACTCCGCATTACCGCGTGGTGGAGTATGTAGATCACCTCTTGGAAGCCGCTCCATTCTTAGAAAGTATTGAATACGGTAAGACCGCAGAAGGCCGTCCGCTTCAAATACTCGTTGTGTCGCATCAAGCGAACATGGATAAGGTCGACCAATTTCAGAAACAGCATCTCGAACGCATATCGGGCGGCAATGGAACAGAATCTTGGGATGATGTCGCAGTCGCTTGGATGAGTTACAACGTGCACGGAAACGAAGCGGTTTGTACTGAAGCAGCTATGGAGGTCATGTATCTCACTGTGCTCGCGGCTCAGCAAAGTGAAAACTGGCTGAAAAAACTATTCGTACTTATCGACCCGTGCTTGAATCCCGACGGGCACGACCGATACACCAACTGGTTCGCTCAATATGCTTCCTCCACACCCAACGCTGATCCTGTGGCTTTTGAACACGATGAGCCTTGGCCCGGTGGCCGACCCAATCACTACCTATTTGATCTGAACCGAGATTGGGCTTGGCAAAAACAAAGAGAAAGCCAAATGCGTTCGAAGGTCTACCATGACTGGATGCCACACGTTCACTGCGATTTCCACGAAATGGGCTACAATTCGCCGTATTACTTTGCTCCGGCTGCGGAGCCTTATCACGAAATGATTACCGACTGGCAGCGCGCGTTTCAACGTGAAATAGGAAATGCTACGGCAAAAGACTTTGATTCTCGAGGAGAACTGTACTACACCCGCGAATCATTTGATCTCCTTTACCCCAGTTATGGTGACACCTACCCCATGTTCAATGGTTCCATAGGCATGACCTATGAACAAGGAGGTAGCGGGGGTGCTGGCGTTTTGGTACAACAAGATTCAGGTGATTTATTGAGCCTCAAAAAACGGGTTAAAAACCATGTTTCCAGCAGCTTGGAGGCGATGTTTACCAGTGCTCGATTGAGCACCAACCTTGTTGATGAAATGGCCGAATTCTTTGAGCAAAATCGCACAAATCCCATAGGACAGTTCAAGGCCTATTGCGTGCCTGTGAATGAAACCAATGCGCAGCGCGTGCAGGAGCTAGTCGATTTTCTTGGGATGCATCAGATTCAATGCGAGCAGATAATGCGTGATCAACGCATCCCAAAAGCATGGGAATACGGCACAAAAACAACGCGAACCCTTATGGCCAATGTGGGAGACTTGGTCATCAATGCGCATCAAACGCATTCAGGATTGCTTCAAGTATTGTTTGATCCGGACCCCGTATTAACAGACTCCCTTACTTATGACATAACCACCTGGAGTACTCCTTATGCATATGGACTTCAAACCTTTGGACTGAAGGTGCCCGTTCTTGGGAATGAATGGACACAAAATGAAACCATCAACCGTATTGAACCCGCTTATGGCTGGGCAGTCGACCGCCACGGTCTTGCAGATAGCCGATTTGCAGCCCGCGCAATGGACAAAGGAATTCGCATTCGGACAAACGCAGAGCCCATCGCGTATAAAGATTTGAAATTGAACCGAGGCTCCATCCTTATTATTGCGGGCGACCAGAAAGAGATTAGCGGCAGCGCACTGACTGAGCAGCTTGAGGAGCTGGCCAACGCCTGCCATGTGCGACTATTTCCATTAAGAGCTGGCCACTCAATGGAAGGTCCGGACATGGGCTCAGACGATATTTGGCTCTTGCAGCCGCCACGTGTGGCTTGCCTCTCAGGTGAGAGTATTTCCAGCACCGGAGCAGGAGAATCTTGGTGGCATTTCGAGGAGGAACTTGGATACCCCATCTCCATGCTCAATAACCGCATGTCATCGCCTACGGATTGGACTGGCTATGACGTTTTAATCCTTCCTTCAGGATGGTACAGATCGGTTGATGACGATTGGCTAGACGAACTGGAGACTTGGATTCGCAGCGGCGGAAGAGCCATTGCAATCTCAGATGCTTTGAATGTATTTGTAAATCTCGAAAAATGGGGACTAAACCGTTACGATGACGACAACCAATCCAATGAAGTGAGAAAGCGAACCAATGACGACCGTTCGGCAGACCGCTATGAGCCATTTAGCAGCAGAAATCAAAACCGGGCAATGCGGACGGGCGATGGGTCCATCTATTCCGTGGAGCTCGACCGAAGTCACCCCATTGCTTGGGGCTATTCGGAAGGCCCCTACTATTCACTCCGCTCTTCAAGTAAGCGCTATTCCGCGATCGAAAACGGCTGGAATGTTGGCACTTATGGGGCACAACCTAGAGCAATAAGCGGATTTGTTGGTCACCGCGCCAATCGGAGCCTTGAAGGAAGCTTAGTGTTTGGAGTAAAACCAATGGGCCAGGGCAGCATCACCTATCTGGCAGACAATCCATTGTTCAGAGGATTCTGGGAAAACGGCAAACTACTTTTTGATAACGCCGTATTCTTCAATCAATACTGATCACTCATGGACCGAACATGGGGTCATACAGAGCGGACAAGGCTCGAACCTCCATCCGCATCATGTGACGTGCTTCAGCAGGCTCTAGCAATTGTGCCCTGCTCCCCCATTGCAGCACCCAATTAAATAAAGTTGATTCGACAACCACATTGATTGTAAAGATTACACCGCCGGCGGATCGTTGGAGCCTCAAGTCTTGCGTCGGATGCAACGGATCTACTAAAAACTGCTTCGCCAAGGACTCCTCCAGCCAAATCTGCACAGGCACTGAATCCTCGAGCTCAGGTCCTACTACTCCCGGAATCAACCCCATGCGTTGCGACGCGAAATTTGGCCAACTCCATGTTTTTAGATCTTGAAATCCCACAGGAAAGTTAGCGGTAACATCATCCATAGAATCGATGGACCGAATCGGCAAAAGCAATCTAAAAGCTTCTTGAGCTTCTTCGTCCCAAGCCAATATTCCTACCAACCATTCCTCTTTTTCTTGAGCCAACCATTCAATGCAGCACGTGGAATGTTCCAATGCACCATCATCCCGCAATCGATAAGCCAAACGAACGGGACGAGCCTTTGCTGCTGATTTGGACAGCGATGGAAGCCACTTCTGACTGACATCAGGCCATCTATGACTCTCAAAGACCGAATCATTCACAGTTCCAATGCGATTACGAACGCCATTGCGATCGTTGGAATCCTCCGTGAAAAAATCAAAATGCAAGCGCATACGTGATTCTGCCTGCCACCACCATTCCTCCCCTTCAGCGTAGTGCAGCGATTCCAGGTGAATAAACAAGCGCTGAAGGGCCATAGCATGATCCGCCGATAAACTGACTTTGCGGATACTCATGCCTTTGCTCGCATATTGGTAGTGAGCACGCCTGCCCTGGCTCAGCTTATTAATCTTAACTCCGAACAAAGCTTGCATATCGACAATGTCCTTCTCAAGGGTGCGCATCGCAATGGGCTTGCCATGGGGAGTAAAAGCTGCAATTCGATCGTTAATGGCACGTAACAGATCTTCCTTGTACCAAGGAAGATCCGATCGAACACCGGAAGCATCTAGTGAAATAGACTTCAATAAAGGCCGCTTATTTAAGAGGCACTCATCAATGACGATGTAACGTAAAAAAGCGAGGCGATGGATCGGATTCATGGTCGTAAGCCGCAAGGTCGCAAAAGCCGTGCGAACTTAATTGTAAAATCTCACGAACACGAACAAATGACGTTCATCAGGAATCAGAAACTCGGTTTGCTCGTGCTGCTTGGCACATCAAACGTTTCGCATTTCGTATTGGACTTTTTACGTTCATCTTTTGACCTCCAACCAAAACGAAAAACGACACCAGCTTGAAGCTGAATGGTGGGGGAATATGTTGGAAAGTAATAGTCCGAGCCATCTCCATTCGTGTTGTCCATTGCGAATTCAGTCCAATTCAACATTCGGTGCGAATCTGCGGCCAAGGAAAGCACCAATGGGCCAGCATTTACTGCAATACTCACCCCTGCTGAAGTCCCCAAGCCGTCTCGTTCACCCAAGGTTAATGACGTTTTCATCCCACTGCCCCATTCTTGATTCCAACTAACCCTCCAGCTGATTGGCAACTGATTTTTCTTCACCAAAAGCACCCCCAAGGACGGACTCCATTTGGCATTTGGAAAAGGTGCGTACTCCGCTCCTACGCTCCAACGTGATCCAAGGTATGTACTGTATGCCTTACCATTTTCAATAAATTCCGCTTGATTCTCAAGGTCATCAGAAACGGATTCACTCCAGACAACAAGCGAGTCTTCCGCCCCGTCAATTGTCCAATTATCTTCTTCATTCAATGAAAATCCTGTGAAGACAAACGAAGCGGATTGTGTGGTGTAATTGAGCACATCTTCTTCCCACTTAATTCGACCCAAATCATTCACTTGCAGAAACGTCATCCACTTGGAACTCCACGCGTATTCCAAGCCAAAATCCATCCCAACTCCTCGGCCCAATCCAGCAATCATTTCTTCCTGCAAGCGCAGAACATCAGCATCGCTTAGCCCATCCGAATCAATTAATTGTACCACAGGCCACATACCACTTGATTGCCCAGAGGCTTGGCCAGTTAAGTCCCAATCCCACGTATCAACATCTGTGCTCCAGTTCAAATTTTGAACAGTTGCGTTGACATTCCGTATTCCTTGGATAAAGCTCAAACGAATGCCCGAGGATAAGCGATCATTCCAACGCTTCTGCCAACCCAGGTAGTACGACCTTCGATGCTCAGCATGGAGCTCTAAATCAGAGAGGTCCAATCCTGCATCATTCATCAAGTCAAAATTCGCATTGCCCGTCAAAGGAAACTTGAGTAAATCGGTAGGTAATGTGAGTGAAAAGTGTGCGAATTCGCGAATTCCACCATGCACAAATGACGATTTTTCATTAAAAAACCGGCCAAATTGCAGCCAGTCCAATTGCACCGAGGCGGCCAAACGATTCGGGTCATCCCACGAAGAAAACACCTCATCGACTACAATTGTCGCCAATGGATCATTGCCTGTTTGAGACAGCCATTGGGCGGGGTGTATCATCGAATTCGAAAGCGCGAAAGATGCATTGCCCAAAGCCGGAAAAGCGAAGTAACCATGCTGGGGCTGGTGTGCAATCCTAAACTCCAGATGCTGCGGTGCGAAATCATTGAATGCCAGGCTATGAGCATTTTGAGCTCTGCCAGGAATCGCCGTGAGTACAACCGCCGTAATGCAAAATAAGGGCTGAATTAGATGCTTCATCATGGCTCAATCGTTATCGCGAAGTCCACACGAGCAGACACTTTAATATCCATCAAATCTTCAGGGAAAAATCGAACCACGTTGTCCGCTTGAGCCTCGGGCGTTGCGAGCGTCAGAACCAACTCAATCCCTTGGCAATCCAAAGTCAATAGTTCTATTGCCTTTTCACGAGTCAGCACCAAATCCATAATGGTTTGTGTGGGCTCTAAAACACGCCCATAATTTAGATCTAATGAAGACAACGACTCGTCCACTAGACCGGCACGTATATGAAATGCATTCGGATCGTTCAACACATAAAGACTATCTACCAATTCATCGCTGCCGTCCAAAAAATACGCTTGCATGCCCATGCCCAATGGCCAGCCGTTAATTGCGATGAATCGAATGGTAATGGACTCCAAATCTTGCCAATCCATTGGCGGATTGATTCCAGCATTAAGCTCTTTTGAAATTGATCCTGCGATGGTATCCCTCCAAGTCAATCCATTTGCCCATCCTGTGAGCGGAATCTCCAATGAACCATCCACTACCAACGTACTTTCAGATGTGAGAAAATTTGAGTTTTGCCCCTCAGGATTTAAGAGCAATTGCCCTCTCATTCGCGCACTATCTGGTCGAAGTTCAAATGTCTCAGTCAAAGTAGGGACTGTTCCAGAGTTGTCTATTACGTGCTCCGTTTGACTCCAAATACCAACTGCGGGTGCGGCAGCAATCACCGGAAAGTCCATGATATCCGGACCGCTTATCGGCCAATAGTTAGTAGCGGATGTGAATGCGAATTCATCCCATTGAATGGCTAAAGGTATCCCGCTTGAATTTTGCGAATTCAAGCGGATTCTTGGATCAGCCACATGAAATTGATCGGGGTTCCAATCTGCCATTAATGGAAGCGCCTGCACAAGTTCAAAATCAAATGAAGTCTGAGAACCAAATTTCCCGAAGGCCCCAGAAACGAAAACGTCCTGCCACTCGAATTGAATTGAAATGTTTGCATCATCATCCACGGGCATCCCATTGGATTCCACCGAAATTGCCCAATCAAACAACACTTCAACTCCTTCAGTAGAATTGAATACACCACGCGCATTGGCCATATTTACAGATGCGGTTTGCTCTTGCGGAGTTGCACCCGCATAGTCCAGGACAAACTCCAAGACCATGGGGGCACCATCAATAAAAACATTTGTAGCGATCACTTCAATTGAATGATTCATAGGTAGGTCTGATGAAATTGACGCCGAAAAGAGACCTTGAGAAAACCAAAGAGAATCTACCACGTCCATGGATGGCAACTCCCACCCCCATGACGTTTGATGGCTCAATTGCATGGTCTCACCGGCAGGAAGGTTACTGAGCGATTGAGCCGCGCTCGCACCAAAGGAAAAGTCTTCGACAATAAATTCATTGATGAAAGGCAGTTCAATCGGAGGTGCTTGCAACAATGCAAATGGCTGAACGAGCATAGCTGTACCTCCGTTGGGATCAGTGCTCCAATTCAAGGAATCCATTTGATTCAAGGCTTGTTGTACACTCCATTGACCCTGTGCCAGTGGCAATGCAAATGCCGGATTCACCTGTCCATCAATGGGCATGTCATTTCCCAATTCAAATCGTTGATCGAGGCAAGCAGGCAGCAACAGGATGAGCAAGCCAATTATAACGACCTGCAACTTCTGTTTTTGGGGGTGAACATTCATCATTGAGCGCCTTTTGCATTTGTTTACGAAGAATCACCGTTTAAGGTTCTTCTTCTTAGACACTATCCAATCCTCAACAGTCATTCGAGCGTGAAAATTGGAACAAAAGGTCCAAAAGAATTGCTTACGATTCAATGCGCGTTTTAGCTTTTTCCACATGTTCAGCTTTCGCTTGCACTACTGAGCATGATCCTCTTGGAGACAAGAAACGTCTTCATCAGGATTTGAACCATTTTTTGATCATGGTTCGAAATTGATTAGCGACATTTAAGCCATGCCAAAGAAGCCCTTATTGCCATTGTTCTTGATCATAAGCATATCACTTCTCGCCTGTGAAGACGAAACGGTATTGGTTCGTATCGAAAAAAGGGACACAATTATTGGATGCACGGGCGTTGAATTGAGTCATCTCTCGGGACAATTCGACCCCAGCCAAGATTCGAGCTTTGCTGTTATTCCTCAGAAGTACACAACCAAGGAACGCATATTTATGCGTACTGAGGCACTGGATGCTTTCCAAGTCATGTGGCAAGCAGCAAATGATGACGGCATCAATCTGACCATTCTAAGTGCTGCGCGAAACTGGACGTATCAAAGAGGAATATGGAACCGAAAATGGAAAAGCGACCGCTACCATAATTTCGAAGGAGTAGATCGTGCAATTGAGATCTTAAAATACAGTGCCATGCCAGGTTCTTCACGTCACCATTGGGGCACAGATATCGATTTAAATGCATTTGAAAATAAATGGTTCGAAGAAGACCCCCTTGGAATTGCAACTTATGAATGGCTCAGAGAGCATGCCCCTGCGCACGGTTTTCTTCAAGTTTACGGCGACCAATCCAACGGAAGAACCGGGTATAGGGAGGAGAAGTGGCATTGGTCGTATATGCCCATTGCAGCGGAATGTCTGAAGTGTTATTTGTCCACTTTAAATGGCAATAAATTCCAGGGATTTGACGGCGCACAATGGGCAGATTCCCTAAGAATCATTGAGCGGTACGTAGGTGGAATTGATGGCAAAACGCCTTAATCCATTGGACTTTCAGGCGCCACGTGCACCGACAGAATTCTGTGAGCCTCCTTCCTAACTTGCGGGGAATTCTTACGGGCCCATAGCCTTTCACGTGCCATTCGAGCCGCCGCGTCAATGTTTACAATAGGGTCTATGTACTCCCAAACTTGATCCTGCCAGGCCCTTTCCATCGGTGGCATGGTCCATGGCGCATGCCTGTAAGGAGTGGGAGCACATTGCAATTCCGGAACCCACTTCACGATAAACGCTCCATCGGGATCACGCTCGATGCCCTGTTTTACGGGATTATAGATTCGAATTGTGTTAATGCCAGTCACACCCGCTTGCATTTGAAATTGGCTGTAATGAATCCCCGGTTCAAAATCGAGAAAGCACCTCGCTAAATGGGCCACACCGGCTTGCCACGGATGGTCGAGATGATGCGTTAAAAAACTCACCAACATAGCACGCATTCTGAAGTTGAGATAGCCGGTAGCAACTACACAGCGCATGCACGCATCCACAAGTGGAACCCCTGTTCTCCCAAGCTTCCAAGCTTCCAATGATTCTGGTGTACCGCGGTGATCCATATCCAAGTATCCGCGGTTTACAGATTCAAACTCCATTCGATCTTCTGATTCAAACTTTTGAATAAAATGGCCTTGCCATCGAAGACGACTTCCAAATGCCTTCAAATCCATTTTTGCTCGCGGAACATGAGCATGCAGAAAAACCTGAAAAACCTGGCGCATACTCAAGCAACCCCATGCGAGATAGGGAGACAAACGACTGCAGGATTGTCGGCTTGCTTGGGGTTGACCAATCTGGCGTCGGTATCCTCGAACTCGGTCTTCAAAAAAAGACTGCATATATCGATGTGCGTCCCGCTCCCCTCCCATTTGAAAAGGCCCCACCATTCCTGGGTCTTGATCGTGCAACGCCTTGGGGCAAAATATTGAGACGAAACCGGAAGGCCAATCAATGGACAACTTGGTGAGAGGAGACATTTCGGTCAAGGAGATGGTACGAATGAGGCCTTCATTCATGCTATCGTGCCAATGCGTTGCCCATCCCTTGCGCGATGAACGGCCGCGACCGACGGCTTG
>DDEH01000052.1:555-16304 GCA_002336085.1 Flavobacteriales bacterium UBA1959 | reverse complement strand
TCCGGACTTGACAAATCAGCCGCAGTAAAGACAGCAGAACTGATGGAAACAACCTGCGAATTTTGGTCGCTGAGCATCTCGTCATCCATGGCTGTCAGCGTCACCGTGTAGTCACCATCCGCTGAGTAGGTGTATACGGGATCCTCTTCTGTACTGTAACCGCCGTCTCCAAAATCCCACTCATATGAAGTGGAGTTTGCAGATGTATTGGTGAATGTCACCGTATTCAAATCCTTCACGTAAGAGAAGCCAGCAATTGGACTCGATACAGGAACTGGCGGAATATCCGCGGGGTTATGGTAGCTCAACAAGTAAAAGCTCCAGGCCGAACCATCGCCCAAATTCACGATTGCCACATCGAGCTTGTCAGCGATATCGCCTTCTTCCATATTGAAGATCGTATACGTTCTTGTCTCTGTTGGCAAGTAGCTATCCCCATTTTCTGTCTTATTTGGAAGCCCAATGTAGGCGCCAAAACCCTCGATGACCACCGTGTTCTGAGCACTGTTAAAGCTGAACGTATAATCACCTCCGTTTGCCCATGCGCTCAGGTCTTCGCCATTGGGTCCAACAAAGAGATTAGGCTCATCCTCGGTATGGCAGCTCTCCGTTGATTTGCCCAACCATCCGCCGTTGGCGTCCGAATCAACGAAAACCGTTCCTTCCGTATTCTTTTCCCACGTTCCGTCAGGATTGAATGTAAATGAATCATCCAAAATACATGGACGCTCGCCTAGTGGTGTAACGCCGCCAAATGACCACCAAGAAACGTCTCCGATTCCAGGTCCTATGCCCATGGCAACTTCCTCACGATTGAGGTACCATGTTTTGCCGTCAACTCCCGTGAGGAATTGCTGCGCTGTGTTCGGGTTTGTGACCGTGATCGTCTCCGATTTTATAGCCGTCCCTGCCTCACCTGTTGATGAAAGCACCACCTCGTAAGTGCCACCTCCAGCGTATGAATGTATCGGACTCTCTTCTGTACTCGTATTGCCATCACCAAAATCCCAGGTATACGAGGACGCATTTTGAGAGTAGTTGGTGAATGTAACATCTGACCAGTTTTCTGAACTGATTTCATATTGGAAGCTCGCAATAACACCTGCTGGCTCCGTTTCATCTTCCTTTTTACAGGCCGTCATGATGAGGCTCGAAAGAAACATGACACTAAGAATTTTTAAAGTCTTGTTCATCTGAAATGAATTATTGATTTGGATTGATTTTAGACTAGGAAAACAGCAACGTTCTGCTGTTTGATGTTTTAGTTGAATAGTGCTGCGTCAGGGTAGGTTGTGAGGCTGGTAGCAAGCACTGTTTCCTCCAGCGCAATAGGCAACCAAAGGTGCTCTTCGCCAAAGTTGCCTTCCTTGTCCCCATCACCCACAAACAAACCAGAATTCGCTCGACCCGAACGCACGAGGTCAAACCAACGATCGCCTTCACAGGCGAATTCTGCACGTCGCTCATACCAGATCAGATCCAGCAAACTCCAACCCTCACTGGCCATCACCTCAGCCGAAGTGCGGAAATTTCCTGCATTGTCTCCAGGACCCGCGGCACGCTCGCGTACGATGTCGATGGAAGCCATCGCAGAACCGTCATCGCCAGTACCACGGTGCAAAGCCTCAGCATGCATTAGCAATACATCAGCATACCGTATAGCATGAGCGTTCAGCGATTTCGTGAGGTGCTCATTTCCACCATTGACATTCATGCCCGCAAAAGATTTATAGTTTGCGTATTTCTGCTGCCAGTAACCTGTAAAATCTTGTGGGTTGTTCTGTGTCATGTCGATCAATGGATCGCAGCTCAGACCGGCATCAGCCATATCCTGTGCCAGCTCGTCTTCCGAAATAATCGCCACATCCCTGCGGAATTGGTCATCGTCCAAGAAGTGGTTCCAAAGGCCTTCTGTCACTGACATGAATCCCCATCCGGCTTCGTAATCCGGATGCTCAGCGCACAATCCACGAATGCCGCACAACTGAATCATAGCATTGCCATCTACGCCTTCGCTCCAATACCAATCGCTAGAATGAAGCGGATTGTGTTGAATCTCAAATACGGATTCAGCGGTGTTTCGTACGCCAAGTTGGTACAAACGATCCATATCGTCCTCCAACTCATACAAACCCAAATCAACAACTTCTTGAAACGCGTCAGCTGCCTGAGTAAAAAGGCCAACATCATCGCCTTTCAAATCAGCCCAATACAAATAAGCCTTCCCCATGAGCGCGAGTGCGGCACCTTTGGTAGCTCTTCCCTCCTCACCTGATGGCGCTATGGTAGGAAGTACGGCTGCAGCATCCTCACAATCTTGGACAATCTGTTGCATCACTTCCGACAAGGAGTTTCGTTCCAAGTCCAACGCACTCGGAAGCAAAGTTGTCGTCACCAACGGAATCGGGCCAAAATGACGAAACAGCTCAAAATGGTAGTAAGCGCGCAGAAACAAAGCCTCAGCTTTATAAATCTCAACGGCTGGTGACTCCAATTCTGCTGATTCTAATAACACATTCACTCGGCCTATGCCAATGTAGCTTCGGCGGTAGATTGGATGCGTTATCGTATTGATGTTGGTGTTTCTAAAGTCATCAAACTCCTGCCAGCCTGGCTGGTCATTGTTTGAAGGATCCCCACCGGCATTTGCATTGTCCGAACGAATTTCACCAAACATGGTCGGCGAAATCCATTGACCAAATGCCATCGACCACCCAACGGGGTCATAAGCACCAATCAAAGCAGCAGAAATCTGCTGTTCTGTTTGGAAATAGTTACTGGAAAGAAACTGGTTCACGGGATCCACCTCCAATCGGTCTTTGTTGCATGCAGCAAAGATCATGGTAAAGCCTGCGAGAATAAGAAGGTTGCGGTATGTCGTATTCATGATTCTGTGCTTTAAAGAGTAACGTTTATGCCCGCCCCAATGGATCGGTTGTTCGGATAGAAGCCCTTATCGATGCCCGTATCAAGTATCCATCCACTGGTGCCAATATCTGGATCAAATCCACGGTAGTTGGTGAGGGTGAAAAGATTGTTGGCCGTGAGATAAACCTTTACTTCCTCCATCTTCGCATTATCGATCCAACGTTTCGGCAAGTTCCAGCCCAACTGAAAATTGCGCAGTCGCAAGAAATTTCCTTTTTCAACATAAAAATCTGATGGTCGCTGGTTGTTGTTTGGATCAGTAGACGTCAGACGTGGCAACTCGGTGCTAGGAGCCTCAGGCGTCCAACGATCCATCCAAAAGCTCTGATAGTTCGAGAAAGTGACATCCGAACGTTCGTAGGTCCGAAAAATATCGTGGCCGATTTGAGCATTGAAAACAGCACTGACATAAAAACCCTTGTAATCAATGTTTGTACTCAATCCGAACATGTGTTTCGGCCATGGGTTTCCAATGTCGGTAATATCATCCGAGTCGATGACTCCATCACTATTGGAATCGAGGAATTTGATGTCTCCCGGCTCAGCATTGGGCTGAAGCAAATCCCCTTCTGAATTCAAGTGAGAGAAAATCTCAGCTTGGGTTTGGAAAATTCCATCGCTCTCGTAGCCGATGAAGTGACCAACTGCATATCCCTCGCTCATTCTCGTGATTGCTGTATTTCGAACAGGCCAACCCCAGCCGTTGAGGAATCCTGTCTCACCAGCCACATTGATCACTTCATTGGTGAAATGAGTGTAGTTTAAGGTTGTAGAGATATTCACGTCATAAATGGAAGCCCGGTGCGTAAGCGACAGCTCCACTCCTTGATTTCGAATTTCTCCCAAGTTAGAAATCGGATTATTGGTTGCTCCGATGTAACCCGGAATCAATTGTGCCATCAATAAATCCTTGGTGACTTTTCGATAGACATCCGCTTCAATGGTCAGCTTATCATCAAACAAACCAAGCTCAATACCAATATCGATTTGTTCACTTTCCTCCCATTTGACATCTTTATTGGGAGGTGTAGCCAACGCGGAACCTGTATTCAGCGTCTGCTCATCTGCCCCGAAGGCATAGGTGAACACGTTTTCAACACGCGACACATAGCTCAATGGTGCAATACGGTCTGAGCCGTTCACTCCCCACGATGCCCGCAACTTCAAAAAACTAATGTCTCCAATAGCGTCCATAAAGTTCTCATTGGACGCTACCCAACCCGCGGAAAACGATGGGAACACGCCAAACTGATTGTTCGATCCAAAATTGGATGAACCGTCGCGGCGGACCGTCGCAGAGAAAAGGTACTTCTCGTCATAATCGTACAACAAACGAGAGAATGTACTGATCAATGCATAATCCACTGATGCTCCACCAAACGTGAGGTCTAGTGTGTCTTGGCCCGCATCGATGTACTGAAAGTTTGGATTGAATTGCGAATCCATTGGAATGTTGGATGTATTTCCTCCAACTTGACGGAACTCATTCGCACGGTAAGAAGTACCTAAGAGAAAGTCGAAATTGTGCTTCTCGTTCACAGTCTTGACATAATTCGCTGTGTTTTCCCATTGAATCCCCTGGAAGTTTCCAGAGCCCTGGCCGACATCGTTGGTCAAGTTGCTCGCTGCTGCATGGAATTCATACGTTGGAGTGAAATTGCGGTAGTCCCACCAATTCAGATCGAATCCAAGATCAGTCTTCAAGCGAAGACCTTCAATAGGTTCAATCTCCAAGTATATGTTGCCCAAAATTTGATCTGATTTGCCGTCGCCGTTCATCAGCCACAAACGGCTCAATGGATTGATGTACTCCTTTTGCACCCAAGGCGACTGAGCGAAGCCATATTGACCTTCCTCGCTGTATACAGAAGTGAGCGGATCGTAAGCAAATGCATCCGATTGCACGCCACCAAAAGCACTGTTCGTTCCGATGTTATTGTTGTCCGTTCGGTTGAGGTAAAGATTCTGTCCTACCGTTAAAATTCCCTTGACCTGTTTGGTAGAGTTGTATCGCAAAGCGTAACGCTTGTAGTTGGACTTCTCGCCTCCGATGACACCATTTTGGTTCCAGTAGTCAATCGAGAGGTAAGAGTTTTTTCCCGATGCCGTGATGCGGTGGTTCACCACCTGTGCAGGGCTAAAAATCTCATTCATCCAATCCGTGTCATTCGCCAACGCATCCCCCAAGTTGGGGAAACCTAGGGAGTTCAGAGCAGCGGTTTGGTTGCTGTTAGCAAACTTCTCGCGCATCAACATGACGTAATCCTCTGCGCCTAGCATTTCAGGCAATTTCCACGGCCGGGAATTCAGGTAACTTGTAGCATAAGTGATGGATCCAGCGTCCTTTCCTGTGCCGCTCTTGGTCGTTATGATCACAACACCATTGGCCGCACGAGCTCCATAAATAGCGCTCGAAGCCGCGTCTTTCAAAACATCCACAGACTCGACATCACTTGGATTGAGGTTATCGATGTTTCCAACCTGCAAGCCATCCACTACAAATAGCGGCGTATTGTCGCCATTGGTGCTAATTCCACGAATGAGAATACTTTTTCCCGCTCCAGGCTGTCCGCTGGATTCGTTGATCAACAAACCTGACGTTTGGCCTTCCAAAGCGCTTATAACATCCGGCACAGCAATGCCCTCAAGATCTTTCGAATCGACCCTTGAAATGGAGCCGGTAGAAACCTTCTTTTTCTGTCGACCATAGCCCACGACAACAACTTCATCGACCAGTTCCGCATCCATAATCATGCGCACGGTGATCGGTGACGCGTTGGCAACAGTAATAGTTTGTGACTCGTATCCGATGAAGCTGAAGACGAGGTTGATCGGAAGTTTACTGACTTCGATGGAAAAGTCCCCGGAAACATCTGCCACGTCTCCATTTATTGTTCCTTCGACCATCACCGTAGTGCCAATCAAAGCATTCTCCGTATTGCCATCGAGAATTCTCCCAGAAACGGCAACGTTTTGGGCGTGGACGCAAATCGAGACCGATGTTACAGCCAACAAAAGCACCAGCGTAGAGCGCAAAACACGCAGCAAGTTCTTATTCATAAATGTTTGATTTAAAGGGGGGTTGTGAACCCTGAACCAAAGAAACAGCTCATTGAAGCTTCCACGATTCGTGTGCAATTTACACAGAATGTTTTGATAAAAAAGAAAGGCAATAAAATTCAAAGATTCAATGTTCAAGATTCAGGCGAGCAAGCATGCAAAATCACTTTGCAGCTTTCACAAAGCGTCCCACCTCAATTTCACCGTTTTCTTTCTCGACAAAGACGTGATACAATCCCATGGCGAGCTCACTCAGATCTAGCGGAACTTCAAGCATAGATACGTTTTGAAACACTTCACCATACACTGGCCTTCCTCGGGAATCATAGATCGATAGCCCCAGGTCTTGGCTCAGGTACGAGCCGAAAGCAATCGTAATCTGATCAGCTGCTGGATTGGGAAACGTAACGATATTGTTGAAAGCAAAGCCGTAAGTCACTTCCTCCTCTTCCTCTTCTTCTTCTTCTTCTTCCACGTCATCATAATTGAATTGAATCCAATTCATGTTGAAGGGAGCTTCCGTGATTTGTATACGCAAGGTGTAAGACCCCGTATCCAAATTGGCTGTCTCTGTCGTCGTAGCCCAGTCTTGCCAGCCCCCTGTGGGCTCAAAATCTGATTGGCATACATAAATCACCTGTCCATTTTCTCGTTCTAGGCGGGCTATAACTGAGCCTGAACCATCGAGCGAAGCTGTGCGAAAGTCAACGGTATAAAATCCTGACTTCGTCACATCGACTTGGTATTCCAAAATATCGCCTGCATCCAAATAGCCAACATTTTGTCCTCCCCCAGCATCAGATGTCGACTCCAGTTCCACTCCGCTCTGATACGAGTAGTCCTCAGCCTCAACGCGTCCTGGGATCTCATGAACAACATCCAGTGTATTCAGCACGTCCTCCAATTGAAATGCCTCCAATTCAGTTCCGTCTTCTGCTTGCACTTCAGCGCCCACGTATGAGATTCTGATGACATCTGTTCCCTTAAGCGGCTCATCCATATCGAAGATCACGGTTCGATTGTTATTCGCATCCAGTGTGATCATATTAAATCCGACGGTCTGGCCATTGATTTGAATCTCGAAACCACCCGGCACAGATGCGAGCGGAACCTGAATCGGCTTATTTACCGACATCTTAATTTGGTTGTTATTCAATGTCTGCGCGGAAACAAAAGCATGCGCCGCATCAGCAGGTGATATTCCGGAGTACAGAAAGTCGAAACTGCTTAGATTGAATCCCGCTTGATTCATGTAGAATGCCAAGGTCGATTCTCCTTCATAGAGGATTACGTCCTCGACCAATATGGTCGTCCAGTTTTCCCAACCGCCCGAATTGGCCACTGAAACAGTTTGCGAGATGTCAGCGCCATTCATTTCAAAATGGAATACGCCTTCATCAGCACCTGCAGCGACTCTCAATTCGACATCGTAAACCCCAGATACTTCCACGTTTACCGTGTAGTTCATCCACTCATCCGAAGCCAACCATCCTACGTTGTAGCCATTGGAATTGATTGCATCATCACATGGCTGCACGTCTACACCGTCATTTCGGTAAGACCAACCACTATTCCATTCCGTGTAGTTTCCTGTGGATACATGGTAATTTGCTGTTTTCGTGTCAGAATATGCAGAACCCACCACTCCCAGGTCAAAATCAGTAGCGAACACTAAACCGGGAATCGACTGCACCTCTTTAAACGGTCTAGTTTCGTCCGAATAAACCTGACGGAACATCGCGTCCACCACATCGGGCTTGAACGCACAATTTCCAGTTTTCAAATTCTCCGTAAGTTCCATCAGTGTTGCCGTAGCTGCTTCAGCGGTTGGCGCTGGACCACTGCCATTCCAATGATTCAATAAAGCTTCGTAATCGTCTGTTTTGGGAATGCTCAGAATGGCTGAAATGTTATCGACCTTTTTCAGGGGCCACCACGCCCATCCAATGCCCAAGTCTTCTAAAAGACGAATAGCATCCCGGAACCAAACATTGGAGTTTTCTCCACTCTCACCCAAATAAAGCGGAACATTGTACTCATTGCGCATGGTTGTGACCCACTGCATGGTCTCTGCATTGTTGGTGCTCCAATACTTGTGCGGTGAATACACCAAGTTCTCGTCCCATGGGGGAGTCAAACCTGTAAAATCATTGGCCCACCAATTGCCTTCGATAAAGATGATGTGATCCGAATCAACGGTACGAATGCTATCGGTGACTTCTTCATACAGAGCTCGCATTGCCGTATTGCCCGGCAGGTCCCAGTTGGGCTCATTCAACAAGTCATATCCAGCGACCCAATCTTCGTCGACATAGATTTCAGCAAGGCGCTTCCACAAAGCCACCATCTTATCTCGATTCTCCTGGCTTTGCCACAAAGACGGCTTCGATGGATCGTAATCAGAAATAGCAGCGTCATACCCCTGTCCTCCGGGGGCAGCATGAAGATCAAGAACCACATAAATCTCGTTCTGCTTGCACCATGAAATGAGACTGTCAGTCAATTCAAAACCGATTTCGAGCCACGTATTCTCTCCAGGAATTGGTTCTTCCTCTATGGCAAGCGTAAAGAGATTGTAATGCAACGGCAAACGCACAGAATTGAATCCCCATGACTTCATCGAATCGATGTCACTTTTCTGAACATGATTTTGAAGCCAGGCGTCATAAAACTCATCCGTGGCCTCCTCTCCAATGGTTTCCTCAATCTTTTGCCGTATTTCCCACTGTGGATTCGCGAATGCAGAGGTTTGTAACATATACCCCTCCTGCAACATCCAACCTCCAAGACCCATTCCCCTGAGAAGAACAGTGTCCTGAGATTCATTCACGATCGCAGTGCCAAGCGTAGAAAGCCGGTTTTGGCTTTGCAAAGATCCGCATAACGTAATTAGAGCAAAAAAAGTAAAGAGCTTTGCACGCATGATCATAAATTGAGTGTCAAAAATACACAATCCAAAGATTCCGCAAAATTTTTGACACTTTTGGGTAATTAAAGGGTACAAAAACTACTCCTAACATCATCAACACTATAAATTACCGTTTTTAAACTTTTTCAACCATGTCCAACAATAATGTAGTCATCAGTTTTTTTTGCTTGTTGGGACTCACTGCATGTGACAAGAACGAACCCGCAGGCGCATTGCCTTCCATTTCCTTCCCAATCAATGTCAGCCAATTTGAGAATGAGGAAAATGCTATTTTTAGGTTTCCACTAGTGCTTGACCTTTCCACAACCCGAGAAGTGAGCGTCACATATGAAGTCAAAGCGATAACAGCTGAGGCTGGGGAAGACTTTGTAGCCACTGCGGGTATTGCAGTCTTTGCTGCAGGCACTGCATCGGCTACCATAGAAGTGGAGATTATCATTGATGCTTTTTTAGAGGAAGACGAGCAGTTTCGCGTGGTCTTGACTGGGTCTTCCAACGGAATCATTGCCGATGGTTTTCAAGAGGCAATCGGCACTATTCGCAATGATGATACAGTGATTCAAGTATCCTCAGAAGGATACGATGCCGCAGACAATTACCCGGGTTTGGCATTGACTTGGTCAGATGAGTTTGAAGGCGATCAAATCAATTCACAGCACTGGACTTACGACCTTGGCGCCTCTGGGTGGGGCAATCAAGAGCTACAGAACTACACATCAAGTTCCGAAAACTCCTATGTAGAGAATGGAAACCTGATGATTGTGGCCAAAGAGAATGGTTCGCAATACACTTCAGCGCGACTGAAGTCCATTGGATTGCAAGAATTCCAGTACGGTCGAATTGACGTTCGGGCCGTGTTGCCTTTCGGACAAGGTATTTGGCCTGCGATTTGGATGTTGGGGGGAAATTTTCCCAACATCGGTTGGCCAGCATGCGGAGAAATCGACATCATGGAGCTCATTGGATCCAGCCCCAACAATGTTCATGGCACGATTCACTTCGGAAACAGCTTCTCCCAGCATCAATACACTGGAGGAAGCACATACATACCAGCACCACAAACATTTGCCGACGAGTTCCACGTTTTTTCCATTGATTGGGATGAGAATGGTATCACATGGTTACTTGATGACCAACCCTTTTACAGCATAACCAACGCGGTTTCAGGCGATCAAAATTACCCCTTCAACACCCCTTTCTTTTTCATCATGAATGTCGCTGTGGGGGGCCAGTGGCCTGGTTATCCAAATGAAACGACCATATTCCCTCAGTTCATGGCAGTGGACTACATCCGAGTGTATCAATAAGTGAGACAGATCCCATTGTTGATATCAGCGCGTCCAGGCCAACTTGACAAACAGCCGCCGTTGCTCAATAGGCGCGTAAATGCGTGAGGCATCAAAGTCCTCACTGAATGGAGCTTCGGAAGAAATAATCGGGCGCGATTGGACTGTATTGGTCAAATTTTTGATTCCGACGGTCAACGTATTGGTTCCTTCTGCTCTCTTTGCGTTATGAGGAGACCAAGAATGGAAAAGGCTCAGGTGTAGTAGCTGAAACGGATCACTGCGTTCCGCCTCGAACTCACTGTAATAAGGCAAGCGCATGGTCCCCACGTGCTGACCAGCAAGATTGACTCCCCAGTGTTCCCATCGATAACCACCCCCGAAATTTGCAGTAACATTGGGCGCAAACTCAATGTCTTCAGCCTCTTGCCACGCATCCATCGACCAAGGATCGTCCGACTGCTCAAGCAATTGAGAGCGCAGAATGGTAGCGCCGAGCGTGCAAGTCCAACCACGAGATCCCGTGAGTACAGCATCCGCTCCAAATCCTCGATTCCAACCTACTCCATCAATGTTCCGGTAGACGATAGCATTGGGCAGACTATCGTAGTCAGCATAAATTCGATCCGTAAACAGCGTCGAAAAAACATGTCCTGAAACCGTTGCGGTGTATGTATCATCTCCTGTAGTCCAACTGCCACTAAAATTAGCATTCCAGCTCGATTCAGGGCGCAGTCCTTGATCAGGTTGTACTACGGCTCGGGAACCATCCAGCGCTGCATGCTCTTCTGTAAACAAATGCACTCTTCGGTAGCCGCGTCCGGCGTTGAGTCTAAAATCCACCGCGTTGGAAGGCGACCACTTGAAATTGATTCGCGGCGCAACGACTGCGCCAGCATTGGACGGCTTTTCAATGCGGAGACCGTGAATCCATGAAAAGGTCTTGCGTTCTCCTTCGGAGCCAGAAGAAGCGCCTGTATGCTCCACGTAAAGTGCTGGAATCAAAACATTCATATCTGATTCAGCGGGGGTTTCATCGCTGTATTTGTCCCACATCAAACTCATGCCACCGGTGATGCGTCGATTTTCCTTCCAACTCCAGCCGCTGTGAAATGCCTCCGCATTGGCTGTAAGTTCACGGGCATTGAAATTGGTCAGACCATAAGTGGAGCGTTGATCATGAAATGAAAGCCCCCCTTGATAGGTCATGCCTGCGCCACTGCGTGGCGATCCACCCAATAGCCATTCGCCTCGAAGCAAATCAATGCGTTCACCGTAACGGGAGTCCCTCCCACGATCCGATTCCTCGAAACCCATTGCACCACCAAAGCGTTTTTCAGCAAAACCGCGCAACGTGGCGCGCCAATGCCTCTTTTCGGTGCTGCGCTGATGCCGCAACGTGCCAACAATCCGCTCGATCGTCGGCGCATCGGTCATACCATCGCCGTTATCATCGAGGCGATGGACCATACGATGGGCGTCCAATCCAAATTGCCATGGGGCTTCGTTCGGACCCCAAGTGGCCGCAGACGTGAGTGTGAGCCGCTGATGACTATCCAAACCAAGGCTTCCCGATGCGGTGCCCGTGCGCAAAGGAGCAAGCACCACATTGATGACTCCACCAACCGCTTGACTGCCAAAACGAGCACTCGCTGGCCCCTGAATGACTTCGACCTGTTGAATCATGCTCAGCGGAATCCCGTCCAATGCATAGGCCGAAGCAAGTCCACCCAACAAAGGAACCCCGTCGATGAGAATCAAGGTATAAACACCCTCCAAACCATTGATATGAATGTCATTGGTACCGCAAATACCACAGGCAATCGTTTCACGGAGGCCATTGCTGAAATCAAGTGCTTCAGTAGCATCGTCTGCGGGAATATCGCGCAAGGCTTTCCCCGAAAGCACTTGAGTGCGAATAGGGCTCTCTTTTAACTTCATCGCCGACAGGCTGCCTATGACCGTCGCTCCACCGAGAACATACGTGTTTTCATCAAGGTAAATCGAATGACTTTCGCCCGCATCACATGTCAACATTCCCTCCCAGGACTGGAAACCAAGTGCACGAATCAGAATGTTATTAAGACTGCTATTTGCTTGAACGAACTGACCTGACCAAACGCCGTTTGCATCGGTCGCTCCGAATGGCGATCCATCTATTGAAAGAGAGGCATTTGGAACGGATCCGGCGCTACTGCGCACGCTTATATCGCATTGAGCGCTAACGGAAACAGCCCCGAAGGCGATACCTAGCAACACTATTACAGACCGTAGCAACGGCTTTTCATTGCAAACAAGGCCGCGAATGAAACCAAACTTTGCAAACTCCACATTGGCCCATTCTTCACAACTCAACTTATTTTTTTTCATCGAGGTAAAAATAATTATTTAACCTCACTTAAAAAAATATTTTAAAAAAAAGAAAAGAAACCCAAAATCCGGCGCATATAGATCTGTTAACGCAAGGGCCTCAGGTATGCCGATCCGATTCGATTGGCTTCGATGTCATCTCTGTTCATGCGTTGCTTTCGAAATTGACCCGCATGATAAAGCGGTGCTTGATTCGCGTAAAAAGCGCTGAACGGATTGCCCGATTGTCCCGTAGGCAAGATGCTTTCAGAACCATCGATATCTGCGAAATCCACTGAAATACGCATTGAAGGACCTGAGAACACCTCATAATTCACTTCGTCCTTCAATTTAAATTCATATTTATTCAATGCATCCTTCGCTCCCGGCAGTGGAATACCACCCACACTGAGCCAATCTCCAACGATCGGAACACTCGCCATAGCATGCCGATGCGTGACAGTATGCAAGCGGTCATAACGCCATTCGGCAGTATCCTCCCCCAAGGTCACCTGCAGGTCCACTCTCGCAGCACGAAGAGCTGAGGCTACAATATCTGAGGCACTCTCTTTGGTGTCTGTCCGAACATCATCCCACCAAGGTGAGTTCGGATGAGCAAGCAATCGTGGAAAGGAATTTTCACTCACAATGGTCTTGTGAAACGCTTCAAACTTCTCTCCTGCTGTGCCATCCGTTGCGGCCTGCGCAAACTCATCCGCCATGGCTGCTTCAATCGTGCGATACATCCAACGATAGTATAACGTAGGAGCAATATCATGTCCAAAATGGCTACCGCTCCAGTTCTTCATAAAAGATTCCACTGACTCCCCAGCTTGCTCCGCCATAGTCACCATAAGCGCAGTGTTTTTTGGATAAACACGGGAATAATGATCGAGTTGGATGGCTTGCACTTCGGCAACCGTCCAATCCGTTTTGGAAGCCGATAGTGCCTCGACGATTCCTGCTGCGCGCGTATTCCCAGAATAATAATGGCCTGGGTAATGCAGGCTATCGCGGGGCTCTGGAGCATTGTTGGCAGAGTATACATATCCACAGTCTGGATTCACAGAGTGTGGATTGCGATCAAACAAATACCACCCTTCAGAATCATTCGCCGCATCGCGCCCATCAATCAGCGTTTTTGTGTCCACATGCTTGGGGCGGATGGGCAGTTTTGCGCTCGCCCACCAGGCAATATTTCCTTCCACATCGCCATACATCAGATTCAATCCAGGAGCGTGCACCAACGACGCAGACTGCCGAAATTCTGCCATATTCGATGCGCGTGAGAACCCATAAAACGCTTCATGCATCAAATTCTTGGGGTACTGCGTAAATGTCCACCACATCGCAATATTCTCCTCGATTAAGGGACCATGGTGCGTCCTGCGGAGCTCAAAAATCACCGGCTCACCTCCTGCAACTGCGATGGTTTCCATGGTGGATTCAATCGGTAGCCATTCCTCCCCATGCAGGTAGCGATTCCCTTCGATGGTTTCACGATAGAGATCGATGTCATCGTTGACAAACATCGTAATTCCCCACGCGTGATCACGGGTATGACCAATAGCAGGAAAGGGCAAGCCCGCGAGGTGATTGCCGTAATATTCCATTTCTGGCGTCACGACATGCGCTTCATACCAAACGGATGGAGCGGCGAAAGCCATGTGGGCGTCGTTGCAAAAAAGCACTTCTCCCGATGCAGTGCGCTCTCCGCTGATTGCCCATGCATTGGAGCCCAGCCATTGAGGAACGGGGCGCAATTCATCCAAACGCGCAACACGCGCAGACAACCGAGAAGCATCACTGTATGAATGAACCCTGACATCCTCTGTGGGAATCCGTATGAAGCCCTCTTGTCCCACGGCCAAATCATTCCAATAAACGGCATCAAGGTTGTGCTTGATCCAATCCAAGATGGGTTCTGTCTTCAGATGAATGGCAAACGAATACGCCATAAAGCCGGTCGAGCAATAAACATCGCGCGTGGTAAATGGCCGAGGATACTCACCCAATAATTGGTATTCAAAAGGACGTTTTTCGGTCGCGATGTAGGCATTGATTCCTGACAAATATGCGCTCATTGCCACCTGAATTTTCGCAGGTGCCTCGGCCTCGAATTCAGCGGCCGTGCGTACCGCGGCCGCGCGCATGCCCAATGAGCGCAAGTATTGATCATTTTCGACCATGTCTGCACCCAGCAGTTCCGATAATTCTCCAGCACCGGCGCGTCGCAATAAATCCATTTGCCACAACCGCTCCGAAGCATGAATATAGCCCAATGCGTGCATGGCATCTGATTCTGTTTCCGCATAAATATGAGGAACAGCCATGTCATCAAAAATCACCTCAACAGGAGCACTAACGGCATCCGAACTCAATTCAAAATTATAATCGGGTGCATTAAAGTACGCGAACAGAAAGACCGATGCCACGACCAAAAAGACCATTCCCGTAAAAACCCAAAGCAATTTCCTCATTTTTTTGGTCGTTGACAGCGAATGTACAGCCGGAATAACGCACCGTCTTTAAAAGACCTATTAATGCTAATATCATGCAGAAGTTTTCTGCATCTTTGCCAAGCTTTTCTCTCTACAGCACCATGAGCAAACTAATCAGCGGTATACAGCAAATTGGAATCGGTGTACCCGACGTACACAAGGCTTGGAAATGGTACCGAAATGCCTTTGGCATTGACGTGCGCATGTTTGAAGAAGCCGCAGAAGCGGCACTGATGACACGCTATACGGGCGATGAAGTGCATGCGCGCCATGCTGTGCTCGCCCTGCACATGGGAGGTGGCGCTGGCATGGAGATTTGGCAGTTTACGAGCCGGGAGCCACAACCCGCACTATTCGAAGGCAAACTAGGAGATACCGGGATTTTCATTTGCAAGATCAAATGCAAGGATGCGGCGTTCATGCACGCAGAGCATAAGCGGCGGGGCATTGAATCACTTGGACCCGTTCATACCCGCGCGGACGGCCGAAAACATTACTACCTCAACGATCCTCATGGATACCCATTTGAAATGGTGGAGAGCGACGAATGGTTTGGCCCCGCTCCTTATGGCGGAGGTGTCGGCGGAGCGGTGATTGGCGTTTCGAACATGGACAAGGCCCTCGCACTTTATCGTGACGTTCTTGGCTATGACCTCATTGCGGTGGATGAAACAGGGGTCATTCCAGCCTGGCAAG
>DDEH01000052.1:0-217 GCA_002336085.1 Flavobacteriales bacterium UBA1959 | reverse complement strand
GATCCCCGGAAGCAATGAATCTTATCGGCGCATGGTATTGCGACGCTCAGAACCAACGGCAGGTCCGTTCAGCCAAATTTTGGGCGGAGGTGAAATCGAACTCGTCCAAGCTTTGGATCGTGTGCCGCGGAATCTCTTTGAAAATCGATTTTGGGGCGATCTCGGTTACATCCACATCTGTTGGGACATACGTGACATGGAAGCTTTGGGAAAAGAA
>DDEH01000055.1 GCA_002336085.1 Flavobacteriales bacterium UBA1959 | reverse complement strand
ATCCATGGATATTTTTTGTCAATTGGGGATTCGTTCGGTGAATATGGCGGGTCTGGCCACCGAAATGGGCGTCTCAAAAAAGACGCTATATGTTCATTTCAAGGACAAAAATGATTTGATTCAAAAGTGCATGAGCGCACATTGTGATCAAATGGAGCAGGTGATTTTAAAGGCAGAGAATCACGTGGGCAACGCCATTGATTCGGAATTGATGATTATCACCTTTGTGCACGAGGTGATCTCAAAAATGCATCCGAGCATGCTATATGATTTGCGGAAGCACCACCCCATTGCATTTGACACGATTAACAAGCGCGAGGACGAAATTATTCTCGGTACTGTCGAGCGAAACATATTGCGGGGCCAGAAAGAAGGGCTGTATCGTCAAGATGTAAATCCCACCTTGACGGCTCGGTTCCTTGTGGCAATTGGCTATGAAGTTAAAAAGTGCGGAGAACGCGGCACCTTTCAAGGAGAGTTGACCCTATCGGAACTTTACCTACAATCGTCTTTGTATCACATCCGTGCTATCTCTACAGAAAAGGGCGCGCAGTATCTCCAAAGTAAACTGGAAAAAGAAAAGTTGTTTCAATGAAGACGAAGATCAATTTCACGCAAACGACCATTGTCGCCATTGCATTCATCGCTTCGACGGGAAGCCTTGTTCAGGGCCAGGAGGCCTATTCAATTTCCCTCAAACAAGCCCAGGAAATTGCATTGGAAAAATCCTTTGCTGTGCAGTATGTGGATTTGGACATGGAAAAATCCAAGCGTGACGTCAAAGCCTTGCTTGCTTCAGGTTTGCCCCAAGTGAACTTGATTGCTGATTACAGTCAATACATTGACATTCCCGTGCAAGTAGCGGCCGGAGATGTCTTTGGCTTTCCTGCATACCTCACGGATTTTTTCGGGGGCGTGTCCGATGCCACAGGCGTTGGTATTGATGCTCCGCCGATTGATCCTGATGCGCTTTCAGAGTTTCAATTTGGCCAAAGCCACACGGCGAACTATGGTGTTACAGCTTCGCAATTGATTTTTAGCGGGTCATACTTTTTCGGATTGAAAGCGTCCGAGTTTTTAATTGAATCCCGCAACCGCAGGCAGCAGCGCACTGCTGATGAGGTGATGGAACAAGTTGCTAAAGCGTATCATTTTTTGCTTGCTGCCCATGAGGGTTTGGACTTGGCCAATGAAGCGTTGCAGTTGACGCAGGGAACCCGGGACGAGGTGGCGGTTTTGAACGAAGTTGGATTTGCTGATGAGCTTCTTGTGAGTCAAATGGATTTAGCCATCAACAACCTCGAAGCTCAGGTGCTCGCATCCAAAGGGCAGATTGTCGTGGGAGAAGGGTTGTTGCGTTTTCAAATGGGCATTGCGCCTAATGCATCATTGGTGTTGACCGACGGGATGCAGGAGCTGATGTCAAACGGAAATGAACTGGAATGGATGAGCCGTGATTTTATGGCTTCTGAATTGCCTGGAGTGCAGGAGCAAGATCTGTACCTCAGACTGGCAGGATTGGACGTGAAGGCTCAAAAAGCCGATGGTTGGCCCAAGGTTTCGGCATTTTATTCCAATCAAAGTAATGCGCAACGCGATGCTTTTGACTTTTTTCAAAAAAACCAAGAATGGTACCCCGTTCAGCTTTGGGGCGTGAATTTTTCTATGCCGGTTTGGACCAGCTTTGGAGGACGTCAGGCAGTTGAGAAAAAGAAAATTGAAGCGGAGCGTGCCCGTATTGCTTTGTCACAAGTTACGCAGGGAGCATCGATGGAATTTGACAACGCACAAGTCACTTTTTCCAATGCTGTGGCGCTCCACAACAACGCTTCCAAAGGGGAGCGCCTTGCTCAAAAAATTTACACGCAATCAGACGCGCGGTTCAAAGAGGGCATGGTCTCCAGTTTTGATATGGACGATGCTCGCAATCAACTTCTCGAAGCGAAAATCAAAAAACTTACGGCCTCATTGGATTGGCTGAATGCACGAGTAGCGCTGCAAAAGGCCCTCTCTGCATTTGAATGAACGGTCGCCAAGAAGCACAGAAAGCACAGAAAGATGAATAGCATTTATACAGTAAGCATGAGAACAGCAATGGGCATTCCCATGATGATATTCATACTGGCATTGGCCGGTTGTGGATCGTCAGAGGAAGCATCAACAACAAATGATGTCACTGAGACCAAAACAGCAGATCTTTTTCAGGTCGGCGTATCAAAGGTTACTCCACAGGTATTTACTCACCGATTTTCGGTTCAAGGCAATGTGGAAACAGATCAAAATGCACTTTTGACGACAGAGTTTGGCGGTGCCATCGAGCAGGTCATGGTGCGAGAAGGCCAGCAAGTAACAGAAGGCACTCCATTGGTTCGCGTCAATACCGATGTCATGAAGCGTTCTTTATCTGAACTGGAAACCCAGTTGGAATTGGCTCAAGCTGTTTTTGACCGACAGGAGCGGTTGTGGGAGCAAAAAATCGGCTCAGAAATTGAGTTTCTCCAGGCCAAAACCCAGCTGGAATCCCTCCAACGCTCACGTCAAACGCTGGAAGAGCAAATGGAAATGGCCGTGATGCGTGCCCCTTTCCCGGGAGTGGTAGACCGTTGCTTGGCGAAGACGGGTGAGTTTGCAATTCCCGGACAGCCATTGGTTCGCATTGTTGACCTGAAAGACATGTATGTTAGGGCGAGTGTGAGTGATCATTATGCGGGGAAGATCTATGAGGGAATGCCTGCAGAAATCATCGTTAGCGGTGTGGATTCTATCCGCACGAAAGTCGGTCGCGTGGGTCAATTCATCAACCCAGCGAATCGCACCCTTGAGATTTCTTTGCCATTGCCGCGGGGGAATAAATTCTTGCCCAACATGTACGCAAGCGTCTGGCTGCAAGACCTGGGCCTTGACAGTGCCATGGTATTGCCAAGCGCACAGGTTCAGCAGGACATCAACGGCGACGAATTTGTTTTTGTAGCTGAAGGACAAGGCGAAATTCGCACTGTCCGAAAAAGACTCATTGAATCTGGAATGGGGTCAGGAGACATCCTTATGATTGCCTCCGGCCTTGAGTTTGGCGATGATGTGATTTCGCGGGGCTCAAGCCGTGTTGTGGAGGGCCAAGAAGTAAATCTTATTACGGAGTGATTTCATGCAGGATCAACCTCAAAACCAGCAAGCGAGGGAGTTTGGACTGAGCTCCTGGAGCGTGAACAACTCCACTACGGTATTCGTCCTCATCGCCATCATTACTGTATCCGGTTTGTACAGTTATTTGACGGTTCCGAAAGAAAGTTTTCCGGAGGTCGTCATTCCCGAAGTCTTTATCGGAACGCCGTATCCCGGGAATAGCCCCTCCAATATTGAAAAATTGATTACTCGGCCACTCGAAAAGGAGATCAAAACGATTACCGGAGTGGATGAAATCACGTCTACATCCATTCAGGGTTATAGCGCTGTGGACGTAAAATTTGAGTTTGATGTCACCCCGGACGAAGCGCTTCGAAAGGTCAAAGATGCGGTTGACCGCGCCAAGGCCGACCCGGATTTCCCGGATGACTTGCCCGCCGATCCCGATGTCTTTGCTTTGAACTTTTCGGAGCTGCTCCCTGTGATGAACGTCAACTTGTCTGGCGATTATAGCTTGGACGAATTGAAGCGATATGCTGAAGCGCTTGAGGAAGAAATCGAAGAATTGCCAGAGATTTCGAAAGTAGATGTTCGGGGAGTAATGGATAGGGAAGTGGAGGTGGAGGTAGATTACTTACGTGCCGAAGCGATGCAGGTCAGTTTTAATGATATTTCTGGGGCAATCGCGCAAGAAAATATCACCATTTCTGGGGGCGATTTGCTCGTGGATAATTTCCGACGATCGGTGCAGGTGGTCGGGGATTTCCAATCCACAGAAGACATTGAAAATGTTATCGTAAAAAGTGAAAACAATGCCCCTGTCTACCTAAGAGACGTGGCGAGCGTGCACTTTGTAGAACAGGAGAAGACGAGTTACGCTCGCGAGTATCTGCAACCGGTGGTTTCGCTGGATATTATTAAGCGTGCAGGTGAAAACCTCATTTCCGCCTCCAACGGCATCAATGCCATTATTGCCGAGGCGAAGGCGGATTATCTACCTGAAAACTTGAAGGTTTCAATCACGAATGATCAATCAGATCAGACGCGGACGCAGGTGGATGAACTACAGAATTCTATCATTTTTGGGGTGTTGCTTGTGGTTGGCGTGTTGTTGTTTTTCCTCGGTCTGCGCAATGCGCTGTTCGTAGGCGTGGCAATTCCATTGTCCATGTTCATGAGCTTTATGATTTTGAATGCCCTTGGCATCACATTCAATGTGATGGTGCTTTTCTCTCTCGTTTTGGCATTGGGAATGCTGGTTGACAATGGAATCGTTGTGGTGGAGAATATCTACAGATTGATGGATGAGGGGAAGTCATCATTTGAGGCCGCTAAACAAGGCGTTGGCGAGGTAGCTTGGCCCATAATTGCTTCCACAGCGACTACGTTAGCGGCGTTCTTGCCATTGGCTATATGGCCAGGACTTATTGGCGAGTTCATGAAGTACTTGCCGATCACACTGATGATTGTATTGAGTTCGTCGTTGTTTGTGGCGCTTGTAATTAATCCTGTATTGACCGCGGCATTTATGCGGGTTGGGGACGACGGTGTAAGCAAAAAGCGTGCACATCGCGTCTCCATTTCCCTTGCTGTTTTTGGAGGCGTTTTCCTAGCCCTGGGAGCGACTGCTGTTGGAAATATTCTCTTGATTGCGGGATTGTTGACCATTTCAAATGCTTACGTATTGAACCCTGGGACCCGCTTGTTTCAAAGTCGTTTCTTGCCGCGCCTGGAACGGGGTTACGAGCAATTTCTCCGGTATGTATTGTCGGGCAGACGACCTTGGGCCTTTTTCTTTGGAACGGCTGGCCTGATGGTTTTGGCGTTTGTCTTGCTGGGGACCTTCCCCCCCAAGGTGGAGTTTTTCCCCAGCAACGAGCCTCAGTACTTGAATATTTTCATCAGTAAGCCCATTGGGACGGACATTGAAGAAACCAACCGGGTCACGCGTGAAATAGAAGAACTGGTCTTGGCTGTGATGAACGAGGAACGCTTCAAACGGCCCAATCCTGAAACCGGTGAATTGGAGGCTTATATCGCCAATTCAATCATTGCCCAGGTGGGCAATGGTACCAGCGACCCTCAAGAAGGACCATCTCTCGGAAACACACCTCACAAAGCTCGTGTAGTGGTGAATTTTGTGAAGTTTCAGGAACGACGAGGCCAATCATCTCGGGAGTTACTTCGGTCGGTGAGGGAGCGATTGTCGGGCTACCCAGATGCAGAAATTATCGTTACCAAGAACTCTGACGGGCCGCCCCAAGGGCCACCGATAAACATTGAGATCTTAGGCGATGACTATGACGATGTTTTGATCACAGCCAACTCCATGCGCCAGTTTTTGCGCGAATTGGATTTCAAAGGCGTTGAGGAACTCAAGATTGATGTAGACAAGCGGAAGCCTGAATTGCCTATCACGATTGATCGTGAGAAAGCTCGGCTCTATGGCTTGTCAACTCAGAATATTGGATACACCATTCGTACCGCCTTGTTTGGAAGAGAGGTGAGTACGTTCAAGGATGGTGAGGACGACTATCCGATCAATGTTCGCTTCGAAGAGTCGTCGCGGAATAATGTCGACGCTTTAATGAATCAGAAAGTGATTTTCCGAAGTGCCTCTGATGGTCAAATAAAAGAGGTGCCAATTTCAGCGGTAGCAACGGCAGACCGCAGCACGACCTTTAGCAGTGTAAAGCGAAAGGACTTGGACCGGGTAATTACGTTGAGCTCAAATGTCTTAGAGGGCGCAAATGCGAATGAAATCGTATTGCAGATGCAAGAGTCTCTGAAATCATTCAACGCGCCACGTGGCGTTCAGTTTGCGTTTACAGGCCAACAGGAAGAGCAAGCAAAGGAGCTGGCCTTTTTGTCCCGCGCGCTGTTGTTGGCTCTTTTCTTGATCATCCTAATCATAGTGGCTCAATTCAATTCTATAACCACGCCATTCATCATCGGATTCTCTGTTTTCTTCAGCCTCATCGGTGTTTTGTTGGGGCTGGTCATTTTTCAAATGGATTTTGTCATCATCATGACGATGATTGGGATCATTTCACTCGCGGGTGTGGTGGTGAATAATGCCATTGTGTTGATTGACTACACGGACCTTATTCGCGAAAGGAAACGAAAGGAGTACGGGACGGATCGACACCTGCCGTTTTCCGAAGTAGTTGAATCCATTGTACAAGGGGGCCGAACCCGATTGCGCCCCGTATTGCTCACGGCCATCACTACCATCTTGGGCTTGTTGCCGCTGGCAATTGGGTTGAATATTGATTTCGTTTCATTGGTGACGGAATACGATCCTCGCATTTACATTGGAGGGGACAACAATGTGTTTTGGAAGCCGATGAGCTGGGCCATAATTTATGGGCTGACCTTTGCGACGTTCTTAACGCTCATCATTGTACCGGTGATGTATTGGTGGATCAATCGAATGCTATACAAGTACCGATTGAAGGAGGTGGTTTAACCGCCGCGGACCCGGTTATCCTCCTCGCTGTTCACGTTGTACACGTCCGGGGATGCGGGTGAGTATTTCGTAGGGAATGGTCCCGGCATCTGCCGCGAAATTTTCAATGAGTTGTTGGGGACCAAAAATCTCAACCTCATCTCCTTCCTGTGCATTGGCGATGTGAGTCACGTCTACCATGACCATGTCCATGCATACTTTGCCAACGACGGGTGCGGACTTTCCGTGTACCATGACGTGCCCTTTTCCATTGGATAAGTTGCGTGGGAATCCATCGGCATAGCCCATGGGGAGCGTTGCGATGCGACGAGGTTGGCTGGCAGCGTCTTCCAATCCATATCCGACGCCTTCTCCTGCGGGAATGTCATGCAGCGATGAGATGACTGCGTGAAACCGTACCACGGGGTTCAATTGAAGGGAATTCGAGTTGACCAATTGGATCCCGAATAAGGCAATTCCCACACGGACATAATCGCCGCTGAATTCAGGAAAACGAATAAGTCCTGCAGAATTAAGCAAGTGTGTTTTGATGCGAGGATTGAGCTGCCGCAGAGCGTTTGCTGCTATTTCGAATCGTTGAATTTGTTTCCGAGTGGCGTCGTCTTGTTCGGGACGGTCTGCACTCGCCAAGTGGCTAAACACTGTTTTTATTTCGGTGTGCGGGTCATTGGCCAATGCCGAGAGGCTCAACAGGTCGTCATGTGCAAATCCCAATCGATGCATTCCCGTATCGATTTTAACATGCACGGGCCACGGTTTGGGGCCAACTTTTGCCTGCAAATTCCCAGTAAAATCTGCAAATTGAAGCAAACTATGAATGCATGGTTCTAGGCGGTACTGAAGGACAGAAGCAAAGGTTGAAGGCTCTGGATTCAGGACCATGATGCGCGAAACGATGCCGTGTTGACGGAGCTCTACCCCTTCTTCGGTGCAGGCAACTGCTAGAATATTCACGCCATGAAACTTCAATTGCCGGGCAACTGCCGGGCCGTTGGTTCCGTAGCCCGAGGCTTTGATCACGGCAATTAAATCTGTAGATGGCGCGGCATGATCCCGCACAAATGTCCTTATGGCTCGCAAGTTGTGCCCCAGAGCGTTGAGGTCGAGCTCCAATCGTGCCGCATGATTGCGATGCATAAGGGCGGGAATGAGCCGTTCAAACTGTTCGGAACGGGCGCCTTTGATCAAGGTGTTTTTTCCTTGAAAATCTAAGTGCTTTGTCGCTAGTAGACTCAGCGCTTCCTCCATGTTCTCTAGCACTACTTCGCTCTGCAATTCTAGGAATTGAAACCCTCGGCCGATGAGCCAAACGGGATCCATGCCTCTGCTGCGGATGAGTGAAACCAATTGTTCCGTTCCCTCATCATCCATGCCTGGAATTTCTCCAATGATTGCCGCCATTTCGAATTGACCAGGAAGTCGATTCAAGTCTTGCACAGCTAATTGGAGCGCATCCCAATCGTTGGTGTAAGCATCTGAAATCAACCATGATCCATCGGGTTTTTGAAGCCGCTGCATGCGGTGATCGAGGTCCCTAAAGTAATGGAGCGTCTCTCGCACATGCGATTCACTGAGCCCCCACTCTAGAGCAAACAGCGCAGCGGTCATGGAGTTGCGGTAGCCAACTTCTCCGGTGAACGGAAGCTGCCAAACCGATTCAATGCCGTTCCATTCGATGGAGACGGTGCGCCCGCGATCGTGCACCTGACTCGACACTTGCAAAGTATCATTTGGGTGCCCCCCCCAAGTTTTGACAGCAATGTTCTTAGCGGTCAACAATTCTTTGGCCAATTCCAAGTGACCAGGCATAGCCACCCATTGGCACCCATTGTACAGGCTTATTTTTTCTCGGATTAGCGCTTCGGGGCTTTCAAAGTTTTGCAAATGCGCTTTGCCGATATGGGTCAAAACACCATGCGTGGGTTGGATGCAATGCCAATGGCGCATCATTTCGTTGGGTTCAGAAATTCCCGCTTCGACGAAGGCGATTTCATGCTCTGGCAAAAGATCGCCAAGCGCCAAAGGCACACCGACTTGGCTGTTGTAACTCCTCGGACTGCCACAGGCGTGATGATCCTTTGCGAAAAGCTGCATCAACCATTCTTTGACAGTGGTTTTTCCATTGCTGCCTGTGATTGCCACGGTGCTGACGTCACAAGCAATGCGCCAATGCCGAGCAAAATCTTGCCATGCGTGCACTGCATGAGGAACACATAGTACTTCAGAATCAGGCAGTTCAGGCAATTTTGACCGATCTTCAATGATGAAATACCGCGCTCCCAAGCCGTGTGCAGCCAGCAAATAGTCATGGCCATCATGCCAGGCACCTCGGATGGCAATGAACAGTGTTTCTTCAGATCCTAAAGGGAGGTGACGGGAATCTTGTGTTGCGTTTAGTCGGGCATTTACAGTCGACGACTGACGCGTTTGGACCAAGTCGAAAATTTCGAGCGGGGAAAGGGTATTGAGCCAGGTTTTCCAGTCGCCTACGGTCATTGGTTTTTGGCGTCTTTTTCTGCTTGCTGTCGAGCGGCTACAAATGCTTGCCGCGTCAGAGGAATGTACAGGTCCTTCTCACCAATTTCGACGGTGCGCGCGCCGCCTGCAATGCGATGAGAAAAATGCGCTGGTCTGCCGGTTTCCATGCACACCGCATGAAGTTTGGTCACTTCCTCTGCCAGACAGAGCAGCTCGGGCATGCATCCAAAAGGCTTTGCGGTGAAATCCAAGTCCAATCCCGCGGCGATGACGCGAATTCCTTGATCTGCCATTTTCATGCAGGTGGCAGGCAGTGCATCATCAAAGAATTGGACTTCATCTATTGCAATTACCGTCACAGGGCGTGCTTGCAAACTGAGGTAATTCAGAATCTCTTGGCTATTGGCCACAGTCACTGATGGCAGGCCGTTCGCATCATGTGATGTTACCGTTTCTTTGTCATACCGCGTGTCGGTTGCGGGCTTAAAAATGACCGTTGGCTGATGCGCAATTTGAGCGCGACGGACCCTCCGAAGCAGTTCTTCGGTTTTGCCCGAAAACATCGGGCCGCAGATGATTTCGATTCGGCCTTCGCCGAGACCGGTATGCTGCAAAGGGGAATGTTCTTCGTGTGGGACCATAATGATTGTGCTCGAAATTACTTCAGGCATTACTTTGCAACCTCATGAAGCGCAAGCAATTTTTCAAATGAAAAGGAATTCAATGGATTGGCGGCCAAACCTCGCGGTTTTCGCGACGGCTTTACTGGCATTTTCAGGTTGTACTAGAACGGCCGGTGAAGGCGGAGTGACAACGATCACAGGAAATGTAGAACTCGAGCAACGGATCGTAATCACCAATCCGCTGAATGCTATTGTGGTTCCTGCAGTGGATGAAGATGTTTTTATCACCTATGGTGACCGTGTGGGTCCGGATGACCGGGTCCGAACAAATTATGATGGGGACTTTGCATTTTATGAATTGCGCCCTGGGGATTACACTATCTACGTTTACAGCGAAGACACAATGCCCCAAAATAATAGCGCGCCGGACGTGGCTATTATTCGGCAGCTCACCATTGATGAGGGTGCTGAAACCGTGGAATTGGATGCGTTGCGCATTTACGAGGACATTTAATCGATGCAAAAAGGCCTGTTTCTGACGCTATGCCTTTTAGGCTTTGCAACTGCCCAAGCCCAGTATACTGATACGGGTGGGTGGCTCGGTTTTGGGGTGGATCAAAAGTTGGACAAAGATTGGAGTTGGTCGATGAAGTGGGAGAATCGATGGTCCATGGGAGGGACATGGCACGACAGAGGATTTGTCAATACTGGCATTGGGTACAAATTGAACAAGAATTGGAGTTTGGGGGTTCAATTGCGCTGGATTGAACGCCAGAGGAGCAAAGGGTTTTATGCATCTGGACGACGCATTGCTGTCCGATTGAATGGAGAAGCGAAAGGAGGCCCAGGGGAATGGAAATGGCGGTTGATGTCAACAAAAGCATGGGGTCCGCACGCGCTGAGCGAGGAAATGGATATTTCTGATGACTTGGTGCAACGGGTGAGGTTGGGCTATGCTTGGCAGGTGCGGGATGGCTGGACCCTGGTCCCGAGTTATGAAGTGTTTTCAAAAAACTTGAATCAAAGGTCCATGGATCTAAGCAGCCGACTTCAACTACAATTAAGGCACAAGATTAACAAGCGCTTGAACGCTAGCTTGGCCTATTTGTGGTCCGATGAATGGCAAACAGATGACCCGTGGAGGGAGCATGTAATTCGCTTTAATTTGAACTGGAAATTGCCTGATTGGAAGGGGAATGACCGAAAACGATCTGTGCCAGCCGCTCGCACATACGCAACAGACGGAAATCGCAGGTCAAAAGGTCGTCAGTCAGTCAGTCAGTGTAAAAGCAGTCAAGTTTTCGTTTCAGAAGTTCACGCCAAGGGTGACCCTGCTGATTTCATCGAGTTGAGCAACGCATCAACTGAACCGTGTAGCTTGAAGGGATGGTCGTTGACGGATGATCTCGAAAAGGCAGGACTGGTCTTCGGTTCGACGGTGCTGCCGCCGGAGGGATGCTGGCTGGGATATCAAAACGGAAAGGATTCATTTTCGTTTGGCGTTTCAACGGATTTCGAAATCATTTACTTTAAGAATTCTGCCGGTGGTGTTCAGGTTTTAGAACTTCTCATTTCCAACCCAAAACAGTCTGTATCCCTTGATATTAATGGGAATAAGTGGATCACACCTCCTTCGCCTGGGCGCCCAAATCCCAAAGACTCTGAGGAGTAATCATTTTTGTCCACAAGATGTCTTGGGTTGTAAACATCCGTTTGCTATCTTCGCACCCCCAATTTTCGGGAGAATTAGAACATTCAAAACACTGAGCTGTGGATACTTTGAGCTATAAAACCCTTTCCATCAACAAGGAGAACGCCGACAAGAAGTGGTTGCTCTTTGATGCGGAAGGCAAGACTTTGGGACGTTTGGCGTCTGAGGTTGCTAAGCGTTTGCGCGGAAAGCACAAGCCAAATTTCACGCCTCATGCGGATTGCGGAGACTTCGTAATTGTCGTCAATGCGGAGAAGATTGTTTTGACCGGAAACAAGTGGGAGCAAAAAGAATACATCAGATACACAGGCTATCCGGGTGGACAGCGCAAGCGCACTGCAATTGAGCAGTTGAAGCGTAAGCCATTTGCTTTGGTAGAGGATGCAGTACGCGGCATGTTGCCGAAGAACACCCTTGGACGCGAGATCTTCCGAAACCTTCACGTTTACGTAGGACCGGATCACAAACACGAAGCTCAGCAGCCTGAGGAAATCAAATTGAACGCTTGATCCAAGCTTGATCATTACATCGAATGGAAGTAATCAACACATCTGGCCGAAGGAAGACCGCAGTAGCGCGTTTGTACATGAAGCCCGGAAAAGGAAATGTCACCGTTAACAAACGTGACGTAGCCAACTACTTCAGCACATCTGTGTTGCAGTACAAAATCAATCAACCCTTTATGCTGACCGAGACAATTGGTCAATACGACATTCAAGTGAATGTTGACGGAGGTGGGATTACAGGACAAGCGGAAGCGGTCCGATTGGCTATTTCAAAAGCTTTGATTGAAATTAATCCCGAGTGGAAGTCCACGCTGAAGCAGGTGGGCCTCACTACACGAGATCCGCGAATGGTTGAGCGCAAGAAATTCGGTCAGAAGAAAGCACGTAAGAAAAGTCAGTTTTCTAAGCGTTAATCGAACCCAACAGAACATTATTAATTGTTTAGCATCCAAATTCTTTGGACTCGCGAATTTACGCGGCTACCATAGGATTGCTTAAACCAGGAAAGTAGACATGGAAAAGACAACATTCGAGCAAATGCTCCAAGCCGGAGTTCATTTCGGCCACCTAAAGCGCAAGTGGAATCCACACATGGCGCCTTACATCTTCACAGAGAAGAAAGGAATTCACATCATTGACCTTCACAAGACAGGCGTAAAGCTTGACGAAGCGGCGGCAGCGATGAAGCAAATCGCTAAGAGCGGTAAGAAAATCTTATTTGTTGCTACGAAGAAGCAAGCGAAAGAAATCGTTGCTGAACGTGTCAAAGCGGTAGGTATGCCATACGTCACTGAGCGTTGGTCAGGGGGTATGTTGACCAATTTTGCGACCATTCGCAAGGGGGTGCGGAAGATGTCTCAGATTGACAAAATGGAACAAGACGGAACGCTCACCACCATGTCAAAGCGCGAGCGCTTGCAGGTGAGTCGTCAACGTGCGAAATTGGAAAAGAACCTCGGTTCGATCTCTGATTTGACGCGCATTCCTTCCGCAATCTTTATCGTGGATGTGCTCAAAGAGAATATCGCTCTTGCGGAAGCACGAAAATTAGGCATCCCTGTGTTTGCAATGGTGGATACGAATTCGGATCCACGTCCTGTTGATTTTCCAATCCCAGCAAACGATGACGCAAGCCGATCTATTGCATTGGTTCTGGATATTTTGGTCCAAGCAGTAGCCGAAGGCCTTCAAGATCGCAAGGCGGATAAGGACCAAGCAGACGCGTTAGTAGAGGCCAAGAAGGCGAAAGCCGAAGCAGCGAAAGCCGAAGTAGCAGAAGCAGCTGCTGAGGATGCATCTGCGGCTTCTGATCCAGCTCCAGAAGCACCTGCGGAAGAGGCAAAATCGGACGAGAAATCGGACGAGAAAGAGGCCTAACTCCTTTTAAATAAAGAACCCGCAGCGGATGGAAAAACCGCTGCATAGAACCATTTCATATGAGCATTACAGCTGCAGAAGTGAACAAGCTCCGTAAGCATACGGGAGCAGGCATGATGGATTGTAAAAAAGCCCTGACCGAAGCGGAAGGCAACTTTGACAAAGCCATTGAAATCCTTCGTTTGAAGGGACAAAAGGTTGCTGCGAAGCGCGGTGATCGTGAAACAGGAGAAGGAGCTATTTTGGCAAGCGCCAACGCGTCTGGCACTTTCGGTGCATTGATTGCTTTAAACTGTGAAACAGACTTTGTTGCGAAGAACGATGACTTTGTTGCTGTGGCACAGAGCATTTTGAACGTTGCTCTCGATGGGAATTTGACGTCAAAAGATGAGTTGCTCACGAAAACATTTCCAGGTGAGAGCATCACGATTGGGGAGAAAATCACGGAGCAGATTGGTAAGATTGGAGAGAAGATTGAAATCGGAACCTTCGACAGCCTCTCGGGCACGCAGGTTTCCGCTTACATACACCCAGGAAATCGATTGGCAACGCTGGTGGCATTCGACGGAAGCGTTGGTGATGGCGGACGTGATGTAGCGATGCAGGCAGCGGCTATGGCCCCTATCGCATTGGATGCGTCAACCATTCCTGCAGATATTATCGAAAAGGAACGAGGAATAGGCAAGGAGCTCGCGATCCAAGAAGGAAAGCCAGAAGAAATGGCTGAAAAAATTGCTGAAGGACGCTTGAAGAAGTGGTTCAAAGAGGTCACTCTGGTAAATCAACCCTTTATCAAGGACGGAAAGATGAGTGTAGCTCAGTACATTGACTCAATGAGCAGTGGAGCAAAAGCTACGGGATTCTGCCGATCAGCGCTCGACTGAGTAAAAAATAACAACAGTATTTAAGCAAAGGGCGACCCAATTGGGTCGCCCTTTCTTTTTTCTGTACCTGACTTCAAGGAATATTCGGATATTTGTACCAGCAATGAAGTACAAAAGAATCCTCTTAAAGCTGAGTGGCGAGGCGCTCATGGGCAAAAAGCAGTTTGGCATTGACAACGACCGCTTAAAACAATATGCCGAAGAAATAAAATCGATTGTTGACGCGGGACTGGAAGTGGCCATTGTCATCGGCGGCGGCAACATCTTTCGAGGCGTACAAGCGGAGGAGGGGGGCATGGAGCGCACCCAAGGTGATTACATGGGCATGTTGGCCACAGTGATCAATTCGATGGCGCTACAGAGCGCTTTGGAGAGCGCGGGTATCGATACCCGATTGCAATCTGCAATCGAATTGAAGCAAATTGCAGAGCCATTCATTCGCCGGCGTGCAGTGCGCCATTTGGAAAAAGGCCGGGTGGTCATCTTTGGAGGAGGCACGGGGAATCCGTTTTTCACTACTGATTCAGCGGCTTCGTTACGAGCCATTGAGATAGACGCGGATGTTATTTTGAAAGGAACGCGTGTCGATGGCATTTACAGCGCAGATCCAGAAAAAGATCCGAATGCTGTGAAGTACGATACGATTTCATTTGATGAAGTGTATTCAAAAGGTCTGAAAGTCATGGATCTTACAGCCATTACCCTGTGCAATGAAAATAAGCTCCCCATCGTTGTTTTTGATATGAACAAATCAGGCAACCTCAATCGCTTGATTTCAGGAGAAGATGTTGGTACTTTGGTAAACCATTAATGGCAAGGTCATGACAGAGGAAATTCAAATGGCAATGGACATGGGACGGGAATCCATGGACAATGCAATCAAGCACATGGAGGCAGAGCTTCAGAAAATCCGTGCTGGAAAAGCACACCCGGCGATGTTGGACAGTGTGAAGGTTGAATACTACGGCTCGATGACACCGTTGAGCCAAGTCTCCAATGTAAATTCATCAGATGCGCGCACGCTGACTGTCCAAGTTTGGGAAAAGGACATGCTTGACCCCGTGGCGACGGCCATCATCAATGCCAATCTCGGACTCAACCCCATGAACAATGGCGAGTCGATTCTCATCAACATTCCACCTTTGACGGAGGAACGTCGTCGGGACTTGACCAAGCGCGCTCGCTCAGAAGGAGAGCATGCTCGTGTGTCTGTCCGAAATGCGCGCAAGGAGTCGAATGATTTCATCAAGTCCGCAAAGTCTGATGGACTCAGCGAAGACTTAGCCAAAGACGGTGAGTCAGAGGTGCAAAAACTTACGGATCAGTTCATCAAGAAAATCGATGAGGTATTGTCTGCGAAAGAGGCAGACATCATGACTGTTTGATCGAGACTAACTCTCGGAAGTTGTTTATGCTCGGTATTCTTGAGCAACAATCCTCGCCTCTTCATCGGAGGAAATCAACGCTGCTAAATCAGGTTTTTCCTGCCAACTTACTGCGCTTAACGCGTGCTCTAAGACGCTTGTCATTCCCGTAAAGCTAACCTCGTCATGGAGGAATCGAGCCACGGCCACTTCATTTGCTGCGTTTAAAATTGCCGCAGCATTTCCACCCTTATTTCCCGCGTCAAAGGCCAATTGCAAATTTTTGAAGGCCTCCAAATCAGGCTGTTCAAACGTCAGCTGAGGATAATCCATGAAGCTGAATCGATCGAAATTATTGGGCAGACGATGGGGATAGCCTAATGCGTATTGGATGGGCAGCTTCATGTCCGGCAGTCCCAATTGAGCTTTGATGGAACCGTCTTCGAACTGCACGCAGCTGTGCACAATGCTCTGCGGATGCACCACGATGTCGACTTGGTCCATGCGAAGGTCAAACAACCATTTGGCTTCAATGACCTCGAGGCCTTTGTTCATCATGGACGCACTGTCAATGGTGATTTTAGCCCCCATGTCCCAATTGGGATGTTTGAGCGCTTGGGCCTTTGTCACTGCTTCCAACTGGGATCGATTCATGCCTCGAAAAGGACCTCCTGAAGCAGTGAGGATGATTTTTTCTATGGGGTTCAGTACTTCGCCAGCGAGGCACTGGTAGATCGCACTGTGCTCTGAATCTACCGGGTGAATATCCACGCCTGCTTGCAGGGCTGCTGCCATAACCAGTTCGCCAGCAACTACCAAGGTTTCTTTGTTCGCCAGGGCTATATTTTTACCTGCGCGAATCGCACGCAGGGTGGGCCTCAATCCTGCAGCGCCTACCAATGCTGTTAGCACCATGTCCACGCCTTCCATTTCTACCACCTGCTCCAAAGCCTCAGGGCCGGCATAAACCTTGATTCCTTCGTCAAATAAGGCGGAGCTTACCTCTTGGAACAATTCCAATTGTCCGATAACGACAGCATTGGGCTGAAATTCAAGGGCTTGCTCGACGAGAAGTTTTGCGTTTCGATGCGCAGACAGTACCTCAACATGGAGCCGGTCCTTCTGCTCACGAATGACCTCCAGAGCTTGGGTGCCAATGGAGCCCGTGCTGCCCAAAATGGCAATGCCGCGGGTGTTTTCCGATTCACTCAAAGGAATCCGAGTTCGAGTTTGGCTTCTTCACTCATTAGATCTTGCGTCCAGGGGGGATCAAAGACAATGTTGACTTTGGCACCTGTAGCACCATCGATTTTACCCACCTTATCTTCCACATCCGCCGGCAAGCTTTCAGCGACCGGACAGTTGGGAGAGGTGAGTGTCATTTCAATATGGACAAAGCCGTCATCAGTAACTTTTACTTCGTAGATGAGGCCGAGTTCATAAATATCGACAGGGATTTCCGGATCGAAAATAGACTTGAGCACATCGATAACGGTAGACTTTGGGAATGGAGCTGGCATAATTTATTTGCTTAATTAGCGGATTTAAACCAAACTTCTACTTCTTCCATAGAAAGTGCAGGCAAGTCCAATTTGTTCTTTTTTCGAAAACCGTTGAGCTTCTCTCGCAATCCGGCAGGCTTTATGCCTTCCAATGCAGAAGGGGACTCATACCCTGCGGCTATGATGTGATCAACCCAAGCCTCCGAGATTCCCATCGCCTTCAGTCCGGAAGCATCCGGACCCGCGTCAAAGATTTCTGGCCGCATTTGTGGGAATAGCAGAACCTCTTGGATGGAGGTTTGGTTTGTGAGCATCATCACCAATCGATCAATTCCGATGCCAATTCCACTGGTGGGAGGCATTCCGTATTCAAGCGCGCGAAGGAAGTCTTGGTCAATGAACATGGCTTCGTCGTCACCGCGTTCGCCCAAGGCTAGTTGGTCCTCGAACCGCTGTCGTTGGTCATCGGGATCATTCAGCTCGCTGTAGGCATTGGCTATTTCTGTTCCGTTGATGAACAACTCGAATCGTTCGGTGTAGTTGGGATCGTCGCGGTGCACCTTGGTCAAAGGTGACATTTCTACTGGGTAGTCGATGATGAAGGTGGGTTGAACGAAGTGATGCTCGCACTTTTCACCAAACAATTCATCGATTATTTTTCCTTTGCCCATTGACTCATCCGCTTCAATGCCAACGCTTTCGCATGCTGCCCTGAGCTGCTCCTCTGATTTCCCGTCGATATCAATCCCTGTGTGTTCCTTGATTGCATCCCGCATGCTAACCCTTTGGTAAGGCGGAGCAAAATCGATTTCTGCGCCATTGAGGTTGGCCTTGGAATCGCCGTGAACCGCCTGGCAGATGTTGGCTAGAAGCTGCTCAGTGGTTTCCATCATCCAATGGTAATCTTTGTATGCAACATACAATTCGAGCACAGTAAACTCGGGATTGTGTGTGCGGTCCATCCCTTCGTTTCGAAAGTTGCGAGAGAATTCAAACACTCCTTCGAATCCCCCAACAATCAAGCGCTTTAGATACAATTCATTCGCAATTCGCAAGTAGAGCGCGCTGTCCAAGGCGTTGTGATGGGTGACGAACGGCCGCGCGGCTGCGCCACCTGGAATGGTTTGTAGGACGGGGGTGTCCACTTCCAGCCAGCCTTCGTTATCAAATGACTCCCGTATGCTTCGGATGATCTGAGAACGCGCCACAAAGGTCTTTTTTACTTCGGGGTTCACTACCAAGTCTACATAGCGCATGCGGTAACGCAATTCTGGATCCGTAAAGGCATCATGCACTTTGCCATCTTCGTCAACCTTCACCGAGGGCAATGGCTTGAGTGATTTGGACAATACAGTCAAGGTTTTCACCTTGACGCTTTGTTCCCCGGTTTTTGTTGTGAAGGTCGTGCCTTGGACACCAATGAAATCACCGCGGTCCAATAGTTTCTTGAAGACGTCATTGTATAAGGACTTGTCTTCTCCGGGACAAATTTCATCTCGGTTGAAGTACAGCTGGGCCGTTCCCTCGCTGTCTTGCAGCACAGCGAAGGAAGCTTTTCCCATGATTCGGCGGTTCATGAGCCTGCCCGCAAGGGTGACTTCCATGCCATCAACAAAAGATGCAGCTAGTGTTTGTGACTTATGGGTTGCATCAAATGCCGCTGCTGGGTAAGGCTCGATTCCCATCTTTCGAAGGGCTGCGAGTGAATCGCGTCGCACGCTTTCTTGTTCCGATCGTTGCATGGCGCAAAGTTACATCGCGGAAACCGCATCGCGACGCTCGTTTTGGCGCGAAACCTTAGCTTTGTCCCCGATTCATTAAATGCAATTCTTTCATGCGATTTTTTACAATTGGCGCACTAAGCTTATCGCTGCTCTATAATTCTCTGAGCTATGCGGGAGTTTACACCATGTCAGAGACACGATCAGACACGACTCAGGCCACAGTAGTCCTATCAGAAGCCTCTGTTTTGGGCGTGGGTTTCACCGAACTACCGCTCGTCTCTTCTCCGAAATCGGTGGCCGTAATGCTGCCAAGCGAGTGGAGTGGTGCGACTTCCATCAGTGAAGCTCTTGAGTTTGTTCCTGGAGTGGATGTTCGCACACGAGGAGCTTGGGGAGTGCAAACGGATATTAGCATCCGGGGAGGGTCCTTTGAACAGACGGCTTTGCGCATTGACGGTGTGCGATGGTCAGCGCCGCATACCGGGCATCACTTGATGAATATTCCGATTGACCCTGAGGATTTGGGCCATGTTGAAGTGGTTCGGTCGGGATCTGGCCCTTGGTCGGGTGTTGGTGCTTTTGCTGGAGGGATTTCAATGCAGACTCGGGTGGATCCGGGAACCAACGCGAGCTTTACAGCGGAGATAGGCAGCTTCAACTGGACGCGTCTTCGGGCGAATACTCAGGCAAGAACGGGGGACATACAGCACAGCATTAGTTTGTCACGTGCTGCAACCGATGGATACATTCCGAATTCGGATATGGAAATTAGCCGCTTATTTTGGGGTGCGCGTATGAATCGTGGACGGAGCCAGTGGAAGTCGCTGCTGGCGGCGGAATCCAAGTCCTTTGGGGCACAAAACTTTTATTCTTCTGCCTATCCCACCCAGTACGAGGAGACGATTGCCGCAGTAGCTCAATTGTCGTGGTCACTTCAGAAAGGCAATTGGAGTGCTTCGGCAGCGGGCCATGGGCGTTTTCACACGGACCGGTTTGAATTGTACAGAGAGGGATTTGATTGGTATGAGTTGACAGACGATGGGCAGTATGTCGCGCCGACACTTTTTGCTTCACCCGATACGGCTGCAAGTTGGTACCAAGGCGCCAATTTGCATCGCTCCATGGTAGGTGACCTGAATGGCCAACTGAGTTGGTTGGGAAAATCTGTCATGTGGACGGCGGCAGTGGATGCGCGAAGTGAATCTATTCGAAGCAATCGCCTAGGCCTGCCTGTCGACGGAGAATCGAACTACGATTATGAAGATCAGCGCCTAAATGTTGATGCCTATGTTTCTAGTAAATATTTCGGATTAGAAGATCGTTTGGCCGTGACTGCTACCCTGGCCATGAATGAAAATGATCGATTTGGATCTTCTTTTCTGCCTGCATTAAACGCCCGAATGTCGTTTGGGGAAGTCGATCAACTGGTCGTCTTCGGATCTGCGGGTCGATCTGTGCGCCATCCTTCTTTTACGGACCTTTATTACACGCTTGGTGGCGCCATTGGAAGCGAAGACTTGAAATCCGAGTATGCGGATCAGGGAGAAATTGGAGCGCGCTGGAACCTAACGGCCGCCGCCTCTACCCACCAGTATTCGATCGAAACCACACGGTTCATTCGTCAAGGCCGAAACTTGATTGATTGGGTCCGATTCGACGGGAGCGATGTGTACCAAGCGACGAATGTGGCAGAGGTTGATTTTTTCGGAGGGGACATCTCCATGCTGTACCAGCGGGCGGATGCGCCGGACCAATTGTATTTGCGATCTGCACGCATGGGAGCGGCTTGGCTAGAGGCCAACCGTGTGGCGTCGGGGTTTACGTCGAATTATGTCTTTGACTACATGCGATCCAAGTATGATTTGACCATGAATTTTGGCACGAGCGGACCAGTGGATTTTTCGGTCCGCGGCAGTGCGCAAAATCGGAATATTCAATCTGCCATAGGTGACAGCCCGTTTACGCATTTGTGGGGCTTCGATGTAAATCTCAATGGAAATGACGGTTCGGCCCTGCGCTGGCGGGCAAGTGTGCGGATGGACAACATCTTTGATATTCAATTTGCCGATCGCGGCCAAGTCTTGCAGCCCGGGCGAATGGTGCGATTTGGACTTACCTTTGAGTCGGCCAAATAGTTCACTGAAAACGCAACATTATGGAACAGATGAGAGGCTTGATCACGGGATTTCCGGATCAAATGAAAGAAGCTTGGCGTATTGCACAAGAAACACCATTGGATTGGAAAGGTTGGGCGCCGTCTAGTGCATTGATTTTGGGAATGGGCGGAAGCGGCATCAGTGGCACAATTGCGTCAAAGTTGCTCGCCGATTCAAGCCCGGTGTTCATTCAAGCCAATTCAGACTACACCATTCCAGCTTGGGTGGGCACAGAGACACTTGTGCTTGTTTGCAGTTATTCAGGGAATACGGAAGAAACGTTGCTGGCGCTGGATGCGGCTGAAGCTAAAAATGCCCGAATCGCCGCGATTACCTCTGGCGGTCAATTGGGCAAACGGTGTGACGAAAACGGATGGCCATCGGTACGATTTCCTGGCGGTCACCCCCCTCGTTCCCAATTTGGATATGCGTTTACTTCGCTGATGCACGTGCTGCATTCGGTTGGACTTGTTCCCGATGAGATGCACGCTTCTTTAGGGGAAGTTGCTGACCACCTTTCCATAAATCAGCAAAACATCATTGACCGAGCATCGGCCCTGTTGGAGTTGATAGAAGGCCGCCGCATCATGCTATACTCTGATGCAGCTCAGGAAGGCTTGATCATCCGCTGGCGGCAGCAACTCAATGAGAACAGCAAAACTCTTTGCTGTCACCATGTTTTTCCTGAAATGAATCACAACGAATTGGTGGGGTGGGAAAGCGGAGGAGAGAGCGAGGTGGTGCTAATCGTTCAAACTCCAGAGGACCATCCGCGAACCCGCGTTCGCATGAGTGTATGCATGGAGATATTCCGTGACCAAGGGGCTGATGTCGTGGTGGTTGAGGGCGACGGTTCTAATACGATTTTGCGCTTTTTTGACATTTTGCACTTGGGCGATTGGTTGAGCTTGTTATTAGCGGAGCGTTTGGGCTGGGATCCTGTTGACATCAAGAACATCGACCATCTCAAAGATGCGCTCTCCAAGATGAACTGATTTTCATGAAGCCGCTAGTCTACTTTCAATCCTTGGGCAGCGCCTCCTATGCGCCTGTTTGGAAACAGCAGGAGGAGTTGATGCAGGCGATTGTGCAGCGAAAGATTGCTCGGAAAAAAGCAGGGTTGGAAGAAAAAGAATTGTCTAGTGATCCTGAATTGGAGCTTCCGGATGGGCATTTGTTGTTTGTGGAGCATCCGCACGTTCTAACATTGGGCAAATCAGGAGACCCAGCGAATGTGGTAGCTTCCAAAGAGCGGTTGGATGAGCTTGGGGTGGAGTATTTTCCCATTAACCGTGGCGGCGATATCACCTACCATGGTCCTGGGCAATTGGTCGGGTATCCTATTCTAGACCTGGACCAATTTTACACAGACATCGGAAAGTATATGCGGATGCTGGAAGAAGCCATTATTCGCACCTGTGCGGATTATGGCGTGGAGACGGCCCGTATTGATGGGTTAACGGGAGTTTGGGTTGACGCGGACCATGGTCTGGGTGCTCGAAAAATTGCGGCCCTAGGAGTCAAGTGTTCACGTTGGGTGACGATGCATGGATTTGCCTTTAATCTGAATACGGATCTGGATTTTTTTAATTTGATCGTTCCATGTGGGATCAATGACCGTGGAGTGACTTCGCTGGCTAAAGAATGTGAAATGGAGGTGGATCAAACAGAGGTAGCTGACCGGTTAAAAAAACACCTCACAGAGTTGTTTGGGTGGAATTTGATTCCCAGGCACTGAAACTGTGCGATTTTGCAGAACTTCGCGTGAAATTCTGAGAATGAAAACGACGCGAATTTTGCTCATAACAGCTGTTGCATTGGTTGCCTTTAGTTTCGTCACTGGGCATGGCTATGTTTGGGGAGGGCTTGGCGAAACTTATTTTCGGGGCTGGAAAAACTCCAATATCGATGACATTCAATTTCGGGACCTGAGGACCATTGCATCTTCTTCTAATCCTTCACCATGGACGTATAAGAGCAGTTTGGAATTGGAGTTTCAGGCAGAAGAGTTGGCTTGGCAC
>DDEH01000043.1 GCA_002336085.1 Flavobacteriales bacterium UBA1959 | reverse complement strand
ACAAATCGCGTGAAGAGCAGAACAGGTCGGATATTTAATCTGGAGTTCTTGAGGCTTAAAACTTTCAGATTACGCTGTGCCAACCCAAGAAAGAGTGCGATTACAAGCGCAAGAATTAAAGGTCCAATCGAATCAAAATGCATCTCCTTCATCATCCTGATGAAATATCTGAATGGCAGCTCTGATTACACTCTACGCTTTGTGTCCGCGAACTCAAACTTTGTCAATGTGCGGTGCAGGAAATTATTATATCGGTTCAACCCTCTTGCTCGCTTGTTACGAAAGCTGTTCGCAATGCACTTTGCAGCTTCCTACTGTATTCCTCCTTCAACCAATTCTTGTAGTTCTCCGTGGTCTTTGCAATGCATTTCGAATACAGTCGAATCCGGTATGTGATATCACCTTCGAGTTCGGTTGCAAGGCTCATGGCATCCCAAAAATCATCGCAGACGTACTGGATGATTTCAACGTGGTGCTCAATACTTTTTTCGATTGCTTCTTTCGGCCGCCCGCCATCACGCGTGACCTGCATGTAAGTTTCCGCCATATTGAAATCAGGATCAGGCCCGCCTTGCAGCTTCTCCATAATTTCATCCGTGTACTCGAAAACAAATTCATCTTCGATTTCTTCATCGGTATACAAGCCCTCGATGAATGAATTGGGGGATTTGAAAATTTCAGCCCAATTGATATGCGTTTCCCAGAGACCAAATCGACGTGCATTGTTTCCGAGGTCAATTACATTGAATTGCTTTTTCTTCGGGAGTACACGAGAGCCTCGTCCAATCATCTGATGGTAAAGCGTAAGAGACTTGGTTGCTCGGTTCAGGATGATCGTCTGCACGGAGGGTGAATCAAACCCTGTCGTGAGGATGGATACGGAACTTAGAATGGCATTTTCTTTCTTTTCAAACCAGGCGAGAATATCCTCACGTTCCTTCTCGCTGTGAGTATTGTCAAGGTGCATGCACTCATACCCTTCTTCTTCAAACATAGCTTGCACCTGCTTCGAGGTGTTGATGCCATTGTTGAAAATTAGAGTCTTCGTGTTCTTCGCTTTTTCCTCATAGGCATAGAGCAATTTCTCCTGCATGAGGTAGTTTCCGTACAAACGTTCCGAGCTGCTGACCGTGTAATCTCCGTTGATTCCGATTTTGAGCGAGCGAAGGTTGACATCGTAGCTATACGTGGTTGCCTTAGAAAGAAACTGTTGCCCCACTAGTGAGGAAATGGATTCCCCTACGATGAGCTCATTGTAATTGTCCTTGAGGGGCAATTTGATGTTTGAGCTTAAGGGCGTTGCGGTGACGCCTAAAATGATTTGTTCTGAAAAATAACCAAAGAGCTTACGGAAGCTATTGTAGTGAGCTTCATCAATGATCACCAATCCCAAATCTTCAAAGCCAATGCGTTCATCACTCAAGCGGTTGTTGAGCGTTTCCACCATGGCAACGAAGCACCAATGGTCATCCTCTTCTTCAAGCTCCTTTACCTTGCTATTGATAATTTTGTTTGGAATGCCAATATCTCGGAGCATGCGGCTGGTTTGACCACACAATTCAATTCGGTGAGTCAAGATCAATACACGCTTTCCTGTTTGTAGGATATAGCGCTTGGCCAATTCCGAGAAAATGACTGTTTTTCCTCCTCCGGTTGGCAACTGAAACAATAGGTTGTAGCGGTCTGGAAACTTTTCCATCCGACTCATCAGATTGGAAATTGCCGTTTCTTGATAACCGTAGAGGTTTTTTCCTTTGTTGGCCTCTAATTTTTCTCGAAGTATAGGATCAGCTAGAGGCAATGGAAGAAGTTTTCAGCGCAAGTGCGCGGTTTTTTTCGAAAAGGAATGGACAAAAATACCCTTTCCTTTGCTATCAAAAAAACGTTTTGTTGCAGACGTGTCGTATGTTTTTCACAATGTTTACTGGAAACCACAAAAGCACGCGTGGGTATTCGAAGTGTACCAAAGAATTTTTTCGATGAAAGACAATCTTAATCCAATGTGGATCAGTGCATTAGGGCTTATTCAGGCAAAATTCAATTGGGATGCTATTGAATCAGCTCTGGAGAATGAACGAAATAATTTTAGATGTTTCCCAGAAGCGGGAAAAGAATTAAAGGCTTTCGAGAATCTTAACCCGGAACAAGTGAAAGTGGTGATTTGTGGTCAAGACCCTTATCACCAACTCGGACAAGCTCATGGCCTCGCTTTTTCGGTGGGCCCCGGCATCGACTGGCCACCTTCGCTCAGAAATATTGTTCGGGAATTTGAGTCTGACTTGGAACGCCCATGGCCATTGAGTTCGTCAGGGATGGGGCAGGGAGCTTTGGATCATTGGGTGGACCAAGGTGTTTTGTTGCTCAATGATGTCTTGACGGTCCGCGAAGGAGATGCGGGATCCCATCGCAACTTGGGATGGCAGGCATTCACATCGGGTGTATTCAAAGTAATTTGCCAGCAACCTCAACCGATAGTTTTCATTTTATGGGGAAAAGAAGCACAAAAGAAAGCCTCCTTGGTCTGCCAACCGCATCACCTTGTTCTGCAGGCTTCGCATCCCAGCCCATTATCAGCCTACCGAGATTTCTTTGGGTCGAAGCCTTTTAGCAAAGCCAATGCATGGTTTGTCCAGCACGGAAGTGCAGCCATAGGGTGGTGATTAGGGTTGTGAATTCAATTGCATCAATCGAATCAATCGGTCATCTCCAGCAGCCAAAAGCCAATTGTTTTCATTTCCACCAATACCGAGTGCATTTACAGATCGTTTAGCTCCTCCGTTAGTGTGGTCCCATTTGAATTCAAAAGCGAGATCTTCGGCGTTCCACCTCTTGACTGTTTTGTCACGGCTAGCGGTGTATATCTTACCATCGTGCAGTAGGATGCGATAAATGGCGGCTTCGTGTGCGGGTATTGCAAGCAATTCTTTTCCTAGGGTTGACCACACGCGCAGGTGCCCGTCTCGTCCTCCTGTGAGCCAAACGGACTTAATAGGCATGAACACGGCGGCATACAGCCCGCCTTCATGGCCATTGATCTCCAATCCATTGTTCAGGTCATTGGACGCTGTCAATTTATTTAAAATCAATCCCTTTCCAGAAGAACTCCCAACTAAAACTCCTTGCGTAGAAGGGACAATAGTTCTGATTTTCCTCGCGTTTTTCCAATGCCATTCGCCGCACAAGGTCTCAGAATCCCAGCGTGTTATTCTCGCATCTCCACCACCACAATAAAATTGAGAGGGGCCAATGGGGCTTAGTGCAAATATTCCTCGGTCATGAGCGGCTACTTTCCGCGGAGTTCCTTGGGCATCGAACATCATCAATTCCCCCTTTTCTGTTCCCGCAATTGGACCCGAAACGATGCATTGAATGGAAAAGAACGCATGTTCTGATTGAAGCAAAGCTCTTCCGTTGGATTCATTCCATGCCGCAACTACTCCGTCACCGCCTGCTGTGAGCCATTCTTGCCGGAAATAATCCCAACATACATCGTAAATGGCCCCGTTGTGACCTGAAAGCTGCTTTTGAATTGCGTTCGTTTCCATCAATTCCCGAATTTAGCACCATCAAACAAACCAAACAGCATGCGATACGTATTTCTAGGCATGGCCATTTTGACCATTGTCGCCTTCATTCAGCTTCGACGACGAAACAAACGCTAAGCGCGACGGCATGAGCAAACCTTCAATACCGAAAGGAACGCGTGATTTTGGGCCGGTTGTGATGGCCAGACGCAATTGGATATTCGGCATCATGCGTGATGCGTTCGAACGATATGGCTTTCAACCGATTGAAACTCCTGCAATGGAGTCCTTGTCAACCTTGACAGGGAAATATGGCGAGGAGGGAGACCAGTTGATATTTAAATTGTTGAACAACGGAGACTTTCTTGCGAAAGCAGATGTTGCCGCCATAGAGGCCAAGGATTCGAGGAAGATTCTACCAAGTATCTCGAAAAAAGCACTCCGGTATGATTTGACCGTTCCATTTGCACGTTTTGTTGTGATGGAACGCAATGAACTCACGTTTCCATTTCGCCGATACCAAATGCAAACCGTTTGGCGAGGCGATCGCCCTGGCAAAGGCCGCTATCAGGAGTTCACCCAATGCGATGCAGATATTATCGGCTCGGACAGCATTCTGTGTGAACTTGACTTGGTGCAACTGTTTCATGAGGTGCTCCACCGATTGGGTGTGCCCGGCTATCAAATCGTTCTCAACGATCGTCGTTTGCTCAATGGGCTAGCGCGTGCTTGGGGCATTGAGCATCAATTCACAGATTTGACAGTAGCCTTGGACAAATGGGATAAGATTGGCAACGACGGCGTGCGCAAGGAACTTTCGGAACGCGGAATGACAGGACCTCAAATCGCCCAGGTGATGAAGTTGTTCGCATTGCTTGAGAACACGGACTCGGCTCAGCGATTAGAAGGCCTGCAGGCGCTATTAAAGCCTGAAGACGAAGAAGCGCAACGTGCCTTTAAAGAGGTGGTCGACTTGATCAAAATGGCCGCTGATTCTGGCGTTCCTGAAGCTTGCATTCGTTTTGAGCCAACGCTCGCTCGCGGATTGAATTATTATACGGGTGCCATCTTCGAGGTTCGCGTCAAAGATGCTCCTGTGGGAAGCATCTGCGGCGGTGGTCGTTATGCTGATCTCACCGGAATATTTGGTTGGGAGGGAATGAGCGGTGTAGGCATCAGCTTTGGCGCCGATAGAATTTACGACGTACTGGAGCATTTTCAATTGTTCCCCGCTGAATCAGTGACGGGTCCGCAAGCCTTGGTCTTGTCGATGGATGAAGAATCGCTTGGAAATGTTGTTGCGATGACTTCCGCCTTGCGAAAGGCGGGCATTCGAGCGTCCTCTTACCCCACAGCGGCGAAATTGAAGAAGCAGATGAAGTATGCCGCAGATTTGCAAGTGGCATATGTGTTAATGGCAGGTGAGGATGAACGCGCAAATGGAGCCTGGACAGTTCGTCACATGGAGACCGGAAATCAACAGCAACTGCCCACTGCAGATGCGATTCTTCATATCCTTTCAGGACTATAAGGCGGAATGATGCCGGGTCAGCCCCATTCGGTGGCCTTACTTTGGCGGGATCCAACTGCGGAGAAATTTGAACTTCCTAGTAAGCGAAAATCGCGTCCTAAAAGTTCATTGTCTTGATCTGAAAATTGCCCGCAAAAAGAGAGGTTCACTTCATCTTCTCCTGCATCAATCATCAGGGTGACCGGATTCAGTTCTTTTAAACTCCTCTCGGCAAGGCTAAAATAGGGCCACATGCATTCCTCAACCCAAGGGCTGAGTTGAAACCTTTCCGTGCAGCGATTTCTTGTTTCCTCATCCAGCATATCATCATCTACATCGCACAGAAAACGACTGCCTGTCAGTAGGGCCATCATTTCAAGATGCGTTTTGATGTGTTCAATCGAATCTTTTAATGCGATAAATGGAGTGGAACCTTCGTGCAATAGTTGCCTCAGATGCCGCGAGAAGATTGTAATTACTTGTTCTGCGTGCTCATGTTCGCCATAAATGAGGTGATTTTCGATTGTAATCAGTACGCGCTTGAAGTGCTCGCCGTAACGATTCAGAATTTGTTGCGACTGATTCGTTTTTTCCAATTGCAAAACAAGCGCTTCTTTTTCATGAAGTTTCTGAAGTTGATGTTGCAGCTGTATCAATCGACGTTGCACTTCAACCGGGGCCTCATTCGTATCGGGCATGCTCTTTAGCCAGACGTTTGATCCGGACAAGGCAAGGCATACCATTGCTACTGTCCAAAGCGTCAGGGCTATAGTTTCAGCTACATCAAAAACATGCGCCGCGATCGAAATTCCCCACAAACTAATAAGTGATAGGGCCACCCATGGATCGATCCATTTGGCTATGGTCAATGTAGGTTTTTCAATGAATGAAAGGAGGTGTTTGGTCCTCATTTGGTTAGGAGTGCGGTGATGCGCTCCACTCACAAGACAGAGAAGGGTTAAGGCAAATTGTAGGGCGAAAAGGCTAAAGCTCATGTGCCCTTTTTCCAGATCCAATTTCGTGCAGCTGAAAATGGATTGATTCGCTTTGTTTCCAATGCGGCCAAAGTGTCATTCCACCGCTTTTGCTCATCGGGATCACTCCAGCGTTTTAATAGCGAAAGGTCCTGAACGTGCTGCTCATAAAGTTTCTTCGCTTGTTGCATTCGCTGATTGTCAAATGCACCGTTGGATTTCCACAGTTTTACAAGGCTGGAGAGGTGTTCCTCAAACTCTTTCACACCATTGTTTTCAAGTGCGCTAATCAATTGAACATCCACCGCATGACCAGCAGAGTTGGGTGGAAATAGATGCAGAGCCTGCATGTATTGTGCGGCCGTTTCACGTGCCAGTGTTATTCCATTCCCATCCGACTTATTGATTAGTAAGACATCTGCCATTTCCATGATGCCGCGCTTTATGCCTTGCAATTCATCACCTCCTCCGGGCAGCATGAGCAAGATAAAAGCATCGGAGCATTGCCGCACAGCGATTTCAGACTGGCCAACGCCGACGGTTTCAATGATAATACGGTCAAAACCGGCAGCTTCGCAAAGTAAGATGGCTTCATGGGTGCCACGAGCGATACCACCCAAGGCAGATGCCGTGGGACTGGGACGAATAAAGGCATGCCGGTCCTTGGCCAACTTCTCCATCCGTGTTTTATCCCCTAAGATGCTGCCTCCAGTTTTTTCACTACTCGGGTCTACGGCGAGCACAGCAATGCGATGGCCTAGTTTGGCGAGTAAGAGTCCGTAGCTCTCAATAAATGTGCTTTTCCCCACGCCGGGAACACCTGTTATTCCAATCCTTAACGATAGCTCATTCCCTTTTTCAATTGAAATGGTTTGCAAGATCTGATCGAGCAGTGCTTGGTCTTCATAATTGTTGCTTTCCGTCAGCGTAATGGCTCTGCTGAGTGCAACACGGTTGCCATTTTTGATTTCTTCCGCCCAAGTATGCGCATCTCTGGACTGGCTTTTTGCCTGCACAATGCGATCTTTTGCTGCCTTTTGGGCGGCGGATTTGGAACGGTTTTTTGCTGACGGATGATCGTCCATGTTACGAAGTTAACTAGCGAACCGTCCTATCTTGCAGCCATGTTGTCACCTTTTTTACGAACGATGGCTTCCATTTTGTCCTTTGCGGTCATGGCTGGAGCGATAGGGCAGGTTGGGATGAGCGATCGATGCGATAGCTTGATGTTTATTACAGGGTCGGTGGTCGATGAAGCTGGTCGAATGATCCCAGCAGCCATGGTGGTGAACCGTGGTTTGCAGGGAGGGGGACAATTTGTGGACCAGAAGGGCCAGTTTTTACTCGCTGTTTGTCCTGGTGATACAATTGCATTTGGATCCATTGGATTTCATACCCGCGAACGCATAGCGCCTTCCAGCGGAAGGCAGTGGCAGTGGGAAATTCGCTTGCATCGCCTATCAGTAGAGATTGGTACAGCTGAAGTGGTGGCTCCCCGCGATTTGCGCGAAATCCTACGGGATATCGAATCCCTTGGATACGACGAAGAGGACTTCCGTCTTACTTCTGTTGATGCATTGAGCAGTCCGATTACTTTTTTGTATCAAATGTTGAATCGCGAGGAACGAAGCAAACGACTCGTAGCGCAGTATGAAAATCGAGACTTAAGGCATGATTTGCTTCGTGAGCTTTTCGTCAAATATGTCAATTATGAAATAATTCTGCTTGAGCCTCATGAATTTGACGCGTTTATCGCATTCAGTGATCCTGGCGATGAGCTCTTGCAGGAATGGACGCAATATGAATTCATACGCTTTATTCAACAGCGGTTTGAGTTGTTTCGTTCTATTCCAGAGCGTCTCGATGATTCAGATTATCAATACCAACAGGACTGAAGCCAATCAAGTGAGGTAGGAACTCGAGAGAAAGTGCACAAACATCTGAAACATCCAATTGCAAGCAAAAAAGGCAATGCCAAGGCAATGTGCCCAACGAAATTTCAAAGAATCAAATCGCAACACGGCATCAACAAAAAGAACACCACATGCAAAGAGTTGTGCCAATAATAGTCCACTGCGTCGCTGGTCGATAAACTGAAAAAAGTCCGTCAAGAAATCAGACTCATTTGGAGAAAGTAAGAACTCCAGGATGACGATTATTTGAACAATCGCAGACATTCCGTAAAGTACTTTGAGTGAACGACTTGGCCCAGAAGTTTGATTTGTGTCCATCGAAGTGATTGGTTTTTTTAGATGATTTCAAAAAGAAGTACTAAGTTTGGAAACTTCTCGTTAAGAGATACGTAATAGAATTGACATGTTTTCAGAAAAGATCAACCACGTGCGTTTACAACAAGTACTCGTTTTCACCATGGGCATGCTGTCTATAGCTGTTATTTTAACCTCATGCGCTAACTCTGCAAGCTGCAGCGCCTACCAAGAGATTGAGGTGGTTGAATAAACCAATTGCCAATAAGCAACCGGTTTCTGATTAAAACTGAAAGTAGATGAAGGGCTGGAGCCCTGAACTCATTCCGAGGTAGGCCAGCCCAATGCCGACCAGTGTTGCCCCCAATAGAACGATTCTTGGGGAATTTGAAAAGCTATCTCGGTATGCATGTTTCCATTTCTCTGGTATCAAATGAATTGCCATTCCAGCGCACATCAACAGCAGGGTGTTTCTATTGCCCTCTAAGATATCAATGAATGGACTGTCCCAAAATCGTTGTGTGATTTGAGTCACCATCGTGTTGGCGGTAAACCATTCTTCCCAAAGTTTATGAGGTGCACTGAGATCATTCCAGTCCACTTGGCTTCCCGACCGGAACCATATCCGAGTAGCTGAGATAAAGTGAAACGTAAGGATCATCCCTATGGCATGCTTCCACCAGTGATCTCGATCCTCCCATGGACTGATCTTCCGCCACGCTTTGTAGACAATCAGCCCCATGCCATTTAAGGCACCCCAAAGAACGAAATTCCAACTTGCACCATGCCACAATCCACCGATTAACATGGTCATCATCAGGTTGATATTGGTGCTGAATTTCCGCCTCAATCCCGAAAACGCCAGCAAACTTGCACCGATAAGAAGAAAACACCCCATAGCAACGAGCCGTAGCCCTGTGCTTGGGAGCATCAGAAGAAAAAAGACCATGAAGCTTCCCAAGCTGATGGCGGTGAAAAGACTGGCGTTGCGATTTCCTCCCATGGGTATGTAGAGGTAATCCTTCAGCCAGCTCGATAAACTGATGTGCCACCGTTGCCAGAATTCACCAAGATTCCTTGCTTTGTATGGTGATTTGAAGTTCAACGGCAGTTGGAAACCCATCAACAATGCGATGCCAATGGCCATGTCCGTATACCCACTAAAATCAGCATAGACCTGCAGGCTATACGCATACAGACCCAGTACATTTTCGAATCCGCTATAGCTTCCTGGGTTGGAAAAAACGCGATCGACCAGATTCACAGCCAAGTAATCTGCCAACCAAATTTTTTTGATAAGCCCGTTTAGAATCCAAAAAAGAGCCATCCCAAATTCGGGTCGGGTTAATGAGTAGGGGCGATGCAATTGCGGAAGAAAGTCCTTGGCCCGAACGATAGGTCCTGCAACCAGTTGCGGAAAGAAGCTCACGAAGAATCCGAAATCGAGTGCACTTCGACAGGGCTCAATTTGCCTTCGGTATACATCGATTGAATACGAAAGTGTTTGGAATGTGTAGAAGGAAATCCCAATGGGTAATAGAATTTGATCCACACGAAATGTGGTGCCCAAGTGCGCATTGGACCACTGTCCAAGGGCCAGGTGGGGGTTCCAATGGGTGCCGAGTAAAGGGTTGAGCGCATCGGCAAAGAAATAGGCGTATTTGAAAAATCCCAGCATCCCTAAATTGGCGGCTATGCTGGCTGCGAGCCAAAGTTTTCTTTGGAAGCCTTCCGTGCGATAAATTCTCCATCCGATGCCCCAATCCACGGCAGTGGAAGTGACGAGCAAGAGCACAAACCAGCCGTTTGTTTTCCAATAGAACAACAGGCTGACCAAAAATAAGAATGCGTTGCGCAGGCGCAGTTTTCGCTCGCTTGCCCAAAGTCCTAAAAGAACCAGCCCAAGGAATCCCCAAAACTCGGGAGAGAGGAAGGTGAATGCACTATTGGGTAGCAAATTGATGACCTCCATGATCAATCGCTTATAGGTTTTAGTGATGCACCGTGGTAGGACGAGAGGACGGCATCAAAAATGATTTGTGCGATTTGGTGGTACCCACTTTGGGAGAAATGAATACCATCTGTTTTTGTCCATCCATTTGCCATCCACGTTTCCGTATTCTCATTTCCACCTGTTGCAACACCTAAATCGAAAAACCCGTTTCCTGATTTTCGGGCGAATGTGCTCAAGAATGCACTTATCTCCTCTGAATTCTGGATCGTTGATTGACGGGCGAAATGCACATTTGTGTTGCTCAAAAATAGGATTGCTGCATCGGGCAAGGTGGCCTTTATTTCTTTAATTGATTGGGTGTAAGTCGTACTGAATTCCCTGAGATTGAAGCCTTGTTGATCGATAGCGTCATTCAAACCTATCCCCATGATAATTAGGTCAGGCTGCATGCGCAAGAGGCAATGTTCGAATGCAGTGCAGCGCTCCAAGTCTTCGATATGGAGCCCATTGTGGCCCCATTCATTGAAGACCAGCTTTGGCATTGTTTTCAAGCCGTGTGCATAGGCACCTGCGTAAGTGATGGAGCCGATCCGATCAGGCGCTGTTCGAAAAGCCAGTCGAAATGTGTCTGTGGGTTCTGCCAGTTGAATTCGCCAGCCATTTCCTGTTTCCAATTCCCTCATTTGCAGCACTTCTTCATGGCCGTTCCAATACACTTCATCTCGATCCGCGTTTGTCCAAACATCAAATGCAGTTGAATGGAATTTTGTGGAGTCCGGAAGGTAGGACACGTGCTGAATGGAGGCTTCGGCGGAGGTGGTTTGGACTTGGATTCCTGACCCGACAATGTCCATGTCGTTGAAAGCTTCAATCAACCAGCGTGATTGCGCGCAAGTCAATCCGTCCCAATGCCCTTCCATTTCGGTGCGAAAGTGGGTCGGAGTATTGGTTTGGGCGAGTCTGTAAGGTAGCATTAAGCCTTTTGTCCATTCTGTTGCGGGACTCCATTTCATAAGTGCTCCACGCATATAATGGCCAATCCAGCCAGCTTGAACGTGTGATCCCCCGAGATAAAGAATCGATAGCTCAGCATTCTGATTATGTTCAATTGAATCCATCGAAAGCCAGAGCCGATTGAAGGCTGCATCGTTTTTTTGGAGATTAATTTCTGATTGACCGCTAAGCCTTCCAGTAGCCACTCCCAGCAGCAACAAAAATCCGATTCTTATTTTTCCCGTTGGTATCAGCATCATTCTGTAGCGATCGTTTGATCGGCCTGCCAAGCTTGCCAAAGCGCCCATTCAGTCTGAATACTTTGGTTGAAAAGACTTGCGATTTCTCGGGCACCTTTGGGAGTGAAGTGAATGTGGTCGCTGCTAGCAAGCGAAGGTGTCGATGCAACCCAAGCGGCCATAGCACCTGCACCTCCCATGACATCGAATACATCCCAATACAAGGCGTCTTCTTGTACGGTGGAAGCTTTGAGGACATCCCTCACGTATGGGAGCATGGGATAGGTTTGCATCCGTGTCCCAACCTTTGTACACATGTCAGATGGGCCAATTACAATGACAGGGATTCCGGGTACCAGGGATTGAAACAAGCGAATTTGCGATGCGAACCAACCGCCATAGCGCACGACGGCGCTGGAATCTTTCAGGTATGGAACGGCATTTCCGCCATATTGTAGCAGTACCAATTCGGTACGAACGGATTGGAGCTGCGATTTCAATTGCATACGATCAAGTTGTCTGAACAAAGTCCCTGAGCTCCCTCTCATGGCCACATTGTGGACTGCAATCCCAGATTGCGAGTAGAGACCAACTGCATTTATTTCTGGAGATTCACCGTCAAAACTGAGCCTGAGGGATTCAAAGTTTGTAGCATCAATTGCGTCTTTTGGTAGCACAATGATGTGATTCGAAGACGTTGAGTCTGCGCCCAGTTGAATGGTTTCAATAGTGTCTCCGTTGAGTTGAAAGGTGGCAGACGTATGGGGGGCTGTTCGGCCAAGAGCGAGGTGGATTTCATCAAAATCACGGTTGCTGAGATAGCTGCGCGGATGGGGCATGAATTCGATCCATTCATTGCTCGAATCTGCGGCGGTTTTATAGATTGAAAAAGAGGCCATCATGCCATACCGAGTATGTTTTATGGTGGTATCTACTTTTCCAAACCGGGTAAATCGCTTCCAGCCTTCAGACCATTTTTGCTTCATAGCCAACGAAGGAATGGGTTGCATGGGAGATAAGAATCCGGGTCCAACTCCACCCCATGTTGCCTGCCATTTTGACCGAAGATCGCCTGTAATACGATCACCTTCTATTTGAGAATCTCCAAAGTGAAACACATGCAAAGACGGCGTTCGTTTCGGTTCATTTAATTTCGAGAAGAAAGTGGATAACCGTTGGAATGAGGTGGGACTTCCTGAGAGTAATAAATCGGAATGCAGGAGATCGACCGCATTGCTTCGGTCATAGTTTGAAAATGAGACAGGCAAAGCAGCTGC
>DDEH01000046.1 GCA_002336085.1 Flavobacteriales bacterium UBA1959 | reverse complement strand
ATCAACTTTAAACAATAGACTTTCAAAGCGCATTCAAAAACGGATGCGCTTTTTATTTGCCTACTTTTTTCGGTACTTCGACAACCAGGTATCAGCCGCGTGATGGCCGTGGATTGGACCGTGGATTGGACCGTGACTTTTCGTCCTCGCCCTTATTTTGTTGGACCTCTCGCTTCCATGCTGGAACAGCCTTTGGCCCCTTTCCTCCTTTCATTAAATTCAAAAACTCCTGTGGAACTCGTGACTTAATGATGACTTCTTCTCCATCAGGACCTGTAATGTCAACTCCGAACAAGTGCATACCCGAACGCCCCATTGGATCTGGCACTTCTTTGCCCTTTCCCAGCAAGTAGCAATCAAGTCTTCGCAAGCCCGACATAAGAACGGGAACTTGATCAAAGCCAAGGGTCATTTTCAACATGGTATGAGCGCTGGTAGCTCTCATTGTTCGGTATTCGTATTCGAATTTTTGATTTCGCTTCCCATCGTCGTCTTTGGAATAGCAAAACAAAACGTCATCTGCAGGCAAGTGCCCTTGCACAACCACATACATGCGCTTTGTAAATTGATCCCAATTGTCTTGGAGGTGCTTGCGCCAACGCAGATCCTTTGCAATCAGACAAATGCCTGATGACTCCTTTTCAATTCGATTAACAAATTGAACCGCATTAAGGTTAGAGCGATTTGCTTCAATCCATTCCTTCATGCGGGTGTAGCTCGTCTTTACTTGCGGCTTAGGCGAAGCAAATACCATACCTGCCGGCTTGACATAGGCAAGCAAATAATCGTCTTCATAAACCACCTCATACGGCGGCTTTTCTTCCTTTTCCTTCTTGGCCTTGGATGAAGATGAACTGCCGCCAAGATCAAAATCCTTGGGGCCACTTTGTCGGCTCAATGACTTCCATGTCACCACTGCACCTGCCTTTACTTCTGAAGAAGGAATACGAACAAGATTGCCGTCCACAGCGATAGCTCCTGACTTTACAGCCGTTCGAGCCCGAGTACGAGTTGAATAACCCGCATTATCCATCAAGAATTCCAACAGCGTACCGTCAGCGTCCACCCGTTTACTTTCCATGGCGCGAAGGTACTTCATCGGCGTGCAAGAGTCACGCGAGATCAGACAATGACCACTCAGCCCTCAGGAGGGGTCGAAGAACTCATTGTATGAAAGACTTGTTGCACATCATCGTCCTCTTCCAAACGTTCAATCAATTTCTCTACCTCTGCTGTGGCCTCTATGTCTAATTCCTTCGTGATATTAGGTACGCGCTCCAATCCAGATTCTATGATTTCCGCACCATCATCTTCTAACTTTTTCTGCAAAGAACCAAAGGATTCAAAGCTTCCTGTTACAATGAAAGCGTCCTCATCCATTTCAATTTCTTCCGCTCCAAAATCGATGAGTTCCAGTTCCAGTTCCTCGTGGTCCAACCCTTCAGATTTCAGCTTAAAAAAGCAGACATGGTCAAACATAAACTCCACACTGCCGGACGTGCTTAGATTGCCATTTCCCTTATTAAAATGACTTCGGACATTGGCTACTGTACGATTGTTATTGTCCGTAGCTGTCTCAACAAATACTGCAATGCCGTGAGGAGCATACCCTTCGAAATTCACCTCCTTAAAATCGCTCGTATCTTTGTCCGTCGCCTTCTTTATTGCACGCTCTACATTGTCCTTTGGCATGTTTGCCGCACGGCAATTTTGAAGGACAGCGCGCAACCTCGGATTCATATCAGGGTCAACTCCATTGCCTTCTCGAATGGCGATTATGATGTCCTTGTTCAGCCTAGCGAAAATTTTAGACATGGCAGCCCATCGCTTAAACTTGCGCGCTTTTCGAAATTCGAATGCTCTTCCCATTGCTATTGTTCTGTTCCTAGCAAATATCGCACACTGAAAGCAACATCTTTCGCTAGAAACAGGTTATTCTACTAAATTGCATGAGGATACGACTGGTTTTTGATTACCTAGATAAAACCAAATAACACAAACCTGAACGCTATGACCATCGTTACTCGATCCCAAAAAAGCCTCCCTTTGTTGGTTTTGCTTTGCGCATTATCGAGCTTGTTCGGCGGTTGTCAGTACGATGTAGAAGACCCTTGTTCTGAGCGCTCAGCCGCTTATAACGCCTCAGTGGCCAGCGTTTTTAACGCGCATTGTGCGGGCTGTCATGGAGGAACATTTCCAGAAGCTGGACTTGCCTTAGATGACTTCGAATCAGCGATGGATGCGACGCTATCTGGTGATGTTCTTTACCGCATAAGTCTGCCAGCAACAGACCCACTTGCAATGCCTCCAAATGGAAGCTTTGGTTCCTGCGATGCCGCTCTTATAGAAAAATGGGCAAGCCTAGGAGCCCCCGAATTCCAATAAAATGATGAAACCGACTTTTTTTGCACTCGCCTTATCCCTTTGTTCTATTTGCTTTGGCCAACAATGGATGACTCGAAATGGAAATGTAGAATTCTTTTCAGCCACCTTCGTTGAAGATATTGAAGCCCAGAATGAGATGGCATCTGGACTTCTTGCGGCGGACGGACGGTTCGCTTTTCGCGTTCCAATTTTGGGATTCCGATTCGAGAAGGCGCTAATGGAAGAGCATTTTAATGAAAATTACTTAGAATCCACCCAATTCCCGAATGGGACATTTGAAGGTACAATTGCAAATTGGGATCCAAATTTCGAATCTGGGACTTGGCACGATGTGATCGCATCAGGCAAATTGACCGTCCACGGTATCGAAAAAAATCGAGAAATATCCTCAAAAATCATGCGGGATAAAGACGGATGGAAAATCCAATCGGCATTCGTCATTGCAACTGCTGATCATGAGATACCCATTCCAAAAATGGTCCGAGATAAAATTGCAGAGGAGATTTCAGTCACAGTTGATTTAAACTTACTGCCCCGATGAGTTGCAGCAATTTTAAAACGTACAGAATCATCTTGCTCGCTTTGACTGGGATGGTACTCGTGCAGGGATCATACGTCCGAGCGCAAAGCCTTTTGGATGAATTGGGAGCTGATGAACCCGCTGCACATCCCGTTTACGCCACATTCAAGGACACGCGTATCATTAACGTACAAAGCAATGAGACTCCTGGAAAGGATGTAATGCACTTCGTTATTGCGCATCGTTTTGGCCAAATCAATGAGGGCGCCTATTCTCTTTGGGGACTGGACAATGCGAGCATGCGAATGGCACTAGACTATGGTCTGACCGAGCGGCTGTCCATTGGAGTTGGCCGAAGCACATTTCAAAAAACATTCGAGAGCTCTCTCAAATGGAAGGCATTGGAGCAACAATCTGACAACAGCATTCCAATCGGAGTTACACTTTATGCCGTGGGGATGGCTCGAGGCGATTCCACTTTCGCCGAAAGTCAGGTGAATCGCACTTTTGCTAACCGATTGAGCTACACATACCAAGCCATTATCACCCGAAAATGGACTGAAAAGTTTAGCCTTGCCGTAGTGCCATCCTTTACGCACCGCAATTTGGTTGGCTTCAGCAGTGACGCCCACGACCAATGGACTCTTGGCGTTGGCGCTCGCTATAAATTGGCCGCCCGTCTGAGTTTGAACAGCGAATACCATTTCCTGATCGATGGTTTGCCCGATGGTGCACAGAACAGTCTATCAATTGGTGTAGACATAGAGACCGGCGGTCACGTTTTTCAACTGCATATCACCAATTCACGGGGAATGTTTGAGCGGGCTTTTCTCACTGAAACAAATGGACGTTGGCTAGATGGGGCATTGTTTTTTGGATTCAACTTGAGCCGCGTTTTTGACTTTTGACACCTTGGCATCGCTTTTGACTTTTTTTGACGAAGCACAGATTGATCAAACTACAATGCAATCATTTTTCGCTTGAATTGCAGTTTACATTCAACGACTGACGGCGTAGCCGTCGCAAGCATTTATCCATCGAATATGCTCCAAATGATTAGCGCAGCAGCATGAAAGAACCCCGCAACGTCTCCTTGCCTGGTACTGCCAAAATGTAATAATATGTCCCTTCAGCGACGCCTTCAGCTCGCCAGTTGTTTCCATAGTTAAATCGCTCATAAACCAATCCTCCCCAGCGATCAAAAATGGTCAATTGATTTCCTGGAAATGATTGTAAATACTTGAATTCTAATTCATCATTGAAGTCATCTCCATTAGGAGAGAACACATTAACGGCTTCAATATCGCAGCCTACTACGTCCAAAGGAAACATAGACGAATCTCCGCACAACCCCTCGAGCACATGCGTTATCTCGAGGACTCCGACACCAGCCTCCATCAGGTCAATGCTTCCCGTTTCCGAGACGCATCCATCGCAATTAGCACTCCAAACTCCTCCAGGCCATGCCACGCCAGGCTGCAAACCCTCAAGAGCAAGGCAAACCCAATCAGGCAAATTAATCGCAGCGTCACGCTGAGGAATGACGACAACATCTATGGCCTCTTCATCAGTGCAAACATCATCAATGGTATAAATCACCTCATAAACACCGGCACCGATTGAAGGGTCGAAAGAATTACCAATAAGACAGCCATTGCAATCGGAAGACCATATTCCACCACCTTCCACTGATTCGAGCGACTCAATGGTTCCAGATTCACACAGCTCAGGCAGAGGCAAGACCGTTGCATCCACGGCGGGTGAAACCAGAACACTGCCATTGATTGATTCACTGCATGGATGATCAAATGTGTACGTCACATTAACAGTCCCCAAATCATTGCCAGAGAACAATCCTGAATTTTGATTCAAAATACACTCCGGGCAATCGACGGATGACCACTGACCATTTGCAGTGTTGGCATATGCATCGGGAATATCAGAGTCAAACGTAAATTCGAGATCCACTTCGCTGCCCTCACAAATTGGGTCCATCGCATCAAACGTGCCTTCCAAGACCGGCCGAACATCGATTTGCCAATAAGCAGTATCCGTGCAAGCTCCATTGGCGATACTGTATTGAAGAGGAAGCAATCCAAATGGAGCTTCACTCGCAGTAAATATGCCCGAAGAATCCAGACAACCCGCACAATCAGCGGACCAAGTGCCACCTTCCACGTTTACATTCAACTGAAAATCCACCGATGTTTCACAGATGCTCGCGGGCACATTGGAAGCGCCTATGGCCACACTCTGATTCACCGAAACTTGAATCTCATCACCAATAGGACAATACGAATTAGGAGTGAAAATCACGGAATAGGTATTTGCATCCATTCCTTGAGCATCAAAAATACCCGAGAGGGAATCAATACACCCTTGGCAGTCCGAACTCCAATAACCCGGCACGTCTGCCTCGTAAATGGCGCTATCATCCTCACACAAGATCGAAGGTCCGGAAATGCTACCAACCAACAATTCTGAAACTCCAACATCAAGGGTAGATATGCCCGGACAGATTCCAAGTGTGGTGAAAGTGATTGTATTCAAACCATCCTCAGCAACATCGGCAAAAAACATTCCCGTATTTGCAATGATGCAATCGCCGCAACTCGCTGTCCACGTTCCGAATGGAGGTGTCGCATTGAAGTCGAAAATTTCATCGTTGCACAATGCTTCTGCTGAAGCCGTAAACTGGGGTTCTGGCGTTGCACTTATAAAGATTTCAGTGGCTTCGACATCGGCAAAGCACGATCCGTTGAGAACGTGAGTAACCTCCAGCCAGCCACCTCCAGCAATGCCTGGATCGATCGTCAGGGTCTCTTCATCGAAACAACCATCGCAATTTACCTCCCACTGGCCCGAGCCTTCTAGCGGCGTTAGCGCAAAAGGATCGTCGCCACTACAAATCGGTGTTTCCCAATCAAAACCGGCATTTGCATCACTCACTGCAGTCACAAAAAGATCATCGGAAACCACCTGGATATAATCCTCCAGAACAGGTTCAGGACCGTCGTAAAGTTCGATGCAAAATGTTTCAGTTCCAGTCTCTCCGTCCGCTAGTGTGTAAACACCAAGCTCATTGCCCGATGTGTCGGTTATCGTCAATTCAGACGAGCCCCAACCGTTGCCGCCTGAGTCATACATCTGTAATACATAACATCCATTTTGTAAGCAAACTGACCCTGAAAAGGGAGCGTCATCGGCGAGCACCGTAGCTCCGTTCTCTGACAAAATGGCCCATTCGATTTGATTGTTGTTGATCGATCCGCCGGCAGAAGAAACCGTCACATTCAATTCAGAGCAAAATTCACCCACGGGAAGTTGAGAAAACCATCCGGTCACAGTGGTCGATTGGGCACTACAAAAATCGAGTAAGTCTCCAATGCCTAAGAAGGTGTCTGCTTCATACCAGATGGTAGTGCCTTCTACCACTTCGCTCGAGGCAAAACGCCAAGCCTCATTGCTTGCTGACCAATTGCCTGTATTGAATCCCTCCGGGGACACCCCTTGTGAACCCGTTGCATTCTGTATTCCAACTGAGGCTTGTGCATTGTTTGACCACGTCCCTTGGCATTCCGGTCGATTCCCGATGTAAACTTCAATGGCATCGCTTCCTTCGTAAAGAACAATCTCAGCGCTCACTTCATTGTCAGAGCAAGCATACTGACAAACCGCGTTGTACGAAACCACAAACTCTCGGCAAGGGGCAATTCCATATGTTTCGTATCGCACATTCCCGCAATAAGAAGGATTTAAATCACTGTAAACCGCCATTACACTGTTCAACGGCATATTCCCTCCTGGAATGTTTCCGGGAGGATTGTATGGCGCATTCTCTCCCAAATCAAATGAAATCCAGCCATTTGGGGAAATTCGACATTGCGTGTAATCGTTGCCATAGAAATTGAACGTAAAGCCAATCGGAACATTGGTCGCATAGGCATCGTCATCTCCTGTATTGATAGCTACGGCCCCTTGATTGAAGGGATATGGAAGGGCGTAGTCGATGTCCTCGACTTCGTAATCAGACCCGCTTACCGCAATGCTTGCTACGCTCGGTGAGACAAGGGTTATGCAAGA
>DDEH01000047.1:5804-6755 GCA_002336085.1 Flavobacteriales bacterium UBA1959 | reverse complement strand
TGGAATGGATATTACGTGAATACGGCAAATTCCAAACAGGTGAATCAAGCGGCTATTTACAAATTTGAATTTAATGATGGCACGATAAGTCTTCACAGAAACTCCTTTTTAATTGCAAGTAAAATAGGTGCGAGTTTAGATGACTACCATATTCTGTCCAGTAGATTGCAACTTGGTGATGATGCTTTAAAGGATGACGGAACTGCTGAAGAAAACAACATAAAAATAGACATCAACGTTGCTGAATTGATGATTTTCAATACTGATCTCACATCAGGGGAGGATCAAAATATCATGAATTATCTAAATGGAAAATGGCTTCCGGATTAAAAATGCGGGCTTGTGCGAGGGGCTTGACCCTTTGATTCTTTGTCCTTTCCTCGAGCCGTTTTAAGGCCGTTACAACGCCCTTCAATCGTTCGTGGCACACTCCCGTTCTTCGATGGTTTTGATGTCGTTCATGGGCCGATTTTGAGGCGGTTGATGAACGGTGTAAGGATGAATTGACGGATGTATCCAGGTGATTCAAGAACCCCCTTGATGTTCCCTGCCGCTCTTAATCTACCAACTCATCGGCTCATCCAACGACTGAGACACCGACTGCACCTTCGGGAAGACATACGGCATCAACTTGACCAATAGCTCCAATCGATCCTTGGCCTCCAACTCATCCAATCGATGAGGGATCTGTTCAATCTCATCATACAGAACATCCTTGAGAGCCGCCCGCAATTCTTTCGTCAGTTTGTTGGGAGTTCCTTTCTCTCTTCCCCCGAATTTCTTCCCTGTCGTATTCGCCATTCTACTTCTAACTAGTATGGTTTAAGGACGGTAAGGGAGGGTAGATGAGGCGCCTCGACGCGGTATCACAAGCGTTCCCCACGTTTCATCGACAATACCCTCTCTTTTGAGGGATTCCTTCAAAGCCTTGAATTCATCGAGGTTAGCGAA
>DDEH01000047.1:0-5463 GCA_002336085.1 Flavobacteriales bacterium UBA1959 | reverse complement strand
GAACTGTCCCGCTCCGGGTACCAAGCGGGAGATTGCAGCGATGCGGTCTCCCGTTTTTGGTTTTGCACATATTCAAAATTTACGAGACTTTCAGCGTGGTTTTCTGCTTGGACTTTCTTTATTTAGTATTATGAAGAAACATGCCAGGTATACCTTACTCATTTGGTGTTGTCTGTTTGCTTCGACCTTATCCTGGTCGCAAGAATCAGAGACTTACTTTGAGTCGAATGTGGGTTTTTCTGTAAATGATGAAACTGGTGGTTCTCCGGGATTGTCTTTGTTGTGGGGCAAGCGAACTTTTCAATCGGAAAATCGCTTTATTGACAGACAATTCGGATTGGCGGTTCCGTCTTTGGTTACTTTGAAAGTTGGTCAGGGTTGGCGAAACCCCGACACATACAGAACTTTTAGTTATGGAGTTCGGGTGTGGCCTCTTCATGGTTATGTCCAGTTTGGTTTTTTAAATCCGCGTTGTGAGAATAACGTAAGCGAGAGAACGTTGAGGCGTCTGCAAAGGAGAGGTAAGAGTCGCGAAAATTTGCTTTGCGGGGAGTGGAATATTTCCCTTGAAGTAGGCAGCGCTCTATTAGACGAATACTTTGACACTGATTTCTTATACGACGCAGCATTTTGGTCCTACGGGATCGTTACTTTTAGTCACCGTTGGTATTTGGATTGATTCGAAAGCTGAAGATTCGTGATTGGGTTTGTCTCCGTCGAGCAGTTTGCGTCACGCAGAGATTAAAATCACTCGCGCCATGTTCAACTTGCACATTTTCAAAGGCTGCATTCGGAGTGCTTTCATCGCTCAATGAGAATGGTTGAAGGAGACCATTTTCAACGTGCCAACCTTTCATCAAATTTCGCTTTTGCATCACACAGCTCGAAAGCGACAGAATCAAAATAAAAAAACACTGCTAAATGAGTACTATGCATGACTCATGATTTGTTTTGATTAAAAATAAATCTATCAAAAAAAACACACACATAGATATAAGCTAAACGTGTTGCAGCCAAACGTTGCTCTCAGTTCAAATATTCAATCGATGATTTCAACAGAAAAAGTATCGCCTTGCATGACTTTGGTGACCACATCAATTCCTTCAGTGACTTTTCCAAAGCACGTATGCTGGCGGTCCAAATGAGCTGTGGCTTCTCTGCTATGAACCAAAAAGAACTGAGAACCTCCCGTATTGCGTCCGGCATGGGCCATGGACAAAACTCCCAAATCGTGGTGTTGGTTTTCTCCATCCAATTCGCAGTCAATGTTGTAGCCTGGTCCGCCGCTTCCGATGCCCTGTGGGCATCCGCCTTGAGCAACAAAGCCTGGAATTACGCGATGGAATTTTAAGCCATTATAAAAACCGTCGTTGGCAAGTTTAACGAAATTCGCGACGGTTTTTGGAGCGTCTGCTTCGAAGAACTCAACGGTCATGGTTCCCTTGTCAGTTGTTATTTTGCCTTTCATCAGTCAGTTTTTTGGGTGCCTTAAATAGCACGGTGATTTAGTAAGGACAGTTGCGAACAAAAAAGCCTCCGATGAGGGAGGCTTTTATGTATGAGCGAGAAACGAGATTCGAACTCGCGACCCCAACCTTGGCAAGGTTGTGCTCTACCACTGAGCTATTCTCGCTTTTCCATTCCGACGCTTCCGCCGTGAAGTGGGTTGCAAATTTACGGAACTCATGCGCATGGGCAAAGCATTCACTCGAAAATTTCTTTTCGTTCCGCTCCGTAGGCGATGTTTGCAGCATGAATTACCTGGCACATCTGGTTTTGGGCGGTGCAGATTCCGATGTGCGCTTGGGAAATTTCATTGGAGATTCTGTCAAAGGGAACCAGGTGTTGAATTATTCCCCAGCCATTGCCGTCGGAATCCGTTTTCATCGCTGGATCGATCAATTTGCCGATGGACACCCTATTGCTTCTGAAGCCCGAGCGGCACTTCGTCCACATTTGGGCCGTCTTTCGGCAGTTGGAGTGGATTTGCTCTATGATCATTTTCTCGCCAAAAATTTTAGCCGCTGTTGTCCAGATTTAATTGGACTGGAGCCATATGCGGAAATGGCCCTGTCGGGTTTAGAATTACGAAAACAGGAGATGCCGCAGCGCAGTCAGCGATTTTTTGAAGGGATGTCTGCACACAATTGGCTGGTCGGTTATGGGAGGCGAATAGAAATGGAGGCGGTGTGTCGGTCCATGGACATGCGGATTTCTCAGCGGCTTGGGGTGCCTTCCAATCTCGTGGACATGTTCGTAGCTGCTGAAGAGTACGGGTGGTGTGTTCTGGAAGACCAATTTTTCATATTCTGGAACGAGTTTCGACGAAAAGCGACCACCGTGATCAATGAAGAACAGGGCCGTTTTGCATTGGAAGTCTAAATCGCAGAGAAATGACGGGCATTGTGTACCTTCGTGGCTATGGTAGAGATGACCTACAACAGCACAAGAAGTGACCTAGTCATTCCTGAATACGGAAGAACCATTCAGGATATGGTCGAGCATTTAAAATCCCTGGCGGACAAGGATGAGCGTAATAAATGCGCCACTGCCATTGTCAGTGTCATGAGATCTGTGGTGCCTCAAGAGGGCGACAAGGAGGAAGTCGAAAAGAAACTTTGGGGCCAGCTATTTCTAATGGCCGATTATGATCTGGATGTCGATTGCCCAGGTGAAAAGCCAACTCGTGAGAGCCGTTCTGAGGCTCCTGCGCGATTGAATTATCCCAATGCTCAGTCTCGTTTAGGACACTATGGGCAGATGACCCGTGATTTGATTGAGAAAGCCAAGGCATACGAAGAAGGAGAGGAGAAGGCTGCTCTGGTACTCACCATTGCAAATCTGATGAAGCGTCATTATTTGACTTGGAATCGTGGGACTGTTGAGAATAGTTTGATCAGGGAACAACTCAAAGAAATGAGTGGTGGAGTCCTCACTCTTGCGGAAGATGTCGAACTTGTGAGCTCAGCCGAGGTGCTGAAGAGCAAGCGAAAAACAAGTGATGCGATGGACCGATGGCGCGGAAAGAAAAAGCGTCGTTGAAGCGATCTTAGTAGAGACGTTTCCTTCAAAATTCTTCTGTCGAAAAGTTTTTAGAGCTTCCCGGTTAAACGAGGTTGTACTCCGTTTCTTGTCATGGTCGGAGAAGCGGAGTCAACGCTATTCCATTGGCGCTTTTTCTAGCGCCAAAACTTCGATTTAATCGCTAAACAATCGGGCCATGTCCAGTTTTATCATCCAAGGCGGTCATCAATTGTCCGGAGAGGTTGTCCCACAGGGGGCCAAGAATGAAGCATTGCAAATTCTTTGTGCTGTGCTGCTTACCCCAGAACCGGTAACCATTTCCAACTTGCCTGACATTGTTGACGTCAACAAGCTCATTGATTTGCTCGCTGGAATGGGAGTGAAAACGCAGAAAAAGGCCCCTGGTTCTTTCCGGTTTCAAGCCGATGACGTAAATCTTGAATATTTTAAGACTGAAGAGTTTCGGCAAAAAGGGGGGTCGCTTCGGGGATCGACCATGATTTTGGGACCGTTGCTTGCAAGGTTCGGAACTGCTGCCCTCCCAAAGCCAGGAGGTGACAAGATCGGACGCAGACGTATGGATACCCATTTCATTGGGTTTGAAACCCTCGGCGCAACATTCCATTATGATTCAAAATCGGCCTTTTTCGAGGCCACTGCCAAGGATGGGCTGCGCGGGACTTACATGCTACTGGATGAAGCGTCCGTCACTGGCACGGCAAACATTGTTATGGCCGCGTGCCTAGCAAAAGGGAAGACGACGATTTACAATGCTGCATGTGAGCCCTACCTGCAACAGCTCTGTAAAATGATCAACAGGATGGGAGGCCAGATCAGTGGTATCGGTTCCAATTTATTGGAAATTGACGGAGTAGACTCACTTGGTGGAACAGATCACCGTTGCTTGCCGGATATGATAGAAATTGGCAGTTTCATCGGCCTGGCAGCCATGACAAAAAGCGAGATTACGATCAAAGATGTGGCGTATGATGAGTTGGGGGTTATCCCGCGAATGTTCCGCAAGCTCGGCATTCAATTGGAGCGCCGCGGCGATGATATATTTGTGCCCGCGCAAGAATCATATGCCATTGAGCCGTTCATTGATGGTTCTATTTTGACCGTGTCCGATGCTCCTTGGCCCGGATTCACACCAGATTTATTATCCATTGTTTTGGTGACTGCTACACAGGCAAAGGGAAGTGTGTTGGTGCATCAAAAGATGTTTGAAAGTCGACTTTTCTTCACTGACAAGCTCATTGACATGGGCGCGCAAATCATTTTATGTGACCCGCACCGAGCTACGGTGATTGGCATGGATCGGAAAAGTCCGCTTCGCGGCGTAACGATGACTTCTCCTGACATCCGTGCAGGGGTGTCGCTACTCATTGCTGCCCTCTCTGCTGAAGGACAATCTGTAATTCACAATATCGGTCAAATAGACCGAGGCTATCAAGACATCGAAGGGCGTCTAAAGGCTCTTGGTGCCCAAATCGAACGGGTGGATTGATGTTGTAAATTGCTCCATGATTTTGAAAACAATTTTGGGTGCAACATTGATCGCTTCAGCGACTTGGCTCTCCATTCACCCAACCGCTTCTTCTTCGATTCAATTCCCCAACTCTTTGGATGTTTCAGTAGCGACTCAAACGACGGCTGTGCATGGCAACGATCTTCGTGTGGGAACGGGTATCGGAGATTTGGCGCCGGAAATTTCATTGAAAAACCCGAAGGGCAAGGTCATGAAGCTCAGTGATCTGCGCGGTCAGTTGGTTCTGATTGACTTCTGGGCATCGTGGTGCGGCCCTTGTCGACGAGAGAATCCAAACGTCGTGAATGCCTACAAAAAGTACAAGAAGGCAAAGTTCAATAATGCCGAGGGTTTTGAGGTGTACAGCGTTTCGCTCGATAGTGATGTGGCACGCTGGGAAGCTGCAATCAAGAAAGATAAGCTCGAATGGAAATGGCATGTTTCCGATTTGAAGCGTTGGAACAGTGAGGCTGCTGCTCTGTACGGTGTCAATTCAATTCCAATGAGTTTTCTAATCGATGAAAATGGAGTCATTGTGGCCAAGAATTTACGGGGTTTCGATTTGCATCGTCAAATCGATCAGCACGTGAAGTCCTTTTGATCCAATTTTTGATAGAAACGATCTTGGAGAGGAACTGACAGGTTGTCTGTTCCGATAGCTTTGGCACTGGATTTGTCCCTGCTGTTGCAAATCACGCATTGAATCACATGGAAACAAATCAAGCTGCGGCAGAGGAAACTGCCGCTAATGCCTCTGAATCAGGGGGAGTTGAGTCGCCAACCTCGGCAGATGAGGCCGCACGAACTGGCGAAAACGTCGAGAACAATGAAAGCGCTGGGAATCAAGCCGAGCAAAATGATGACAGTTCATCCGATTCTGCCAATGACGAGCAGACGGATTGGCAGGAACG
>DDEH01000098.1 GCA_002336085.1 Flavobacteriales bacterium UBA1959 | reverse complement strand
TAAAGACCATCAAACTTTGCGGATAAAACGAGAGTGACGAGCTAGTATTCTACTTTATTTCCGTTGGTAAAAAACCAACCGAATGTCTCGTCAAACCAAGTGGCAGCGTTCCGCAAATGAGATATCATGTCCAAATAATAGAATATCAAATGTAATCTTTAAATGTCACTTTATCAACATTTCTTGTTTTAAAACCCCTTGAACCCCGTTATAAAGAATGGGCCAGACCATCGAAGTTTAGAGGCTAACCGTAACAATTCAGATGAAAGCTCTTTTTCAAACTTCGACCCTCTTTTTTGGTTTTTTTCTTTTCACAGGCTGCGTAACGCTCAAGCAGTTTGACGAATTACAGTCTGATTTCGATAAAATTCAGAATGAGAATCAGAAGCTTACACTTGGTGGGCAGGATGGAGAAATCGATCGTCGTGAGATGGCAGGTAGAATCGAAGTCTTGGAAAGGAGCCAGCTTAGTCTAGCCAGTGACACCACGCGGATTGGACGAGCACTGCGTCAGTCCATTGATGAAATAGAAAGGCTTGAAGAACTTAATGATGTCCTTACCTCAGAAAGTTCGGCACGAATGACAGCCATTAATGAAGAAAACAGAGCATTGCTTACTGACCTGAGTAGAACGCGAAGCGAGCTCCAAAAACAAGAAGATGCACTGAATGAGCTTCGTTCCAATTTAGATGTGCGCGAAAAAGAGTTGTCTGAACGTTCTCAGCGCATTGCCGAACTTGAAGGTTTGTTAGCGGCTCGTGACGCTGCTGCCGAAGCATTAAGAAGCCAACTAGCTCAAGCGCTACTCGGCTTTGCTGACAAGGGCTTATCTGTGGAGCAGAGGGATGGGAAAGTTTACGTGAGTTTGGAAGCCCAACTGCTTTTCCCTTCTGGCAGCACAGCAATCAATGCCAACGGAAAACAAGCGCTCCAAGATTTGGCTGCAGTTATCAGTCAACAGTCAAACCTAGAGATCATTGTGGAAGGGCACACAGACTCGGATCAATTGCGCTCTGCCACTATTCCAAGGAACAATTGGGAGTTGAGCGTACTGCGCTCTACCGCTGTGATCGAAATATTGAATTCCTCCGGTGTATCTCCTGACGTTTTGACGGCCGCGGGACGCAGTGAATACCATCCCCTTGATCCAAACGAAAAGGCACGAAATCGAAGAATTGAAGTGGTGCTCGCGCCCAACTTGGACGCTTTGTTTGAGCTCATTCGCTCAGACGAATAGAGGGAATATTTGCCCCATCAGTTGATTTGCATTTGAAATGCTCCTTGTGCAATGTTCATGCTCTCGCCTGTCATTCCCACGAGTGTACCCATAAAGGTGCCTACAACAAATCCACCTGAGACCGCATCGACATAAGCAATATCGACTGTAACTCCACCACCAAAATTCGTGCTGAATGCATTTGCTGCAGGATCAGCATAAGAACAAGAAGAGCCGGATGCTGCTGAGCACTGAACCTGCGCCCCAGCCACCCATCCAGCCAATGGGACTTCCATCACCAAGGCCAAACCAGCTCCCGCTAGTGTCAATCCAGAGAGGGTAATGGTCGTACCGTCGAGTTCTGCCGACAAGCCAGTCTCTGCAAGGAGTGCCGTGCCGTTCGCCTTCCACGTCAGAATGGCTTCGCACTCAGGGCAGTAATCTCCCCCGCAATCGATGTACAATTCATCACCGTCCATGAGGCCGTTTCCGCAGTTTACTCCGTCTGGACACGGACCACAAATGATGTTTGGGTTTTCGCAAGCGATGTAAATATTTGATTCATAGTTACCCCCGCAATCCACTGCGAGCTCATCACCATTCATCATACCATCACAACATGTTGGGCAAGGATCGCAATCCGGACCACCACAATCCACTGCTTGTTCGTTTCCATTCAATAATCCATCGCCACAAAGTTCGCCGCAAGCGACCCCAGTATCGCCACCGCAATCAATGCCCGCCTCACCTGGATCTTGAACACCATTAAAACTTGGATCACAGGGTCCACACTCACCTCCACAATCAACCCAGGTCTCACCGAGTAGCGCATCATACTGACCATTTTCACAAGGATCACAAGCAGGACAAATAGCCCCCCCACAATCAACCAATTCCTCGCCATTGTTCAGAATTCCGTCGTAACAGTTTTCTGGAATCAAGTTGTCGTCATTTAAGCAACCGCTGAAAACGGCAAGCATAAATACTAACGCAGACGCAAGGGTGAACTTTTGAATTTTCATTTTGGTAAATGGATTTTGACTAAGCATTTGCAAGATCATTGTCCTACTTTAGGCAGTGCAAGATAAGTTGAACACAATTACTCTCCGACCTTTTCCATCGAATCGATGCAGCTGCGAAGAAGGAGTGATAAAAAACGGCGCACAGCGTCCACTCGTATATGACCGCAGCTCAGCAATTGAATGATAGTTCATGGGTAGTTAAACCTCAGCCAAACCGAGAGGAAGTTGAGCTTCTTATGAAGAACGCAGGTCTCACTCCTTTGGTTGCTTCACTTCTGATTCAGCGTGGATTAAAACAACCCGAAGAAGTGCTGGGGTTTCTCAACCCCGCATTATCCGCCATGCATCACTCCATGCTCATGAAGGATATGTTGCCGGCTGTAAATCGGCTTCATCAGGCCATTGAAGATGAAGAGCGCATCTTGATTTACGGCGATTATGATGTAGATGGAACCACTTCCGTTGCGATGGTAGCTAGCTACCTCGAGGGAGTTGGCGGGCAAGTCGAAACCTACATTCCACACCGGTATAATGAGGGGTATGGCGTCAGCTTGGAGGGAGTGCGCTACGCCTCCGAAAATCGCTTTTCCTTGATGATCACATTGGATTGCGGAACAAAAGATTTTGAACCGCTCGCGGATGCAGCAGATCGCGGAATAGATGTAATCATTTGCGATCACCACTTGCCCGAAAGCAGTCTGCCGCAAGCCTTTGCTATTTTGAACCCCAAACGATCCGATTGCCCTTATCCGTTCAAAGAGCTCTCCGGTTGTGGAGTCGCGTTTAAACTGCTCCAATCCCTTGCACACCTCATGGACTTGCCTGAAAGTGGTATTTATGAAGAGCTTGACCTCGTCGCCATTAGCATTGCAGCAGATCTAGTGGAACTGCAGGGTGAAAACCGCATCATGGCCTCTCAGGGATTGAAGCAACTTCGCAAACGACAACGTCCGGGAATATTGGCCCTGCTGCGCGCTGCTGACATTCATCAAGCCCCGCAAACCATTCGCGACATCAGCTTCACTTTAGGCCCTCGAATCAACGCCGCTGGCCGAATGGACCATGCGCAGCGTGTGGTCGATCTTTTGATGGAAAAGCGGGAGTCACGCGCAGCTGAGGTAGCGCGGGAAATTGAAGAAATGAATCATCAAAGGCGGCAAGTGGACGAAGAAACCACCGCGAATGCATTGAAACAACTCGAGCAAAGCAATGCGGAATCCTTCGTGAACATTGTCCACGGAAAGGACTGGCACCGGGGTGTCGTGGGCATCGTTGCCAGTCGCATGATTGAGCAGCGTTATCGACCTTCCATAGTGCTGTCAGAGGAAAATGATGAACTCATTGGCAGTGCCAGATCTGTCGAAGGCGTCGACATTCATAAAGCGCTCGAGGACTGCAAGGATCTGCTGAAACAATTTGGAGGACACACCATGGCCGCTGGGCTAAACCTAAAGTTGGAACACCTGCCCGAATTTAAGAGTCGAATCAACTCGGCAATTGCAGCACAACTGAATGATGTGCTTCCCAAACCCTTTGTGCGTTGCGATCGCGAAGTGCAAATCAATGAACTATCACTGGAGGCTTGGAAAGAGTTGCAGCAACTCGAGCCGTTTGGTCCGGGAAACCCAACGCCACTTTTCATTTTGAAAAATGTACTTTGTGTTCGGCCGCCTCGTACCATTGGCAACCAAGGGCGTCACCTGAAAATCACGGTGAAAGATCCCGAGGGGGACTTCCCAACCATCGACGCTATTGGCTGGAATATGGGAGAGTTGGCTCCACATATCAAACAAGACATGCCCGTAGACATTGCATTTACTTTGGTCAAAAACACATGGAAGCCTAGAGGTTGGCAAAACCGAACGGAACTGAACTTGCATCTCAAAGCCATCCGAAAAGCAAGCAGTTATTCCCCGGCGGCCAGCCAGTAAAGCACGCTATTCACGAACAGGCTCGATTGAGCCCGTCCGCAGATGCAAATCCCGCTGAGGAAAAGGAACTGTGATTCCGTTCGAGTCGAACGCCTTGCTGATTTTGAATCGCACATTGCTCGAGATAGACATGCGCTGCCAAGGCTCTCCGACCCAAAATAAAACGCTAAACTTTAGGCCCGAATCCCCGAAGTCGGTAAAAATAACAGCGACTTCATTTTTTCGAATTACTCCTGTCTCATTTTCTGCTACATCTAACAAGATAGATTTTACCTTTTCTAAATCTGTCCCATACGCTACGCTGACATCAACCCTCAACATGGTAGATGTCTCACCTTGCGTGAAGTTTCGAACTGTTTGACCCGATATGAGTCCATTGGGCATCACAATCAAGTTGCCATACCGAGTGATAACTCGGGTTGAACGCAAGTCGATTCGCTGCACGCGCACCAACATCCCGTCAACCTCCAACTCATCGCCGACTCGAACGCCTCCCTCAAATAAAAGGACAAAACCAGAAACCACATCATTGAAGAAGTTTTGCAAGCCAATTCCCACGCCCACCAAAAGAGCTGCTGAGCCAAACCACAATGCCTGGAGGTCGACTCCTGCGGTTTCCAATGCGATAATTGCCCCCAGCGTATAAATAATTGTACGAAGCAAGCGCATGATCATGAAACGGGTGCCTTCCTCCATACCAGAATTTTTGAAAATCCTTCTTATCGCCGCTCGGATCGTCCAAAATATCACTTGAGCGACACTCAAAACCGCAAGGATCTGCAGCACAGACGCAAGCGTAAAGTGATGCTCTCCCAATTGAAATCCAGCACTTAAAATTTCCTTCATTGATTCGGAATTATGGTAAAATGGCAACCCCGAAATAACTCGCGATTTTTGTCTTTTGCACATCGAGTGCTTTCCGGCGTTCAAGCATGTCACGCAGGCCCGCAATTGCTGTTTCTTCGCCATTATTGATGGCTTCTGATAGGGCCGCCAATTTCAATTGAACTTCACTACTCTCCAAACGGTTTTGATTCAATTTCAAATGGTGAAGTGCATCCATCAAAGCCTTCTTCAGTTGATCCTTTTCCCGAGCGGGATATATCTGGTGAACCTCTCCCCAACGCTCACTCACTATATCCTTCTGCACCACGGCATCCGCAACAAACGCTTGAAGCTTCGGGTCCTCATGCTTTAAGAAAGTATCCAGTTCCGGTAATTTACCCGAATCCAAAGCCGCTTCAAACACCGCCCAAATAGACTGACATGATGCATTTTTAAATGCTATGTCGAGCCCTTCAAAATGATGTGCTGCGAACTCTGCAAATGAGACCACTGTTGATTCTTTCGGTTCATTCTTTGTATCGTCCTCATTGGAATCTGGGGCTTCAATGTGAATCGATTCTGAGCCATAGAGCAGTAGCAATCGAATCAAATCCGCTTCCAATAAATCTCGATGAGCAAGAGTGGGGTCTTGTCCAATCGTCTCGGCCTGATTCGCATCGAAACCCTTTTCATCACTCCAATCAGCCGGCACTTGAAGGTTGGACGATGGGGGCGATGAAGAACGCACGTCAAACCCTTTCCGCTGACGGAAGGCGTCGCGTTTTTCTGCTTTTTGCTGATCCAGCAGTCGCTTTCGTTGAACTTTGCTAAGCTCAAGCTGCAGCAATTCCTCCGACATGGACAACTCTTCTGCCGCAAGCTTTAAATAAACCCCTTGCTGAATACCATCAGGAATGGCTGCAATGGATTCAATGATGCTATGGATCATTTCTGATTTGAGCACGGGATCATCCCCCGCCTCGCGTGCCAACAATTCCAATTTGAAGGCTACAAAATCTTTGGCCTCCTCCGAAATGTGACGAACCAAAGTCTCCGTAGGTACCTTTTTACTGAAACTGTCCGGGTCATCACCGTCCGGAAACAGCACCACTTGGACATTGAGTCCTTCAGCAAGCAGCAAATCAGTTCCTCTTAGAGAAGCTCGAATCCCCGCGTCGTCGCCATCAAATAAAACAGTTACGTTTTTGGTGTAGCGCCGAATCAACTTGATCTGGTCCACTGTCAAGGCTGTTCCACTCGACGACACCACATTTTCAATTCCCGCCTGGTGCATGGCCATTACATCCGTATAGCCTTCCACCAACAATACGCGGTCTTCTTTGGTGATTGCTGGCTTTGCCAAATGCAGTCCAAAGAGCACCTTTCCTTTGTGATATAGTGGGCTCTCGGGGCTGTTAAAATATTTCGCGATTTTCTTATCGCTGCGCAAGGTTCGGCCGCCGAAAGCAATGGTTCTTCCGGTCACATCTCGGATTGGGAACATCACACGGCCCTTGAAAAAGTCCCATGGCTTTCCGTCTGTCTCTTTTACGAGTCCAAGCGTCAACAATCGATCCTTTTCATAGCCTGAATCCAGTGCCGCCTGACTCATTGAATCCCAGGAATCGGGGCAATAACCAATTTTAAATTTGTCCAAAACAGGTTTTCGAAAGCCTCTGGACTCAAAATACGACAATGCAATGGCCTTCCCTTCATCCGTTTCAAGCATTTGATCCGTTAGCCACTTTTGCGCCCATGCGTTCAAAGCCAACAAACTCTCTCGCTCAGTCCTGGCCTGATGCTGCTCAGGAGTGATTTCTTGCTCCTCGATTTCAATCCCGTAGCGCTGGGCCAATTGTTTGATAGCCTCTGGAAAGCTTAGCTTTTCCAATTCCATCAAAAAAGTCACGACACTCCCTCCTTTCCCACTGGAAAAACATTTGAAAATCCCCTTTTCAGGCAACACGTAAAAAGACGGAGTCTTCTCATTCGTGAACGGGCTTAACCCCCGAAATGAACTCCCTGATTTTTTAAGTTCCACGTAATCCCCAACCACCTCTTCTATCAAGGCAGTCTGCATCACCAAATCGACGGTTTGAGCAGGGATCATGGTTTGGAGTTCAGCGAATATCAAATGTAAGCCCTCGGCATGGCACATGGACACGATTACCGTGCAAAATAATCTGAATCCTTATTCCACGCAAGTCTTTGCAATCCAGTGCTTTCATGGCATGGCAACGATAACTGTTAAGGCTTGTTGCATTTTTCAAGCCGTCGGTGGTGAAGGAGCGAGTCCGTGTAACTTTGTGGGAACACTATGAGAAGTAGAAAGCCATTTGTTTTTCCTTGGTTCGCAGGAGCCATGGTTTTTGCCTTGGTCACCATGAGTACCGTTCAAGTGGTCTGGCTGCGCTCTTCCGTAAAGATGAGGCAACAGATTTTTGATGACAATGTCCAGCATTCGCTCAATCAAATTTCCGAGTTGCTCACGCGCCCTTCTGCGGACATGCTACAAATAGATTTGGAAGCCATTTCGGAATCGAAAGAAAGCGATTTGGTCACGTCCTCGTCAGGCATGGGGTCCAGCTTGGATAACTCCGAAACGCGCATGCTCAATAGGGTCGAAGCGCTGAAAATTGACAGTTTAGTCCCTGTTATTCTCACCGCACACGGAATTGACATCCCTGTCATCGTCTCCATTTTTGACCGGTACGGTCAACCGGTAAAGCTGCGCAGTGAGGATGATGAGTTCCGTGATGCTCTCGAGAATACATCATACAAAGCGGCCATTGAAGCCCTCAGTCTGCGCATTCATTTTCCAAAAATGAACCGCTACTTATTGCATGAAATGCTGGCTCAATTCGCTCTTACGGGATTGATGATTGCAATTTTGGCGTGGGGTGTTTTCTCCGCCGTAACCGGTGCCGCTAGAAACAAACGCATCGACCGCATTCGTCGTGATCTCATGAACAATCTCACCCACGAATTGAAAACACCTATCAGTACGATTGGTCTGGCTTCGGAAGCGCTCAAAGATCCAGATATGCAGAAAGATGCTGAGAGCTTCAATTATTATGTGGGCCTGATTTATGAGGAAAACAAGCGGCTGGGCTTGTTGGTCGAGAATGTGTTGCAGGCAAGTTTGGCGGAATCCGGAAAGATGCAGCTGCACATGCAAACCCTAAATTTGCATGACTTGCTTCGGGAAGTTCTGAAAAACGTCGCCATCCAGGTTCGAAAACGAGGAGGCAAGGTCGACTTGGAATTGGAGGCTGATAACGCCCTTGTCTACGCCGATCGCACGCACCTGAGCAATGTCGTTTTCAACCTAATTGACAACGCTCTAAAGTATGCAGAAGGAGAATTACATCTAAAAATAACTTCTCTAAACACAACAGAAGGCGTGGAACTGCGTTTCCAAGACAACGGCATTGGTATTGCCAAAGAACATTTAGGCAAGGTCTTTGATAGACTCTATCGTGTTCCTACCGGGAATGTTCACGACGTGAAAGGTTTCGGGCTCGGGCTCAGCTACATAAAAACAGTAGTAGACCGGCACCGAGGCACAATTCAAGTTGAAAGCGAGCCAAGGAAGGGCAGCACGTTCATTTTGAACTTGCGACGAGAAAAGCCAGAAAAATAACATTAGAGGAAACATCACGTATGAGCGATTCAAACCAACTTAGCATTCTGCTTTGCGAAGACGACCCAAATTTGGGGCGCTTGCTATCCGATTACCTAAAAGCAAAGGGATTCGAAACCACATGGGCCAAAGATGGCGTTGAGGGATTGAAGGAATTTCATCGCAATGCGTTTGACTTCATCATTCTTGATGTGATGATGCCGCGCAAAGATGGCTACCAAGTTGCGGAAGAAATTCGCCGAGAAAACAAGCACCTTCCCATCCTATTTCTCACCGCTCGCTCTTCCAAAGAAGACACCCTGGAGGGGTTCAAAGTTGGTGCTGATGATTACATGACTAAGCCCTTCAGTATGGAGGAGTTATTGGTGCGAATTCAAGCCATTTTGCGCCGAAGTGCAGCTTTGCCTGACGGTGAAGAAAAAGTTGGGGAAATCGCTATCGCTTCCTTCCAATTCAACTACAACACTCAGATTCTGAGGCAAAGCGATGGCTCGGAACAGCGCCTCACGACCAAAGAAAACGAATTGCTATTCCTGCTTTGTAAACACCGCAATAACTTATTGGAGCGTACCTATGCGTTAAAGTCCATTTGGGGTGACCCAAATTATTTTAACGGGAGATCGATGGATGTCTACATCGCTAAACTTCGACGTCATTTAAAACCCGACGATAGCATTCAAATACTGAATGTGCACGGCAAGGGCTTCAAGATGATTCTGCCGGAGTAATCTGCAGTTTAGCGATAACGAATATGGCGCTATTTCCAATTGCCATTCTCAAAATTTCCCCAAAGGATCTGGACAAATTAACGCTCGCTGCGTTGGATTGAAATTCGCAATTAGGGGCCGGCTCACAACAATGTCGGACTGCGGCAGTGACCTGTACAGTTCCAGTGCGTTTTCCCATCCGTTGAATTCTGTTCGACAATTGCAAATCCCGTTGGCTTTCCGCGAACAAAGCCGTAGATTTGCATGCTCCTAAATGCTTGCCAACGTGTCTCATATGCTTAAAATTCTCGCCGGTTCTTCATCCATCTCTTTTGGTGAACAAGTCGCAGAAGCTTTTGGTACTGAATTGGTGCCTGTAAAAACAACCAAATTCAGCGACGGAGAATTCACGGTAAGTATCGAAGAAACCATTCGAGGAAAAGAAGTTGCGATTGTACAATCCACTTTCCCCCCGACGGATAATCTCATGGAGCTATTGCTGCTCATCGATGCCGCGAAGCGGGCAAGCGCCAAGCGAATCATTGCAGTTATTCCTTATTTCGGTTTTGCACGGCAAGACCGAAAGGACAAACCACGGGTCGCAATTGGAGCAAAGTTGGTAGCGAACTTGTTGACTGCAGCGGGAATTGATCGTTTGATGACGATGGACCTCCACGCAGACCAGATTCAAGGCTTTTTCGAAGTACCTGTGGATCATCTCTACGCGAGCGCCATTTTCATTCCATACTTGCAAAAGTTAAACTCTGAAAATCTCTGCATTGCAACACCTGACACAGGTGGAACAAAACGAGCCAATTCCTACGCCAAATTATTAGGAGTAGATATGGCCATTTGTTACAAGCAGAGAAAGGTGGCGAACCAAATTGACAACATGACCGTCATTGGAGACGTTTCGGGAAAAGACGTCGTTTTGGTCGATGATATGTGTGATACTGCTGGAACTTTGACCAAGGCGGCATCGCTTATGTTAGAGCATGGTGCATTATCTGTAAGAGCGTTATGTACCCATGCGGTGCTCAGTGGCCCTGCATATGAGCGCATCGCAGATAGCGCGCTAACCGAATTAGTGGTAACCGATAGCATCCCACTGAATCCAAATAAAAATATTGACAAAATCAAGGTCCTCTCGGTCCATGATTTGTTTGCCAAAACATTAACCTGTCTGGTGGAAAATAAATCCATCAGCGATTCTTTATTAATTCAATAATTATGAAAACTGCATCATTGAGCGGCTCTTCACGTGAGAGCTTAGGAAAAAAAGATGCTTCGCAATTGCGTTTGAACCGCCGAGTACCGGTGGTTCTTTACGGTGGCGGAGACCAAAAGCACCTCTCGGTTGCTGAGCTGGAAATTTCCAAGCTTGTCATCAACCCTGACGTTTTTCAAATTGACTTGGACCTCGACGGTGCAACGCACAAGTGCATCATTCAAGACGTTCAATTTCATCCGGTAACAGAGCGCATCGTGCACATGGACCTTTTGCAAGTCATCGATGGGAAACCTGTTCGTGTTGAAATGCCTTTGCGCACAACAGGCACAGCCCAAGGCGTCATTGACGGCGGTCGAATTCAGATGCTATTCCGCCGCCTTCCCGTGCGCGGTTTGATTCAAGATTTGCCAGAAGCAATCACTGTTGATATCAGTGATTTGGTCATTGGTGATAGCGCTCGTGTTCGTGACATTGAAGTGCCAAACTGCACTGTA
>DDEH01000005.1:2551-2814 GCA_002336085.1 Flavobacteriales bacterium UBA1959 | reverse complement strand
GTATGTGCCTGGCTCACTGGTGAATATGGCATCAACGATTTGTATATAGGCGTGCCTGTTAAATTGGGTAAAAACGGAATTGAGGAAATCATCGAGCTTGAATTAAACGACCACGAAAAGGCATTGCTCAGCGAAAGTGAGAAGGCAGTGCGCTCCGTAGCCGATGTGCTCGACCGCATGAATGACTGAGCATGCGATTTTAACGTTGTTCAACAATTAAGGAAGTACCACCAGAGGAAGCTTGTGTTGGAATACATCTAAGG
>DDEH01000005.1:0-2164 GCA_002336085.1 Flavobacteriales bacterium UBA1959 | reverse complement strand
CAGGATTGAGTTGTTGTGCGCTTAGGATTCGTCCGTCGAGCGATACCCATTGTGCTTTTTGGAAGCAGCCCATTGATTGAATTGGGCTCGATTCTTGTTCCAGGCGAACGACGGTGCTGATTTTTGAAGGGTTGGGGTATAGGAGCCCGAATCTTTGGCGCTCATTCGAAGTGATGCCAGTGGCGGTGCCTTGATGCCACCGTACTCCACCATTTCGAATCCCAATAAGCATCTCCGGAATTCCGTCAGCGTCGACATCTGCAAACGTGGCCGCCGATCGCGTTCCATGGATGAAGTTTCCAATTGAACTTTCGACTTCCATCAAAGGACTTAAGATGGAGGCTGGGTCAAGCACGCCGAAATATTGAATCGCCCCAAGTTCATTGCCAATCATGACATGTGTGCCCGAACCATCAGCGTACAAGCAGGGTGTGGAATACCCATTGATTCCACTGGAATTATTTGCCTGAATACCCGCCCAGTTGGAACCATTCTCCTCTGTCGATGCAAGGCACCATGTGTTGGCTCCCTCTTCCTCGCAGTTTAAGTAGAGTTTGAGACTGCCATTTTTTTCTCCTACAACCATGTCCAGATTTCCATCGCCATTGATGTCAATGAGCTGTGGCGCTGAGAATTGTCCAACATCGATACTTTCTCCAGCAGAATCGTTGACTGCCAATACGTTGAGTTCCCAAGTGGGCCATGTCCCTGGTCCTGCAGTGTTTTCAAATTGGTGGATCAGTCCCATCTCATCCCCAACAATTAAATCCATATCGCCATCACCATCCAAGTCGCCAATGGCCGGAAATGTGCTTTCGATATTGTTGATGCTGAAGTCAATGGCATTCCAAGTTTTCCATTCGTATTGAGCGTATTCATTTGTGCCAACGTTCTCAAACAATGCAATGGCGCTTGGTGTATCTAAAACTCCTTCATAACGTTCTTTATTCCCCACAACGAGATCCAAGTCTCCATCTCCGTCCAGATCCACCAATTGTGGAATCGCACCGCGTCCTACGTCGATCATGCCATCTTGAATGAAGTAATCATCGTGAAGTGACCAAATGGGTGATTCTAGGCTTCCTTCGTTCTTCCATAGTTGAACGCATCGATCGTCGTCAATTTCGAAGTCAATGTTGGGAGAGAAAATAAGGTCTACATCACCATCAGCGTCGGCATCTATTGGATATGCAGCAGGAAAGCGATAGAGATTTACAGAGTCTGCGGGGCCTTGGTGATTAATTAGTGAAGGAAATGAGTAGTCCACCCAAGCTGTGCTGTCTTGACCGTCGACAGCATCTTCCAGGAACAGACCGCTTATTGTTGGGTACGAGACGTCAGCCACCAGTAAGTCATGGGTGTGTTCTCCATCCAACTGAAGTGCAGTGATTGCTCCTCCTGCGTGCATTCTCTGCATCTCTTCGCTATTATCTGTGGGCCGACCTTCAGGATCTGCCACATTAAAATTGCATTGGTGATCTTCTCCTATAAATAGCGTGTTGTCCTCAGATCCCTCTGATACCATCGCGTAGCAGCGGTTTGTGCAGACCATATTCAGACCGCAGGGTTCTTGTCCTGAAAATCGGTAGAGCCTATTGCTTGTTTCTGTAAAAGCGATGATGTCAATAGCGCCATCGTCGTCCACGTCGCCGATTGCTGGTTTGTCGTCGAAAAGGCAAATTACGGGCAACTCTTGCGGGCCTGTACCGAAATCCCAAGAAGCTTGCAAGGGAATCGCGTAAGGTTCAAAATTGGGCGCACTATTGGAGTTTAATCCGGTGTTTTTCCAAACGTGAACGTTGTTTTGAAACCCAGTGAATAAATCAAGAAGTCCGTCACAGTCGAAATCACGCAGTAAAACCCAGTGACGCATTTGAGGCCAACCCTCCGACCATTCGGGCCTTTCTATCCAATCGGAGCCGTCCCGTTCAAAAACAAGGACGCGACTGCCGTCTCTGTCAAACATGAACAAGTCTTCATCTCCGTCTCCATCCATGTCGATGGGGGACCACTGCGGCGCTCGCAGCCCACCAGCAAAAGGGTGCAGCATTGTGATTTCTTCAATAATCACCTCAGGTCCTTTTTGCACTTCCCATGACCAAGGCACTTGCGCACCACTCGCACATGGGGCCAAGATCAAAACTAAAAAGAGAGAAAAGGAAGT
>DDEH01000012.1:2302-8847 GCA_002336085.1 Flavobacteriales bacterium UBA1959 | reverse complement strand
GTCGTCTCGACAAACGCACAAACGTTCGTAAATGTTTCTTCCACGCTACCAAGTAGCTACAATAGCGGCAATTGCGTGGGCTTCACCGATATGGACAATGACGGATACGACGACATTGTTGTTTTGGATGGATCCCAGACAGTAAAAGTTTTGTACCAAGACGGTTCGGGAAACTTTGTCGAAGTGGATTATGGAAGCGTTTCAAGCAACGGCCAATGGGGAATGACTATTGGCGATTACGACAACGATGGTCACAAAGACGTTTTCTCTGGCGGTGCCTACGATGGTGTTCATGTAAAGCACATTGATGCTGTTGGCGAATGGTCAGATTTTGATCTTGATAACGGAAATATGTTCATGCAGGCATGCAATTTTGCAGACATTGATAACGATGGCCAGTTAGATGTTTTCGGGTGCCACGACGATGCGCTTTCACGCATTTGGAAAGGCAACGGCTTAGCATTGGATTTTGATGAAACGTTAATAGACCTTACCAATTACGATTATAGCGAGTATCCGTCGACAGACCATAGCGGCAATTACGGAACTGTTTTTTGTGATTTCGATCACGACGGAGATTTGGATTTGACCATTGCTAAGTGCCGACAGTTTGTGAGTGATCCGTTGGACCCTCGGCGCATCAACCAGATTTGGATGAACAACGGTGATGGAACATTTTCAGAAGTGGCAGAGGAGCGAGGATTGGTGTTGAATGAGCAAAGCTGGACCGTCGATTATGCGGATTATGACAATGACGGAGATTTTGATTGCTACTTGACAAATCATTCAACTACGATGAAATTGCTGCAAAATGATGGCAGTGGTTATTTCACCGACGTCACAGAATCATCAGGACTAGGCGTTAGTGGGTTCGTACTGCAGGCTAAAATGACCGATTTCGACAATGACGGTTATGTGGATGTGCTCATCTCGGGAGGTTTTCATTCCTATTTCCGTAATAACGGAGACGGTACTTTTACTGAGGAGAGTGTTTTCGTCGCTGGAGATACCATGCACAGTTTTGCTGTTGGTGATGTCAACAGAGATGGATTTGCTGATTTGTATGCCAGTTACGGAAATGGTTACAACACACCAGACAACGACAACGATGATATCTTGTGGTTGAATCAAGGAAATGACAACCACTGGATTTCATTTGATTTGGAGGGCATTGAGTCCAATAAGGATGCTGTTGGAGCCACTGTGATAATCACAGGTGATTTCGGTACGCAGATTCGCGAGGTTCGAGCAGGAGAGAGCTACGGCATTACAAATACGTTCGCCTTAATGTTTGGTCTGGGCGAGCACGAGAGCATTGAAACGGCAACCATTAATTGGCCAAGCGGAATGCAGACGTTCATTGAAAATCCAGCCATCGATCAATACCACAATTTGCTAGAAGCGCCTTGCATGACAGATTTGATATTGACGGTCTCAGGAGAAACATCGATTTGTCCGGGTGAGTCCGTTGACCTTGTTGTAGAAGGTGAGTTTGCGAGTTATTCATGGTCGAATGGATCAACCGGCTCGTCAGTGATGATTACAGAGTCTGGAAATTATAGCGTTACTGCATATGACTCAGATGGCTGTGCTGCAGTATCTACTGTCGTTTCCGTTGTGGTCATTGCATCAGAGGCTCCTGTGGTGAGTGCGCTCGGCGAATTGAGCTTTTGCGAAGGAGGCTCAGTTGACTTAGTTTCTGAAAGCCTGGGCGATTGGTCATGGTCAAATGGTTCAGAGACGCAAAGCATAGCAGTAACGGAGTCGGGTACGTACTTTTTGACAGTCACTGATATTTGTGGCAACGCCAATCCTTCAGAAGAATTCGTTGTGCTTGTTTTAGACGCTCCAGATGCGCCAGTAATTACGGGACCTACAGATTTGGATGGTCCTCAAGCAATCACATTGCAGTCTTCATCTGAGACCACTCATTGGTATGATTCAGAGAATGCCGCTGAAGCCTTGGCGGTAGGTGCGAGTTTTGAGCTCGATGCGCAGATCACGACGACTGTATGGGTCGAGGACATTGCAGCAGAGGACATGGTGGAGGGCATGGGAGGAAGAACGGAAACGGGCGATGGTCAATACCATGACAATAGCATTCGCTGGTTGATTTTTGATGCTTATGAAGATGTTGTGATTCACAGCGTAGATGTATATGCAGACGGCGCGGGAATCCGTGAGATTGGTGTTGTCGATTCAGATGGCAACGTTATTGCTTCTGGTGCATTTGAAGTTGAGGATGGCCTCAATACGGTAGTTTTGGACTTCGAAGTTGAAGAAGGCAGCGACTACGGATTGCGTTCGTTGGACGATGACCCACAATTATGGAGAGATGCTCCAGATACCGAAATGGCTTATCCTTATGCGATAGGAGACTTGGCTTCGATTAGCCAGAGCACGGCTGGAGGAGACAATGCTTACAACTACTATTACTTCTTCTACAACTGGGTGGTGCAGACACCGTCAGTTGCTTGTGCTTCGGATCGAATCCCATTCACCATCAATGTAACAGGGATATCTGAGCAGTTGGATGTTGCATTTGATGTGTTCCCAAACCCTTCCAGTGGCCGCGTGCAACTGCAATGGACCGGGAGCCAACAAAATCTATTGGAGTGGAGCCTCATGAACGCGACTGGTTCAATTGTGAATCAAGGTGTGGCAAGTTCAGGTCAATGGCTTGACTGGTCAAACGTGTCCAAAGGAACCTATGTATTCAAATTGATTACAGAAGATGGCATGGTCATGAAACAGGTTATTTTGCAATAAAGAGATTGACTTCAAAAAAAAAGCAGTGGCCATGAGGTCGCTGCTTTTTTTGTTTCTGGAAGGGCTTTCCCTTAAGATTCTTCAAGGTTCACACCATATATTTCTCGAGTTGCGGATTCAAATGCAGCTGCATGGCTCATTCGGATTTTTACATTTATTGAGCACGACTCCAAGAAAATCTGTTCTTGCGGCGTAGCGCCCCATTTGTCCAAATGATTCATGACGACGCCAATTAATTCATAGGAAAAAGAAAGAGCGAATTCTGAAAAAAGGATTCGTTCCACCAGCTGCGCATTTTCCAAAGCGCACAAAGTGGCCGTGCGATAGGCATCAATGAGGCCTCCAACACCAAGTTTTGTGCCTCCAAAATAACGCACAACGATCCCCAAACAGTTCGTGATTTCACGGCTTTTAAATGCTCCTAGAATTGGGGGGCCTGCGCTGTTGTTAGGTTCTCCATCGTCCGATGTTCGCCAAACGTCTCCTGCCAATCCAATGCGATAAGCCAAAGCATGATGTCGAGCATCATGGTGCTTTTTTCGAATATCTCTGAGGTGATCACCTACTTCGTCCTCTTGAGCAATGGGAAAAACGTACCCATGATGCTTTGAGCCTTTTACCTTGTATATTCCGTAGGCTGGCGCCGCAAGTGTTGTGAACGAATCTCTTATGCTTGCTCCGTCTGACATATCTGTAGATTCAGTGAAGGATTAGTGAGAGGCTTGTCGGTATTCTGGGATTAATTCATGCAATAATTCCCGAGTGGCTTCATGTTCGCCCTTCTGTTCTGCTAATTCCAGAATCTGCATTAAATTCTCGTTTGTGAGGGTAGGTGAGGTACGGGCGCGCAAAATCTTTTGATGGTGTGTAGGCAGCATGGACTCTTGATTCGAAAGCAATTCTTCGTGCATCTTTTCTCCAGGGCGCAAACCGGTGATAATGACCTCAATATCCTTGCCCTCTTCAAGGCCAGCGAGTGCAATCATTTTCTTAGCCAAGTCTAATATTTTGATGGATTTGCCCATATCGAAGACAAACACATTGTCCTGCTCGCCTATGGTTGCCGCTTCTAGTACCAAAGTGACCGCCTCCGGAATGGTCATGAAATAGCGAGTTACTTCAGTATCTGTGACGGTTATGGGACCACCCGATTCGATCTGTCGCTTAAAGAGTGGTATGACCGATCCGTTGCTGCCCAATACATTGCCAAATCGGGTGATAACGCACTGTGTTTTCGATGATGATGCGCTTTCGAGTACGAGCATTTCAGCAAGTCGCTTGGTCGCCCCCATGACGCTGGTGGGGTTTACGGCTTTGTCTGTTGAAATGAATACGAATCGTGGACATCCTGAGGATTGTGCTGCTTTGAGAACATTCCTGCTGCCCATTGCATTGGTGTCAAATGCCTGCCAAGGTTGCTTTTCCATCAAGGGGACATGCTTATACGCTGCAGCGTGAAATACGACATCGGGTTTAAATCCTTCGAGGGTAGTCATGATTTGATCGGCGTCTCGTACATCTCCAATTTGAAGGTCAACGTTGCGGTCAATCCCAAGACGTTTTAATTCCAATTGCAAATCATGCATTGGCGTCTCCGCCTGATCAATGGCCAAAAGGACTTGGGGACGGTACGTTAGCAACTGTCTGACCAATTCGGAGCCGATTGAACCGGCCGCTCCGGTTACTACGATTCGCTTTCCGGTCATCTCATCATGAATTGGCTGGTTATTCAATTCAATCGGTTCTCGGCCTAATAAATCTTCGATGCGTAGTTCGCGAATTTGTCCGAGAGAAAGAGAGCCATTGATCCAGCGATCCACGGGCGGTACGTCAAGAGGACGAACCCCATGCTGCAATGCCATATCAACCATTCGCCTCCGCGTCTCCTTTTCAAGTGTTTGTATGGACATGATCAATTGATCAATCCGTCCATTGGCAAAAAGCACCTCGGCTTGCTTCGGATTCAGGATGTCAATGCCTTCGATTTTCTTGCCGACCTTGTTGCTATCATCATCGATGAATGCGATTAATTTCATTCCGGACTCTCCAAGTTCTCGGTCAATGGCTTCTTTGGCAATTAATCCCGCTTCGCCTGCGCCATAAATGGCCACTTGGGTTTTGATTCCCGGAAGTCTTCTGTTTTGGAGATACAGCCATTTCACCAACCAGCGGCTGGAAACCATAGTTGCTGAAGTCAATAGCCATTCTATTCCTAGGATACTGTAAGGAATCCAATACGGTCCGTCACCAATTTTGGCAGCAAATAAGTTGGCAAGTGCAAAAATCAATGTGACTGAACTGTTGCACAATGCGATTCGCTTAACATCCTCAAGTCCGGTATGGCGTATGATCCCCGCCGAAGTATTAAAAAGAAGAAAGGACGTAAGACGCGCAGTCATAAAAACTGGCAGAAACGCCAGCCATACAGACCATTCCTCAAGGGGGATAAGGAATTCAAATCTCAACAGGGCTGCGATGTAGAGCGCTACTATACTTACGCAAATATCAACAGCAGTTACGATCCAGCGCGGAGCATGTTTTTTAGGAAGAAAATTATTTAACATGGTGCAATCAACCTTCGAAACAAAGCGACAGGATGAAGGAGCGTGTTTTTAATGCATCTAGAGGAGCGGAGAATTCCGATTCATCTTGGATGAGAATATTTTTTCGCCCGAGTTCAAATTTGCCTTCAATACTGAATTTGAAAAAAGGCAGGAAAATATCAACGCCAGCGCCGATATCAATGGATGAATTTCCTGACTCCAAACGCAAAATGTATTCACTTTGAAGTTGTTGGTTTGTTTCTTCCTGTGATTGCATGTCCTTGCTCAGCTTGCCTCCGATGAGAGCAAAGGCGGCAATATTGCCAATGCGATCTGTCCGCAATTTTAACAATAGAGGGAAATCAAGGTACACTGCTTCGGTGCGTCTGCTCTTAATATCAATTTCATCTTCTCCTTGAAAATGATACTCAAGTGTGCGGTCTTGGAATGAAAGACCGGGTAGAAAGCGGAGATGCAAATTCTTAGTCATGTTCCAAGAAGCTACAAGTGCCAAATTGAAACCTGCTTGCGGTTGGTTGACTATTTGCTTAAGGCTATCCGAAAAGGTGAAGTCAGGTCGTTGAGTGAGATTGAAGTCACTTTGATTGCCAGAGAGGCTAAATCCAAAATGATATTTTTTGGAATCAAATGCAGCCAAATTCTTGCGTTCTCCTTGCGCAATTCCTTCTGACGTCATTCCCAAAAAAACCACAAAAGCCATGAATACCGTGCGGAGTGCGCGTTGCAGATGTAATTGGGAGCGAAGGTTGATGGCTATTTGCATGTCTTCCAGTCAAAAATTATTATGATAAATCTATAACGGAGCGGGTAAAGAAAAATTTCTTTCTGATTTAAAGTTCAAGTTCCCCAAATACGCGGCCAAATTAAGGCGAAGACAGCGGAGACGATCAAACCAATAAAGGACCAGGCCAAGGTGGCCATCCCTAGATAGAATACTGGGGAGAAAAAGATGGCAATGTTGGATTGTTGCCGCTCAATAATGGTCGCACGCTCCTCATCTTTTAACTGAGGATTGGTTGCTATAAGCTGAGCAAAATTATCATCGTCCATGATTTGTTGTTCGACTCGCTCATTTTGGAGCTCTTGACGATTCTTAAGTGCTTGAGAGGCGTAGCCATAATACCAGCATCCAAGTGCAGCTGGAATGATTAGCGCATAGATGAGCGTGGTTCTAGCCGCACCTTTCCAGCGATACAAAAAATCAGTCCGGTG
>DDEH01000012.1:567-1909 GCA_002336085.1 Flavobacteriales bacterium UBA1959 | reverse complement strand
TTCAAGAGAATGCCAATTTTCGTCGACGTTTCCCAGGTCCAAGAACCGAGTCCGTAATATTTGAGACTGAACCATGCTACAGGTCCAATTACAAACAAAAGCCGAAGCTTATCCATTCATCGAGGATAAGAAGTCTTCATTGCTTCGGGTCTGTTCCATGCGGTCTTTCATGAACTCCATCGCTTCAACGGAATTCATGTCGGCCAAATGCTTCCTCAAAATCCAGATGCGTTGTAACGTTTCTTTATCCAACAGGAGGTCTTCCCGTCGCGTTCCAGATGACATGATATCAATCGCGGGATAAATCCTTCGATTGGAAATGCGTCGGTCAAGTTGCAGTTCCATATTTCCGGTACCCTTGAATTCTTCAAAGATGACCTCGTCCATTTTAGAACCGGTTTCTGTCAAGGCGGTAGAAATGATAGACAGTGACCCGCCATTTTCAATGTTTCGCGCAGCTCCAAAGAAACGCTTCGGCTTTTGAAGTGCATTTGCTTCGACACCGCCACTGAGGATTTTCCCTGAGCTAGGCGAAACGGTGTTGTAAGCCCTTGCAAGACGCGTAATTGAATCGAGTAAGATGCAAACATCATGCCCGCACTCAACCATTCGTTTGGCCTTCTCCAAAATGAGATCGGCGATTCGAACGTGTCGGTCAGCAGGCTCATCAAATGTAGAAGCAATGACCTCTGCATTCACGCTTCGCTTCATGTCGGTAACCTCTTCTGGACGTTCATCAATTAGCAAGATGAGCAAGTAAACCTCAGGGTGATTCAATGCAATAGCATTGGCCACGTCTTTAAGCAACGTGGTTTTACCCGTCTTCGGTTGTGAGACAAGCATGCCACGTTGGCCCTTTCCAATGGGCGCAAAAAGGTCCATTAGTCGGGTGCTGATATTGCCTCCACGGGTGCTCAATTTGAATTTCTCCTGTGGAAAAAGAGGAGTGAGGAATTTGAACGGAATCCGGTCTCGCACCCATTCAGGAGATCTGCCGTTGATGCTCATTACATCAATTAATGGATAAAATTTGTCACCCAATCGAGGCGGACGAACCTTAGCAATAACTGTGTCTCCTGTTTGAAGCGAGAATTGCTTGATTTGTTTCGAAGTTACATAGACGTCGTCAGGCGAATTCAAGTAATTGTAATCGGCCGATCTTAAAAAGCCAAAACCTTCTTGTTGAATTTCAAGAACGCCTTCTGCAGTGATGATATTATCAAAGTTGAACCCATGCTCTTCCGGTTCACTTACGCTTCGATCCTTTCGGTCATTTTTCCCGTTCCGTCGTTCATTGCCGCGGCGATCATTGCTCCGTCGTTCATTGCCTTGACGTTCATTG
>DDEH01000012.1:0-233 GCA_002336085.1 Flavobacteriales bacterium UBA1959 | reverse complement strand
GTTCATTGCCTTGACGTTCATTGCTTTGTCGATTATTGTCTCGGCGGTCGTTGTTTCGGCGGTCATTGCCTCGACGTTCGCCCCGTTCTTCAACGGCCTTGTCGTCGCTGCGATCGCTGTTTCGGCGATCAACTCGTTCTTCGCCTTGTTTGTCATCGTTGCGTTCGCTGTTTCGGCGATCACTTCGCTCTTCTCCTTGTTTGTCGTCTCGACGGACATTGTTGCGTCGTTGA
>DDEH01000137.1 GCA_002336085.1 Flavobacteriales bacterium UBA1959 | reverse complement strand
CCAGGAGAAATACTGCCCTGCTGGTAAGCCCACATTTTGCGCCCAGCCAAGTCGGTCAATTCTATATTCATCAACGTATAGGCAAGGCGTGTTGAGAATGAGACCGTCGCCTCATTGCGGGCCGGATTCGGATAAACATCCATAGATATCCCTTCGCCCATTTCCATTTCTAAAAGATCTGATGCGGTGTATGACGTGATATTGATATCGTCCAAGAAGATATTATTTCCTAGGCGGCTTTCAAACTCAAACATCAAGCGAAAATTCTCGGTATAAAATTGAGAATATGGGATCTCCAACGCGTAGCTATTCCACTCGTCTTGTCCATTTGGCGTGAACACAAAAGGATGTGGCGGTGCCGAGGGCAAATCCGTATATCCCCGATGCATTCGGCGAAGGCTCCATGTCTCACCGCAGTCGGGCGAAGCATAAATCTTCAAGCGATCGTCGGTATCGTCCTCATCTTCATTGTTGCCTTTGTAACAGTAAGCCCACTTGTACGTCACCTGAATCAGCTCCGCTTCAGACATATCCATGGATTTCGAAATCAATTGGTCACGATTGAATTCAACATTATTTGACCAATTGTGAATGCGCAGGCTTTGCTCTCCCGTGTAACCCGCAACCGAGGTAATCTCCCAGCCATCTCCATCATTGGACACGTCCACCATGAACCAATTTTCATCGAGTTCGTCAGCCTCAAAGTTCTCACTAAAAGGCAAAACCATTCCATCAGAATCCAACACCTGAATGAAAGCAGGCTCGGTTAGCGCTACCTCACTCGCTCCGTTTGAAACCGTTAACGTAACGTCATAAATGCCCGGCGTACCGAATGAATGCAACGGATTTTCGTCCGATGAAGCGCTCCCGTCTCCGAAATCCCAAGCCCAACCACTTACGCCATGATAACTGTCATCAAAAAACTGAATGGTGTCTCCCACGCAGACCGTTTGGCGGGTTACTCCAAATCGCGCTTCACACAAAATAGGTTCCAAATTGACGCCGGTGTCCTCTAGATTTTCAGATGTCCAAAGCTGGTTGCGCTGAGCAACACTGCTGTTCATCGCCGCTCGCATCCGCGTGCGCTGACCTTCGGAAAACATCCGTCCGCAGTACGAATATTCCATATAGTTCTGGACATTGTCCAAGGATCCACACGTAGAACCGTTGACATTGCATGAAGTCCAGCCACTTGTCAACGGCGTATCGCCCACTTGATCGTCCGTGTCGCAATTTTCCGAATCCCCTGGATTGTTGCTGTTACCCCACAAATGACGCAAGTTCATCCAGTGACCCGCCTCATGTGTAAGGGTGCGCGAACGGTAATTATTGCTCGTGCCAATATTGCCCGTATAATCGTGCGCTACCACGATACCATCATTGCCTGCGCCTTGTGCGCCATTAACCGATCCTGGGTACAAACTATAGCCTGCCGCTCCACTCGCATTCTCAACTACCCAGATATTCAGGTAGCTGTTTCGAGGCCACTGAATCAAATCTTTGACTTCGCCTCCGCCATCGTAGGTCAGTGGGGAAACAATGCGATTGATGCCCGTGTGGCAATTGCCTTGCGGATCAATTTGGGCGAGTCGAAACTCAATTTCTGTGTCTGCAGCAATGCTCTCAAATTCTTCAATGACATCATCAGCATCGGGATTGAGCATGCGAAAGTCTCGGTTCATCACCTCAATCCCGCTGAAGACCTGCTCGTCGCTGACGTTCTCTGGACCATTGTAATGGATAACATGGAAGACCACCGGAATCACGATCAGTTCATCTCTATTTGCATCCGTGAAATTCTGAGTTTCCCACTCCAAACGGCCGTCAGCTTGATTAGCAATGACACGCTGTTCGGGATGGGCATTAAAAAAGGCCTGCTCCATTTTCCATTGCCCACAGTAACGAATGGCATCATCAGACTGCGCATGTGCTTTTTGAGGGACAAAAAGGGCCACTAAACAAAACAAGAGGATTGCGCTGGCGTCCAGCGACTTTGATTGAGAATCCAGCATTTTTCAAAAGCTTGATTTGCAATTTAATCGATTTTCCAATTAATCCTGCTATTTGAGGCATCGGGAACTAATATAGCGTCATGAATCTTTTTCAAGGCCCTTCCTCGTCGATATATCTGCTTACAGCATTCTGCTTCCTTGGCTGCAATAATCATCCGTCTGTTCAAAATCACCAACAGGTGACCGAAATTTCCATTCTTCTGTGGGACTCCCTTCGCCAGGCGCATCCCGAGGCAATCTTAATCGATGTTCGTTCAGATGAAGAGTGGAATGCTGGACACCTTGCCGAGGCGAGCTACGTATCATTCGACTGGGACCACAGAAAGGAACCCCTCAGCCAAATTCCATCGGATCGACCTGTATTTGTTTACTGCGAAGCCGGTGGAAGAAGTGGCGTGGTCACCGAAGAACTTCGCATCATTGGCCATCCGCATATTGTTGATTTGATTGGGGGAATGGAACAATGGATGGAAAACGGCAAGCCTTTGGCGTTTGGAGAGCCTTCCGCTTTGGCACAAACAAAAAACTAATTGCGTGAACAGCTGAACAGCAATAATGCAATCAATCGAATGAAGTGGGCTCAAGCCGGAACCCGACATCAAGCATCCCGCGCAATGGGTCTAACCGCATGCCATGCGCAATTTTTACCGTGTAGTCTCCCTGCAAAGGAAACCCTGTGTTCTGACGGAAACCAATGCGATGTCCAATCAAGTTTCCGAAGCCTGAACCATACCAGCGGCCGCGTTGATCGGCCAAATCGCATGATATCGTATCCTTGCGCGTGAGACCGTTAGGAAACGTATAATCCACAAAAAGGTACATATTGGTAAATGGGTAATCCTGATTGTGCCGCAGGTCAATGAAGAAATCATAGCGTTTCAGGGTATCCTCTACTTGCCAGTCAAACCTCGCCACATCATCCGCTTTCCATCCCACCTCCGCATCAAACGTCCTGGACCCAGCAAACACGGCGTCAGGGCCACATGCCGTCAATGCCATGAATCCTGTCAGAATCAGAAAGAACACGAGGCAGCGAACACCGCGCTCACGTTTGAAGGCTGCTGCGGTTATCATTTATCCGTGGAACCAGAATTGGGCGCTTTGGGTGAACGACGTTTTGGTCGTCGTTTGTTCAAATTCGACTTATCTCCAGCGGCCTTCGCTTCACCCTTCGGGGCTTTCGAGCCTCCACCTTGAGCGGATGCGGACTCAGATTTCGGCCGGCTATTCCCTTGATTTCTTCGGCCTGACCGCTTTTTTCGATTGCGCTTCCGATCTTCATCAAAGCGGGTAACGCTGTCCTGACCTACTACATTCGAGTACACCTCATCCACTTCATCCGGCGCTTCAACCAGCATGAATTCTTTCAAGCTTACCGGATACTCTCCACGCTCATTCATCGCCATTAACTCCTTCATGTCCTCAAGACTAACTGCGACAGGACCGTTGCCAGCACCATCCGGAGCGTTCAAATACACCAAACGTTTGAATATGTCCATCTTGAACACGAATGCGCGTCCTTCCTTCAACTTAATCTTGGTATTCGGAGATGGAAATTCATTCACAGCCTCCACGTACTGATCCAACTCAAAATTCAAGCAACATTTTAATTTTCCACATTGCCCAGCAAGCTTTTGAGGGTTCAATGAGAGTTGCTGATAACGTGCAGCAGAAGTACTGACACTTCGA
>DDEH01000051.1:7025-7246 GCA_002336085.1 Flavobacteriales bacterium UBA1959 | reverse complement strand
ATTTGTCAGCAATTACTTCACTGGCGAAGGAATCAACTTGCAGCTTGGGTACTTGTTCGAAAACAACGTGGAGCCGGCGTTCCGTTACACATCCATCACTCCTGAAGAAGCGGGTCTGGCCTCCGATCGCGATGCGCAGCGCATGTACACCTTTGGATTGTCCAAGTATGTGGTGGGGCACGCTTTGAAGGTGCAAACCGACCTGAGCTTCATCGACGAAA
>DDEH01000051.1:5187-6614 GCA_002336085.1 Flavobacteriales bacterium UBA1959 | reverse complement strand
GGATATTTTAATTTCATCAGCCGAACCAGGAAGCGATTAAAATGCATTGAGTCCGGTGAGGGCCTTTCCCAAGATGAGCTCATGGATTTCGTTTGTTCCCTGGTAGGTAACAAGTGTCTCAGTATTGATGAGATGCCTCATGATTGGGTATTCACTTGAAATGCCCATGCCGCCCAAAATTTCTCGTGAATCGCGGGCAATTTTCTGAGCCATTCGAACATTGTTTCTCTTTGCCAAACTGATCTGCTCATGACCATATGAGCCAGAGTCCAATAGTTTGCCCAAATGAAAGCAGAGCAATTGTGCTTTGGTTATTTCAGTGGACATTTCAGCAAGCTTTTTCTGGATGAGTTGCTTGGATCCAATGGGCAATCCAAACTGGATGCGTTCTTTGGAATAATTGAGAGCGATTTCAAAGCATTCCAAGGCGATTCCAATGCTGCCGCAAGCCACAGCGTATCTACCAATATTTAGGCATTCATATGCATCTTTAATCGATTTTGAATTTTGTAAAACCTGTCCTTTTGGAAGTACCGAATTGGAAAACACAAGTTCACCTGTTTTTGAAGCTCGAAATGACCATTTGTCTTGAAATGTGGTGGCATTGAAATTGGTTATCTTGTATCGATCGACAATCACACCTTTTACATTTCCAGATTCATCTTTCATCCAAGCTATTGCAATGTCCGAGAGCTCTGAATTTCCGATCCACATCTTGGATCCATTGATTACAATATTGTCTCCATCCTCGTAGTAGTATGAATGCATGCCCGCTGGATTCGAGCCGAAACTGGGCTCTGTTAATCCAAAAGCTCCTAAATACTCGCCTGACGAAAGTTTAGGCAGGTATTCGTTTTTTTGATCATCCGAACCAAACTGACTAATTGCAAACATTACAAGTGATGTTTGAATTGAGGCAATTACTCGAATTGAACTATCTCCTCGTTCTAACTCTTGCATAAGGATTCCGTATGAAACGTAATCCATATTTAATCCGCCATACTTCTCTGGGAAAATAAAGCCGAAAGCTCCTATTTCAGCCAACTCCTTGACGATGTTTTTTATTGACGAGCCATCAAGGAAATGCTCCTCAATCACAGGTTTTACTTTTTGGTTCACCCACGTTTTTATGGTGTCTTTAATGAGCATTTGCTCATCCGTATAATGAGCCTCTATGTTGAAGACGTCGCTTGTATTCATGTAGGGTCAAACTTAGTTCTCTGTAGAATGAACCTACAATACCCGATAAGGTGTAAAAACACCTTGACTGCTGCAAGCGGACCTTTTTGGATTTTTCAATATACTTGGTCTTGTTCTGTCCACTGCAAACAAAAAAGCCTGCAAATCGAATGACTTACAAGCTTCTTTGTGACCCCGGGAGGGTTCGAACCTCCAACCATCAGAGCCGAAATCTGATATTCTATCCA
>DDEH01000051.1:0-4874 GCA_002336085.1 Flavobacteriales bacterium UBA1959 | reverse complement strand
CGAAATCTGATATTCTATCCAGTTGAACTACGGGGCCAATCGGACAGCGAAATTAGTGTGAACTGTTGAATCGCAGCAACTTTTTTTGAGCAATCTTTTGCAGAGCGGTTACAGCCCATAGAAATTCATAAATTGATGACGAAAAATTGACAATGATGGGTCAGGATTTTTCAGAAATTTTTACTTCCTTGCCCCCTTATTCATTTAATTATTTTTGTTTTATGAGAAAGTTATTTTTTTGTTTAGCTGTTACGGCAATATTCGTTGCAGCAAGTTCAATTGCACAAGCTCAAGATGACGGGGCGAAGGAGTTTGCGGAATACTCTGCGGGTGTGGCGATAAGCCCATTTGGTCCGAGTTTAAATCTTACCTACAACATTGATGCTAAGAATTCAATCAGCGTGGGATTTGGTGGAGCACCTGAAGGTGATGTTCCTGACGGCCTTTTGCCTGATTTTGATCCACTTCTTCTCAGTGAAGTATCCGTTGCTGGATCTTCCTCATGGCTAGGTGTTTTCTGGAGACACAGACCGTTTGCGAATCAAGCGATAGGCTTCAATTTAGGTATGGCGTCCGGACAGATTGAGAACAATGTCACAGCTGATGGTTTTCACGCGGGCGAAACCGTTTCATTTAGTGTGAATTATACCGAGAATCCGGTGATGTATTTCGGTGTGAGTTATGGCTCAAAGCCTGTAAAAGGCTTCCAAGTTGGTCTTGATTTGGGCGCTTTGTCCACAGGTGGAGCTCAAATCCTATATACGGGTGAGGCGGAAGAGCTGGTCGCTCACGGTGATGATATAGCAGACCAGATCGCAGAAATTAATGACAAGCTTGCTTGGACGATGCTCCCAAACTTGCAGCTTTCTGTAAGCTACGGCTTCTAAGAAGCGCAAAGAACTATTTCGAGATCCCTCTCATGCCTTTGGCGTGAGGGGGATTTTTTTATCCTTTTTGGTTCTGGCTTTTGAATCGTTTGATGCCTTCTGTGCGGATGGATCCGTGTTTGGTCCCTCGTCCTTTGACTCGTTTGCGCCACATGTGAAAGGAGCTGCGTTTCATGTGCTTGCGCATGATTGCCCGCACTTGATTTTCTTTGATGCCGTATTGCATTTCGATGGCATCAAAAGGCGTTCGATCTTCCCAAGCCATCTCAACAATGCGGTCCACGGTTTCCACGTCCAGGTCACGTGGCGCTTCGTTCTTCAAATTTTTGGGGTCGAATGGGAGCATGAAAGAGCAACAAAATCAATGGAGCGATGTTTCATGACTGGCGAATTACGGTGCTCGCAAGATGGAAATGATTAGCCAAATCAGGCCTGTGACGAATGAGACAAAGCCGACATTTGAGAGCATGACTGCTCCCATCAAATGATTGAGCTCGAAAGCGACTCCCGTGACAACCATGGCGGCACCAAACAACGCAAAAGAGAGGGGATGGCGGTGTTTCCTTTTTGGGTTTCGAGTTCACGCAAGACACGAAGGTTTGTACGCTTCGTGGCACAAGCCAAAAGTCAAAAGAACGTTTTTTCAGCTCACTCTCCTGTCAATTCAAGGAGACAACTCGTGTAAAGACCGAAACATCCATAGCCTGAGCTCATGTTGCTATATGCCAATAAGGGTTCTGTGAAAAGGCCACCACCAGATGGATTTGCAATCATGTCCAGTGATTGGTAATATGAAGCAAGTTCAGGACTCAATGCGGCCAATTCAATGAAGGCAGGTGTTTCCAGCAGAAGTTCTAAGTCGGGTCCAGATAAGTATTGGTTGACAATGAATCGCACGCTGCTTAGGGAGTTCACTCCACTCACATCTTCGATTAAAAAGCCATCGGCTAATCTGTTGTACTGAACGCGCGAGTCATCCTCTATTTCTGGATCCAAATATGTGCTATTATCCCAGATGACCTCTTCCTCCTCATTTTCCTGCTCTCCGCTATTTGGTTGCCGCGTCTTCATGATAAAAAAATCACGTTCAATCAATCGATCAGGTAAACTCAAATCCAAGGACCACCTGCGCTCCACGTAATACTTGATTTCAGGAGCTTCCCCGTATTCACTTATTTCCTGCAAATCAAATGAGGTCGACATCGCATAGGCATAGCTTCCTGCCGAATCAATTTGCGGTGGCACCAGTTGGGTGGCGGTAGCTGTCTCAAAATTGTCTTCTTCACACCGCAACGTCCAAAGCCCTGATTCAAGGTTTACATCGGTCAAGATGTGTCCAATGCCATTGGTCCAATCATTTTCTCCTCCCCAGGTAAAGCTTATTCCGTCTTCTTGGCTGAGGGTGAAAAGTGCATTTTTGAGCTTTCGACTGCCAGTGGTATCTAAGATTCCGGCTGATGTGTGTGCCCGTGCCACGAGGGTGTCAGTGGAGGATCTACTGATCAAAGTCACGGCAAGTTGAGGTGTATGCGTGGGGAAATCAATTTCCTGAACTACACCATTTCCCAGCCGATCGCATCCGCTAAACAGAATTACGCAGCTGGCCGCGGAGATAAGAAATGAGGTTGTTTTATTCATGGTCATGAAATCAAAATTCTGCACGCCAAGCGATGGAAGGAATGATGGGGAAGATGCCGTACTCTCGAATGGAGAGTGATCCGTCCACGTCTTCTTCTACCAATGAGAAGAATGGATTGAGATTGTTGTAAATGTTGTAAACACTCAAAATAAACGAACGGGAAAATGTCCGTTTTTCTTTGGTGAATGTCAAGGATACATCAGCTCTATGGTAAGGGCTTGTTCGGTATGCATTTTTTTCGCTCGGTACTTCTACTGTGAGTCCGCTAAAGTCGCTGGATGCCGAAGTGAAGCTCGAGGGTAGGAACGTCCGAAAGACAGATTCCGGCAAGGTCAGAGCTCTTCCAGTTCCATAAACCCAGGTGGCTGAAAAATCAACTCGATCTGAGAAGCGGTGCATCAATACCACTGATGCGTCATGTCTGCGATCATATGTGTATGGAAACCACTCGCCACTGTTGATGGCGTCGAATTGGCGGTTGGCCCAGCTGAGCGTGTAACCGACCCAGCCTGTGGTGCGCCCCAATTTCTTCTGGAATAGCCATTCGAGGCCGTAGGCATTGCCTTGTCCTTGGGTGACTTGGTCTTCCCAGCGGCTATTGAATGTATTGCCAAAGCTGGCGCCTTCACGGTAGCTGATGAGGCCGTCCATGGCTTTGTAGTAGCCTTCGATGCTTACTTCAAGCTCACCGAAAGTTTTGGCCCAACCGGCAGCATACTGCGTGCTCAACTGAGGCGTGACTTCATCGGTAGCAGGCACCCAGAGGTCGGTTGGCAATGCCAGCCCTTCATTCGTGAGCAAGTGTACGAACTGCTGCATCTTCGCATAAGAAAACTTCAAAGCGCTGCCATCTTTCAATTTCCAATTGATTGCTGCCCTCGGCTGCAGCGAGGGAAAGTAGGTGCCATTGACCCTCAAGGCTGTGGCATGCACGCCAAAGTTGGCTTTGATTCGATCGGAGATCTGCACTTCGTCTTCGAGGTACAAAAACTGCTCAACCGACTGCAATTCTCCTGAGCCAAATGTGGTGTCAATGGGAGGAAAGTCATTTCCTGATTGCAACTGCAGTGTGGTCGCGCCGGGATTGAATTCGCGCAAGGTGATGTTGGCGCCATAACGAAGGTAATGCCGATTGCTGATGGCATTTGTGAAGTCCATGCGCGCAGCATAGTCTATAATTCCAGAGCGATATAAGCTGGCAAAGCTGGCCGACAGTGAGTCCGCGTTGTTTTGGGTTTCGCTGAACTGAATTCCCGTGTTGAAATTGTACTCGCTTTGTGTGAGCGTGAGGTTGGAAAAAAGTTTGGAGTTCCATTCGTGGTTCCAGCGGGCCGCAAGCACTTGGTTTTTCCAATCCAGTCCAAAATCAAAGCTGGATGTGCTAGCACCTTCCGTTTCAGATGAGGCCAAACCAAAGTCATCCTTGCCATTAAAAATGCTGAAGAATACCCGATCCTTTGCGCCAATTTTCCAATTGACTTTCCCATTCAAATCATAGAAGAAGTACCGGGGATCAGTCTGAACCGATGGATCATCTGAATTGATGGAATTGATGATAGGGTTAAGCAGAAGATCCAGATAGGTCCTTCGACCGCTAAGCATGAAAGAGGCTTTGTCTTTGACGATAGGCCCCTCAACAGTAAACTTCGACGCTAAAATGGAGACGTTAGCAGTGCCGTGGTATTCCCGCATATTGCCGTCCTTCATATTCACTTCAAGAACGGAGGATAGTCTGCCGCCGTAGCGCGCTGGAAAACCGCCTTTGGTGATGCTCATTTGTTTTACTGCATCTGCATTGAATACAGAGAAAAATCCGAATAGGTGGCTCACACTGTAAAGAGGGACGCCATCCAAAACGATGAGGTTTTGATCGGGGCTCCCGCCGCGCACATAAAGTCCTGACGTGCCTTCTCCACCGGACTGCACACCCGGCATCAACTGCAAACTCTTCAATAAATCCACCTCTCCTCCAATGGCTGGAAGTCGGCGCACTTGATCCATGGGGATTTCCATTTTGGACATCTGTACTTGGTCCTCAATGCGATTGAAATTATCCCCTGTAACAATGGCCTCTTTGATCGCAACTCCTGAAGCCAATTCCACATCCATCTTCCTGTCTTCTTTCAAGTCGAATTCAAACGATTGTGATTGGAAACCAATGAAGGATACGGTCACTTGTTGTTTCCCTTTGGGCAATTGAAGAGAATAATAACCGTAGGTATTGGAACTCACTCCAGCACTGATGCTTGTGCACCAAACCGTTGCTCCGATCAATGCTTCGCCACTGGCAGCATCCAGAACATAACCACTGATTTGGTGGTCATCTGATTGTCCTTGGGCGCTTGCAA
>DDEH01000075.1:881-14532 GCA_002336085.1 Flavobacteriales bacterium UBA1959 | reverse complement strand
CGTGCTGTCGTCGTCCGTGCTGTCATCATTGCTTTCTTCCTCTTCAACTGTCCAATCGATGGTGCAGGTATCCGACGCATTTCTCCAAGCGTTTAGCGCTGTCGTATTCGACAGATCCATGAAAAAGGAGTTCACCCAATCGCCTCGCATTGCAACCGTTCCGTCGCAATTGATCGCAAGTAAACCGAACGGGCGTTCAAAAAAATTGTTGTAGACCGCGTTATTTGGATTGTCGGCGTACATCGTGAAAGTGAAATCGTGTTCAGGGGAATTTTCCCAGCCTCCGGCCGCCCAACGGCGGTTTTCATAAAACGGTGGCTGCACCACTGTGGTATCGTTGCTCACGGTGGGGGGACAATTGCTTGGGCAATTTCCGTCCGTAGGGTGCGCTTCCACTCCGTAAATGAATATCCAGTTGACATCCTCGGCGTGAGCTTCCAGATAGTTTCGAGCAGCGATGAACTGCTGACCGTTATTGTCAGGTTCAAAAGTTCCTCGAAAGCGCAAACATGAGACAGAACCATTGATCATCACCACAGGCTTCGAACCACTGAGCTCTTCATACAAATTGAGCGGATTTCCATCGAAGTCATATACGGTGAAGTCAAAAACGGTGTCACCAACTTGGTACCCGCCTGACATGTCGAGCAAATCTCCGTAATAGATGATGTCATCCACGGCAGCGGTGTCTTCGGGACAATTGTCTTCTCCGAAGCTACCATATTGGGCGGAGGCATTTTGAATGCCAAAGAAAACTGAGAATAGGAACGCGACGTTTAAAATCTTTTTCATAATCATTGCCTTGCTTAAGAAAGACAACTAACTCACGAAAAGGTTCGAAATTGGTCGTGAACTACTGTAAATCGGGAATAAATAACCTGAGTTTAACTATTTCATACAAGGCAACACCAAGATTTGCTGAACCTGATTGACTGACATGGTAGGAATCGCCGCACGTGCCTCGTCCTCATTTTTGTATCGATCCATGACAATTTCCAGAGAGCATTGACAATAGCGTTTGGCTTTGTTTTTGTCCAAGTTGACCCCTGCCTGGTTTTGGCAGCTTTTCATCCAGTCGGCTTTGAATGTGTCCGAAAAGTTCTTGCTGGAATCGGCGCATGAGGCTGCTATCACTACAAAAGCCATGAATACGGTTGTGCGCATTCTATGCATTATTCACGGGTGTTGGAGAGGGCTTGGAACAGAACACCCACTTAATGGCTCGTTTTGACAAAGCGAGCCGCAGTAAAAAGACCCATTTGGTTGGTAATCATAACCGTGTAAATACCAGAGGCCAGGAGGTCCGAATCGAAGAAAATTATCGGCCCAATCCCAAAGTCACTGTACACAAGTTGGCCGCTCATGCTGTAAATCTTCAAGGATTGAATGGTCGAATTCGATTGCAGACGGACGTCTCCTCCAGTTGCAGGGTTGGGAAAGACCTGAAGATCGTTCGAAGCGTTTGCCCATTCCGTCACCGCATTAGGTGTACTGTTGAAGGTGCCGATTGTGAAGGGCTCATTGGAAAATTCATTGGTCAACGGCCCGTCAGTGACTCCCAACGCGCTTTGAATCCAATGCGTTTGCACAAATTCATCTCCATCTGGTCCGGTGCCATTCACGCGGTACGCCCATCCATCTGTATACTCCCAGCTGGTACCTATGCCGTCCTCATCAATTTCGCCATACGTGTCCACAGGGATTCCCGCTTCAAACAGTTCAATCGCATCATTGCCATTGAAGTTGCAGACCGCGCCTGCCTCGCCAAAAGTGGCTGCAAATCCAAAGTAAGCCGAAAAAGCTTCCGCGTCATTGGTTACGTAAACAAACGAACCCGCGTCCACTCCTTCATCCGGAAATGTCCACTCTACGCCATCGGTTCCACCGCCATTTTGAGCGGTTCCCAAACCGTACTGTCCTAGTGTTTCGAGGTCATCCAAAACATAAAGTTCCAATGCCTTTGGTGCCGTACCCGCGTGAATAATACCGGTCAAGATGATCTGATTGGACGGCTCAAATGTGGTTCCTGCGCATTCGCAATTTTCATCTAGCGTATCAAAAACGGTCATGGCATCGCCGTCGTCGCAGGCATCACCTGGAAAAACACAGGTCAAGTTATCCACTGTCGCCTCCGCGTCATAATTGCACGCCGTTGCTTCCATGCAGCCGGGAATGCCTTCGGATTCCTCGCACAAAGGATAGGGGCAAGCTGATTCCTCTGTTGTCGCAGCGGTTGAGCAGCCCAATCCGCCAACCGTCCAACTGCCATCCTCTGCCTTGAACGACCAGCTGTCTGAGTATTCCCAACTCTCTCCAGAACCGTCCGTGTCGGCGTCTCCATACGTTTCAATTACCTCCTCCTGAAAGAACAACTCAATCGCATCGTCTCCGTTCTGATTCACCGCAGTTGAGGCTTCCATCACGACGTTGAATTCGGCTATGCAGGCCCCGAAATAGGCACTCATGGCCGCCGTAGATCGTGCCAAAAGCAGGTGCTGTCCTTCGTCCAAAGTGCCAGATGGAAAAGTGAATTCTTGACCGTCAGTCCCTCCGCCATTGTTAGCGGTTCCGATGCCGTATTGGCTCAAGTCGTCCACGTCCTCCACGGCTAAGAAATGAAGAGCTTTGCCATCTGATGAGCCTGTGGGCACATCGAGATCCAGAATGCCTTGCAAAACGAGAGAGTCAAGTGCTGCGGCCACAGATTCCTGGTATGAAAGCAGTGCAGCGAAAAGAAATACACACAAGGGTAATCTAGAAAGAATCATGTGACGGCGGTTGTATTGAGCCGACAATTTACATGAAGCCTTTCACGTTTCCGAATTCGTTGAGATTTGGTTGAAAAAGTCGAAGAGGTTTAGTTGCAATCCGCTCCAAAGACAGAAAGGAAAAACAGCAAGTCGGGGGTGCCGACTAAACTATCGTCATCCAAGTCGCCTAGGCATGAGAGGCTTGTTTCGACTTCGCACGAGCCATCATCATTGGTGGCAGCGGAATCGTAATTACTCGCCTCTTCGTAAGTGCAGCCAAACATGACCATGTCCGCGCACGATCCATCGTCAACACTTGCCATAAGATCATAGTTGAAAAAGAATGGATCAGTGCAACCACCGCATAGTGGGTAAACGCAAGTAGCGTCGGCAATGGTCTCTGTTCCGTCGGTGCAGTTAACCTCGCCATACGTCCATTCGCCGCTCACCTTGTATGCCCATGAGTCCAAATAATCCCAAGCTTCGCCGCTGCCATCAACGTCGATGTCTCCAAAGGTCTCGATTACAAATCCAACTTCAAACAGTTCAATTGCATCGTCGCCATTCTGGCTGATGGATGAGGAGGCAGTCAAAACATGCTCAAAAGATCCGTAGCAAGAAGTCACTAGGTAGCTTTCCATTGCTTCAGGGCTGCGTGCGAGCAAGATGTCATCTCCAGCACTAACAGCCATGGCCGGGAAGCTGTATTCCTGTCCATCCGTACCTCCGCCATTGTTGGCAACCCCAACACCAAACGCGCTCAAGTCTGCGATGTCATTCACGGCAACGAAATGAATCGCTTTGCCATCAGAACCTCCACTTGGCACTGTGAAGTCCATGATGCCTTGAAGCATTAGCGCGTTGGAAAGTTCACTCGTATCGAAAATGCACGATTCGTCATCCGCATTGGCCTCGGCATCATAATTCAGCGCTGTGTCGTCTGTGCATCCCAAAAATTCGCAGCAATCTTCACAAGATGTATTGGCTTCTTCACTGTAATTGTCCGCGTCAAAATCCAAACATCCAACCAAAACGGCTTCGCAAGACCCGTCGTCTGCTGTTGCATTTGCGTTGTAGTTAAAAGCAGTTTCATCGGTGCATCCTGGGATTTCTTCCGGAATAGCGCAGTGGGGATAAGGGCAGTCTGACTCGAAAGTGTTTGCCGTACCATCGGTGCAATTTGTGCCGCCATATGTCCAAGCTCCATCTACCTTGAATGCCCAAGAATCCACATAATCCCATTCTTCTCCTGTTCCATCTGTATCGATGTCACCAAATGTCTCAATGACTTCATCATTCAAGAACAATTCGATTGCATCATCTCCGTTTTGGCTAATGGATGAAGTTCCATCCAGTGTGTGCTCAAATGTGGCGAAACAATCGGTGAGCAGATAGCTCTCCATGGCTTCCATACTCCGGGCGAGAAAAATATTGTCACCGGCTGCAACAGCGATCGCGGGAAATGTATATTCCTGTCCGTCGGTGCCTCCTCCGTTGTTTGCAACGCCAACTCCGTAAACACTCAAATCGGCAATATCGCTATTCGCCACCAAATGAATGGCCTTTCCATTGGAGCCACCGCTCGGTACCGTAAAATCCAGAATGCCTTGAAGCATTAGGTCGGTCTGGCCCATGGCCGCACCATGAAATACAATGGCTGCAAAAACGACGGCTATGCCTCGTAATGAATTGATTTGGAGAAGAGAAGAGTACATTGTTCGCCTGCTTTAAGTTAGACGAATATAGGTTATTTAAAGTTTAATATCCAATAATAGAATGTGATGGGCATACTCGTTGGTGTCTCGGGCGCTCATTTCATATCCTTGTTATTGCAGTTTTTCAGGGTATTTTTGGACATGCTAAAAGGTTCGCTGCTGGGTTGGATAGTTTGGTCGGTTGGCGCAATTTGCATTGTCTTGAACGGGTGCCGGCTCAGTGATGATCCTGTTGTGAATCCTTCGGAATTCTCGCTGCAGAGAGGCGCAGGTACGTTTGAGTTTTTGACTCCTGAGGGAGCGAATTCAGAGAGCATCACAGTGCATTATCGCATTCCACTTCTGGGCAGCATCGCGGATATGCCAGTACTCTTTGTCTTTCATGGCGCTGAAAGAAATGCCGCAGCGTATGCCAACGATTGGGAAGAGCTTGCGGAAGTTCATCGGGCGATGGTTTTTGTGCCTGAATTTACAGAAGAGGAATATCCAAGTAGCGTTGGGTATCAGCAAGGAAATATTGCCGTGGGAACTGCACTGAGGCCGGCAGAAGAGTGGCTGTTTAGTTTGATCGAGCCGCTGTTTGAGGATGTTCAAGAACGTCTTGGTGTCAACAAGGTTACTTATGACGCCTGGGGTCATTCTGCTGGCGCTCAGTTTTTGCATCGGTTTGTGCTTATGGGCGGTGAGCTCCGCTTGAATCAGGCCATCGCAGCCAACGCAGGCTGGTACACCGTGCCCGAGGATGCTTCTTCATTTCCTTATGGCCTGAACGGATCGCCAATCGACGAAGCGGATTTGGCGCTTCCTTTTGGTATGAATCTTTTGATTCATCTGGGCAGTGAAGACACCAACTTCATGGAAACCGGTTGGACGGGGGCTTACACACAAGGGGACAACCGGTTTGATCGGGGTCAATATTTCTACCAACGTGCTCTTCAAATTTCGCAGGGCAATGGTATCTTGCTGAATTGGAACATCCAAGAGGCGGCGGGCATTGGTCACGATCATCTGTCCATGGCCGCGGTCGGCGCTGAAATCTTATACCCTTGAAATGACACGCACGAAGCAAAATATCGTTTTGAATATCTTGGTAATGGGTTGTTTTGTTTTCATCGCAGGATGCGCAAAGACTGACGATGTTGACATTCCTATCCCAAAAGATCCGAATGAAGGCTACACCTTTCAAATTCCAGACCGTGCTTTTGGGGAATACATGGTCTACCGCGGAATCCCAGGAGTGCAGCAACGTGTCGATACACTCGACTCGGGGACGTTGCAGACGAATTTTTATATGAATCCGGATTTGGTGGTGGGCGTGAATGCCTTAAGTCTGAGCAAAACAAGCAGCAATGTGTCAGCTCTTGAAGCAGCAGGTGTGGTCACGGCATCCCAGAAAATTCAAGATCTGAGTGGAGTGGAATTTTTCACGGGCTTGGATACACTTATTGTTACGTCCAATGACCTTGTGAGCCTTGATTTGACTGCAAATACCGATTTGGTAGAGCTCAGCATGAATTTTTGCAAGGTAGAATCGCTGGATTTGAGCGCTTGCCCCAACCTGAAGAAATTGAGATTTCGTGGGAGTTCTCAGGCCAATGAATTGCTGAGCGAAATCGATCTTTCTAACAACCTTCAATTGCGTCATTTGCATTTGCGTTCTCATGGTTTTGTCTCGATTGACCTCAGCGCCAACACCATGTTGGTTGAAGAGGTGGACATGTCTGAAAATCCGGGCCCTGATGGGAATACCGGTACAAGCGATATCACGATTCCAACGGCCCTTTTCGAACAAATCCAGGCTGCTGGAGGCGTTTTATTGGGAGTGATTCCTGGGTGATGCTGGCTGCTGGTTTACTTTTTGCAGCGGCTGTCACAGCATTTGTCGGTTGGAAACTGATCCAAGGCCATCATCCACAGCTGATGCTTCTGGCCGCAGGCTTGGTATTCTTAATTGCTTCTTGGGCCTTGGGAAATCCACTGGAGGTTGCCGAGTCTACAGGCTGGCGCGGGTTCGATTTGTTTGACATTATAGCTCGGTCGATGCGTTCAAAATTGAGTGGCATTGGAACGATGATCATGGTCATCGCAGGGTTTGTGGCTTATATGGATTACATGGGAGCGACCAAGGCCATGGTGCAGGCCGCCATGCGGCCCATTCAGGTGCTCCGTGGTTTTCCGCACCTTGCGGCGGTCATGGTTTTGCCATTGGGCCAGTTGCTTTCACTTTGTGTACCAAGTGCGGCTGGTTTGGGTCTTCTGATGATCGCATCCGTGCACCCTATTTTGCTTCGTATTGGCATTTCACCATTGGCCTCCGTCTCAATCATCACACTATGCACCTGCTTTGATATGGGGCCGGCGAGCGCCAATACGGCCCGTGCTGCGGATTTGCTCAGCATGGGCAATGTGACTTATTTCTTGGGCCATCAAGCTCCCCTTGCCGGTGGTATCACCCTCGCCATCATGGCGGTGGTGTTTTTTCAACTGCGTAAGACTGAACCACAACAAAATAGTGCAGTTCCGGATGAAGAACTCTCCGAAAAGCGTCCGGTTTACTTTGCTGTATTGCCGGTCCTCCCACTTATTTTATTGATGACATTCAGTTCGTTTTTTCAAACGGGCTCCAATGCAGTGATCCTAAGTACTTCAACAGCGATGCTCATTTCATTGGGCTTCTCCATGGTGTTGCATTGGGCTTCTGGAGCCAAAGGAAAAGACGTTGAAGCAGGACTAAAAGCGTGCTGGAACGGCATGGGGAAGGCTTTTAGCCAAGTAGTCACCCTTATCATTGCTGCGGATTTGTTTGCCAAGGGATTGATTGAACTCGGACTCATCGAAGGACTGCTGATCATGGTGGATGGATTGGGATGGGGCGCTTTGGGGATCATGGTCATTTTTGTGGCATTGATTTTCTTCGCATCGATTCTAATGGGTAGTGGCAATGCGAGCTTTTTTGCCTTTGGTCCGCTGGTTTCCAAAGTGGCAGAGTCTATGAGCATTCCAGGCATTCGATTGCTATTGCCCATGCAATTGGCTTCGAGCATGGGACGCGCGGTGTCTCCCATATCGGGCGTGGTCATCGCCACGTCGGGCATAGCGGGAGTCAACCCCTTGGACGTGGCTCGTAGAAATGCTCTGCCCATGGCTGTCGCACTTGTCTTGATGGTTTTAACCGAATCTTATTCTTTGCTATGAAACTTTTCAAAAACGTCAATCTTTATGCGCCAACATCTCTCGGAAAGGCCGATGTGCTGATGGCCAGTGGCCGCATTGCAGCGGTCTCACTTTCGGGCGATGCGCCGATTGAACTCAGGGGGATTGCCGGTTTGGAAACCATCGACTGTCAAGGAATGTCAATGGCGCCGGGGTTCATTGACCAGCACATCCACATCACAGGAGCTGGCGGGAAATATGGATATGGATCCATGACACCCGAGGTGCACGTCACGGACTTGATTCGATGCGGTACCACGTCCGTGGTTGGGCTGCTCGGAACAGATGGGACTGCGCGCAGCCTCAATTCACTCTACGCCAAGTGTGCCGCATTGGAAGCGGAAGGACTCTCTGCATGGATGCTTAGCAGCTACTTCGGATTTCCTCCCAAAACGATCACGAGCAGTGTTCACGATGATTTGCTCTTTATTGACCGCGTTGTGGGATGTAAAATTGCGCTCGCGGATGTGCGTTCATCCTATCCAACTGCCAATCAATTGTTGGCTCTGTTGCGGGAAATCCAAGTCGGGGGAATGATTTCGAGCAAAGGTGGCGTGCTCCACATTCACCTCGGGGCACTGCCCGAAGGCATGGATATGCTGTTTGAATTGGTAGAGCGCTATCACGTTGATATCAAGCGATTGTCTCCCACGCACGTTGGGCGCACTGCTCATTTGTTTGAGCAAGCTCAGAGGTTTGTGAAGTTGGGAGGGATGGTGGATCTCTCAACCGGCGGCACACAATTTCGTCCGCCGTGGGAAGCACTCGCACAAGCGCATGAGGCAGGGGAAGATCTTCGTAATTACACACTAAGCAGCGATGGCAACGCGGGCATTGGAATATTGGATGCTGAGGGGCAATTGACCGGTTTCAAAAAGGCACCCATTGATCTGAATCTATGGAATGTTCAACAAATTCTGAGGGAAACGGATGTTCCTGCCGAGTTGGCTCTCGGTTTGGTGACCTCAGGCCCTGCTCGAACAATGGGGCTCAAGCGAAAAGGAAGCCTCACCTTGGGCATGGATGCGGATGCCTGCATCTTTGACCATCAATGGAACCTGTCTGGCGTTGTTTCCCGCGGAGAAATCATGATGTGGGATGGCGATTTGCGCACGGAGGGAAACTTCCCCCGGGCTTAATCCATCATCGCTCCCAATTAAAAGAGAAACTGAGTCTGAAATGCAGCGGTCCAGCCGTTTGCCTCGGGTCTGTTTTGATAATTCAGGTATTCGCCTGATAGTTGGAGCTTCAAGGCGTGCTCGGCGACATGCCAAGTGAGGCAGCCTCCGATTGCGTCAATGACTTCGAGCACGGAACCAGACCCATCGAATTCTGGGAAAGTCTGCCCCAGCCTCGCGTCAATTTGCAAGCCGTTCTTCATCAGGTAACCCGCTTGAATGTTGTAGGCATTTCCGAGCATCAGGTAGCGGCTGATTTCCGTAGGGAGCAACAAGGTGCCAAGTGAGGCGCTTGTGAAGGCACCGTCCAACTGATAAGCGGCGGCATTGGTGAATTCAGCGAGCAAAGATGCGCCCTTCCATTTGGCCAAAATGTCGATGTTGTTTTTCAGGTAATGCGGCAATTGTTCCTTTCCGTTTTCGTCAAAAATGAGCCATTCCCCGTGGCTTTCGCCGACCGGTCCACTTGCTCCCATGTTGTAATTTGACGCCCATCCGATGACCGCTTTTGGCTTCTCATTGCGTTCAAAATCTGAGGCGCTGGTCGCGTCAAAATCTCCGAAAGGGTAAATGTCCATTCGACCGCCAAATTTTATGCCGCCCTTATCAGGATCATTGGAAAGGCTACCGAAACTGTTGATGCCGTCACCTGAAGTAATTGCCAATACGGGACGGATCATGAAGGATTCTGTGTTGCCAAATGATCCGGCGATGGAGAGTCCAAACTCGCGTCCAGTATCGGAAAAAGTTCGGCTGAGCAGTGAACGTTCGGGCATGGCGAGGTGGCCCTCATAAAATTGCATCTCTCGGTTGTTCGATGGGTTTTGAAATTGACCTGTGCGGATGGACAACCAGTCGTTGACGGTATAGTTTATGTATGCATCTAACAGAGGAGTGGATGCGATGTAATTGGCACGCACGAGCACATCAACTCCATGCTTTAGGTCGCTGGCTTTGAAGGTCAAGTATGCCCGGCGCGTATACGTTCCCAACGCAAAAGCGGTGTCTGCATCCGATTGGCTAACGTTCATTCCTGGTTGAGCGAGACCGGCAAAGCCGAAAACATATCCGGAGCTAGGGAATCCCACTTCCAAGCCTTGTCCTTTTCGAAAGGTGGCGGAAAAGTCTGTTTCACCTCCGATGAAATCCTCTTCTTGTGCCGTCGCTCTGCTCGTGAAAAAGCAAGAGGAGATGGCGATCAAACAAACAGCAATGGGGAAATTGATGCGGTTCATGGGTGTATAATGTCTTCAGGTAAAATGCGGTAAACAGGAAAGGGTTGGTCCGACAGGGGGTCGATGACACGATAGCGCACAAAGCCATTGGTGCCCTCGGGTTCCAGTAATTCTTTGGTCATGTGAAACCGTTGCTGATGGGAGTCAATCCACCATGCTCCAGGCGGGATTAAGACGATGGTGTCGCGCGTTTCTGCCTGCACAATGCGTTCGAAAAAACCTTCAAATGGCTTTGGCGATAGGCGGTCGGACACGAGCATATACGATTGTACTGTCGCTTCGAGGGGTTCCTTTATTTCGGTCAACGTCAATCCAAGAGTACGCAAGGTTTCGGCGGCGCGTTCCTCCGAGGGAAGGAGCACATAACCAGCGGGAAACGCGCGCGTTTCCGTGGCGGTTTGGTTGTTGCTATCTGAGACCTCCTCCTCAAAGGTGCGAAGCGCCTTTCGATTCAAATCGAGCAGGGTGACTCCGGTCATTTCTTTGTTGCGCTCGGATTGAATGACGACTGGCGATTGATCCTGCTGTCCCTCCAAGCGGGCCTCCCGAATGAATTCTGGAAATTTAGCGGTGGATTCCAAAAAGCTCTTGGCCAAGAGCAAAGCAGTCTGAACACGTCGCTCAAACCCTTTGCGGCCCATCCCTACCCCGCGGATTTCCATCAATACAGCGAGGCTCGAAGCCAGCCCAAAAGAAGTTACAGACGAGCGCGGACTCGCGGCTCCGGTGCGAAATTCGCGCTTGCCTCGGATTACGGTGGGACGGAAATAATTGGCAAACCGGCGGCCGTGATTCGCCATCGCGATTCGTGCGGGGTCGATAAGCAGCGACTCGCTTGCAGATCGAATGGCTGCGGGCACATTCAAGTTCCCGGTGTACATAAACATCACATCAAATGGGGAGGTCACCCCGAAGTCTCCCATGTCCACATAATCGGCCCGGTAAGGTCTGTATTGGTGGAAGTCAACGACCACGTCGGCATCGAATGCCACGAAGTCTCTTTTCAATGCGATCATCTCCGCATTTTCTAACTTGGACTGATCGCGATTGAGATCCCGGCCATTGGCGGCATAGCGGTTCATTCGATCGACGCCGTCGGGATTCACCATCGGAACAATCCGCAACGTAGTGGTCTGCAGCAAATGTTCCCAATCGCCCGCGCTGCCGAGATGTTGCGTCAGGGCCAACAATCCCTCAACTCCAGCAGGTTCATCTCCGTGGATCCCGCCGATGAAAAGAACTCGGAGCGGCTTATCCACTTTTTCACCGCCACGCTCAATGGCAACTATGGGTGTGCCTTTTGCCGAATACCCGATGGTGTCCCGTTTCCATCCTTGCACCTCTGAAGCCTCGCGATTCAAAAAATCAAAAAGCCGATCGCTGTTAGTGAAGTCACGTTTGGTGGCGAAGGCGGGAGTAGTAAACGTGGTATCTGGTGCAGGAAAAAATTCTTCGCGTATGGATTTTGGATCTTGAGCATGCGCAGCAGCAGCCAAAAAGCAAATCAAAAGAGGAAGAATGCGCGGGAATTGCATGCGTCGGTTCAAATGGAGATTTGACTCAATAATCGGAATGTCCATTCGGTTCCCCCGAAGGCGTCACCCGCAGTGCTTATTGCCGAGGGATCTGCAGCTGTGCGCATCACTCCCAGTTGCAGTTTTGCGCCGTAATCGCGCCCAAAGTAGCGTGAGATTCCCAGATCTTGATACGCACTGCGTGCATAGAACGTGCCGTTGTTGAGAAATGAGTTTTCCGCGGCATTTATACGGGTGTAGCGCAGATCTACCGACCATAAGTTGGTAAAGCAATACCCCGCTTGCACATTGAATGCTGTTCCGAGCATCATGCGTCCACGCACATATGCATCGATTCCGCCTTCAAACGTGGTTGAGACGGTTCCGTTGTTGCGGACACGTTGCACAATTTCTTCATTCGGAACGCGGGCGTCAGTCATGACGTATTCGCCGAGCAGTGTGAACCCTTTGAATTTGAAGAGCAAGTCGGCACCGACCTTCCAAAAGTCGGGCAATGACTCTTCGAAATTGGCATCGAGGTAGAGGATGTCCCCGCTGGTTCGACCTCGTCGGCTGCTCATTCCGCGGTTAAAACCTCCGTATGCGCCCAGCATTATTTTCGGCTGCACTTCACGGACCAAATCCACTTGGCGAAACTCCCCAAATGATCGAAACAGTCCCAAAGGAAGCCACAGAACCCGCCCTTCGTATTTCAGCCCACCATGATTGACGATTCGTTCCGCAGCTCCGTCGCCCGTGACCACAGATCCAGCGAGTTTGATCCAACCGCTTGTTCCGGCCCGGACACGCCCTTCAGCAAACGCTCCAAATTCCCGGATGGTGCCAAAGGCAGATGTGAGGCGGCTGCGTTCTACAAACTGTAGGGTGTTCGACCCCATTCGCAATTCCAGGTTGTCACTGATGGCAGATCGTTGTCCGAAGGTCAGGCGAAAACGGTTGCTGGGCTGATAGGCGCACCAAGCATCCATGAGCATGCCGGATACATCGTCTCCGTCTCCATCTGGGTTGGAGAGTTCGTACTGCACACGGTACCTGAATTTTTGGGAGGTAGATGCGCCAGCCCATCGCATTCGGATCCGCCGAGCGCGGAATCGCGTTGTCCACTCCTCTGTATCTGAAAAGTGCCGTGCCTCGGAGGTGAATTGAGCCAATCCGCGAAACTGCAATGAGTAGCCCGAGGTACGGTTGTGAAACACCACGCCTTCCCCGCGTTCATAGGCATCCACCAGACCATTTGCATCCATCGGCAACTGCGCACTTGCGAATGAGATGCAGATCAGGTTGAGGACAATAAATGCTCCCATTTTTTCGGGAAATTTAAAAGGCATTCTCATGGTGCGATTTGGGTTCAAATACGGGTGAATCTTATTCAGGTGAAAAATAGGAAAAAGTCAAGTGGCTTTCCATTTTACGTTGCATCCAATGGAAGGAATTTGACCTGCTGCAGGCACGCGATCTCCCGATAGCAGTATATCTAACACTTTGCGCATATCCGATCCGGTCACTGGGGTGTCATTGCCGGGTCTGGAGTTGTCAAATTGTCCACGATAAACGCATTTTTTACCCGTATCGAATGCGCTGAAGTCGGGTGTGCATGCTGCATCGTAAGCCTTTGCTACTTGCTGAGATTCGTCGTATAGGTAAGGAAATGGGATGCTGTACTTCTCTGCCAAGTCTTTCATTTGAGGAAAACCATCTTGCGGATGTGTCTCCACATTGTTGCTCGAGATGGCGACGAAATTCACGCCTTTCTCCTGGTATTCCCGCGCGAATTTGACCAATCCTTCTAGTAAGTGGATAACAAAGGGACAATGATTGCACATGAAGACAACGACCGTAGGGCCGTCCTTGAATAGGTCATCTGATCGCAAGATATCTCCGGACATCGCATCTGGCAGTGCAAAAACGGGTGCGGTGAAGCCTAGAGGAATCGGTGTTGTTGGGGTTATCGCCATTTGTCTTCAAAGGTAACGGGCTTTTTTATGCCGACAATCTGAGAGGCAAAAGGCGTTAGTTTTGCGCCGA
>DDEH01000075.1:0-468 GCA_002336085.1 Flavobacteriales bacterium UBA1959 | reverse complement strand
AGTTGATGAGTTTAAATCGGCTTGGGAAGCTGTGACGATCGCCATCAAGGAGCAATGTGGAAGCGGTGGTTCGCGCCTTTATAAAAGCGAAAGCGGCACTTACTGGGCACATGCGTTGTGGCCGAGTCGGGAAGCGATGCAATCGGCTTCATTGGAAGGTGCAGAAGAATTGCTTGCCAATCGACAGCGCATGGTGGAGGCTTGCAGCAACATCGAAGCGATAGGCGAAGGAGATATCGTAGCCGATTTTTGGACGTTGGAGGCTTGAGCTTCCGCATACCACGCAATCGACGTGCGGCAGATCAGCTTCCTAGGGCATTGAAACATTTTGTGTCGTGGGCTCGTTCAATGAGCCATGCGACTTACGTCTCTTTTATCTGAATTGGTTTTGGCCTTGCGCTGGGCCTATACCGCTGCTGACGATCCTTTCCATGAAAGCATTGCACGCGGCAAGGAAAGGGTCTACGC
>DDEH01000059.1 GCA_002336085.1 Flavobacteriales bacterium UBA1959 | reverse complement strand
CTCCGTCTTGTCCGGGTTCACCTTCGGCACCTACGAGGCTGTCCAAAAAGTCTTCTTCGGTGCCTTGATTGCCCAATTCTATCCACAATTCATAGGCGCCCAAGCCATCTGCAAAACCTAATTCCACAGCGTCGATCAATTCTCCGTTTTCGTTCATCAGGAACAATGAGTCTCCGACGTATTCTAAATCAAGGCCAAGGGAGTCGATTTCAGCAACGAAGTCAAACCCGAGATAGGGCAGGAATTGAAGCAAATCCGATGTATTGATGAGACCATCGCAGTCAAAATCAGGATTGTATGGAATGCCATTGCAAGGATCTCCGGGTGCAGCTTGTGCTCTGACATCACCCATTGGTGTAATTGCTGCCAAACAACCTATTAAAAGGAGGTGGAGAATTGGATTCAGTGAGGTAGTTTTTGCTTCAAACATTCAAGTGCAACTTTGATTGAGCTAAAGATAACAAAAACAAATTCAAATTCGCTAATTAGCCGAAGATAACTGGCTATTAGTCGTTGCAAAGTAGCTTCTTAGCTTGAAATTCTCTTTTCTAAAGACCTGCCAAAGCTCTTTGTCGAGCATTCGAGCGGATGTTGAGCCAAAATAGATTGATATCACCAATATGCCAGTTTTCACGCTGCAGCCGTTTGCCAAACGGCACGTCAGGTTCAGATAAGCTTAAAATACCCTCATTAATGCATGCCACAAGCGATTGCTCATGGGAAAACTTCATTTTAGAGAGAACCACGCCTGCATGATCGCTTTTCAAATTGCATGCCGAATCTGCCGTCCAAGTGACGGGATGTGTACAGATAGACTCTTCATTTTTGTATCCCAACCAATCCGGCCTATACGTTCCGCCGTAGGTCATCCATGAGCACACGCACCCTACTTCTGCGGGGGATGTACACGGAGGAATATTTTGAAAATCTGAGGCATACCAATCAAATCCCGGTCCGTAGGCAGCGATAAGCTGCGATTGAAGCGGTTGACCGTCAAAGAATTCTTGCAACAACCACCTGAGGTGCCAGCTTCCTTGGCTGTGGCCGGCTAGAATAATCTTTCGACCGTTGTTCCAATGCTCGAGGTAGTGCTCAAACGCAGCTTTAACATCTGCATAGGCCAGTTCTAGTGAAGAATAGCTAGTGCTGTCTTGCCAAGTAAAGACGCCGATGTGCGCTTGACGGTACCGCGGTGCGTACAACCTGCCTCCCATCTGAAAAGCGCTCGCTTGCAGGCGCATGGGGTAGTCATCGGTTACTCGATTAATGGCTTCATCCTCCAGTGATGCATTCCACCATTCGCCTTCGAAGTACTGGGTGGGGTAAACAAAAAACACATCCACAGGTAGCTCTTCTTCGTCATAAATCATAGCATCATCGGGAAGATGCTTGGGCAATTCATCCGCGCGCTCCTTGCGTCCGGGCAATGCAGCCCAGTCTTGGTCACTGGTATACTGCGGCTCGCGGTGCTCATTCCAAGTCAGATCCTCCGGCTTTTGAAGTTCTGAATCGCACGAGATCAAACAGAATCCTGTGATCAAAATGATGAAGCCTGTATAATTTTTTCTGAGATTATTCATGAAGAAGCAACAAAGATGCGAAACAAGTGGTTTTATTTGCAGTTCTCGTTCACTTCATCTCAAATTGAACCCATGTTTTATCGCACACTCATTTTGGTAGCTTTTTTGGCCGTGGCTTTGGTTTCTTTTTCTCAGGGTCAAGGTTTTTCCACGCATGACCCGATTGCTTCACTAGATCCTTTTGAAATTAGATTGGATGTCATTGGTGAAATGCCGCAGGACCAACAGCAAGTTCTATTGCGCCAGCAATCGTATTGGACCGCATGGTCGACACAACATCCCAAATGGAAAGCAGTCATGAGCAGTGCAACAGGGCTTCCGCATCGTGCATTTGGTCCGGCACTTCAAATTCAAGGTGCAGATGTGGCTCAAAAAGCGGCTCAATTTGTTGCTGATGATTTGACTTCTTTTGGAGTGGAATTTAGCGGAGAATGGATCACGCAAACCACTTCGGGCCGTCACAAATGGGCCTTTGCCCAACAAACAATCAACGGCGTTGAGGTTGAGGGGGGACGAATAGTGACAAAATGGTGGAATGATCAACTTGTCATGTGGGGGGCGGATTGGTTCCGCAATGTAAACATGCCTGTGGGGGACGAACTCTCACCAACGGCCATCCAAGAGGCGGCCTCCTTTGGCATTGAACTTGACGAGTGGAGCACGCCTGAATGGAGCGATTTACGTTTGGTCCCTACACAAGGCATCCAGAACGAATTGGATTGGCATTTGGCGCAAATTATTTTCATCAATGGTCGAGTAGGGGCCATTCCAAGGCGTTATGAAACATGGGTGGATGTTCACACCGGAGAATTGCTCATGCGACAAAACCGTGTGGTTCACATTGATGGGCGGATTAGCATGCCTTCATCTGAGACCAAACCTGAACGTGTTGTGAATCGGATGGGTTTGGACCGACCGACAGAAGCACTAGTGATAAGCGGCGTGGTGCAATCCACTGTGAACGAAATGTATCCTTATGAGGTGGCACAAGAGCTTCCGCTCCCACTTTTGTTTTTGCCAATACCAGGTGGGGCAGTGACCACGGATATGGACGGTGGGTTCATCAGCGATGCCTCTGGCTCACAATTCACGCCAGTTCAACTTTCAGGTTCATGGAGTACGGTATACACCAATGGAAACACTCCTCAGTTGGGCGTGATGCTAGAAGACGGTTACAATAACTTGAACTTGGATGATTTGGGCAATGTTAAGGAACGATCGGCCTATCGCTCTGTGACATTGATGCATGAGCATATGAAAGTTCATTTGCCGTCGTTTACAGGCTTGGATTTCTCCATGACGACGAACATTGATATAGAAGGAGAATGCAATGCGTTTTATGATGGCGTTAGCGTTAATTTTTATGATGCTGGTGGCGGATGCAATCCCACCTCTTTGATTGCCGATGTTGTTTGGCATGAATATGGACATGGCATCAACGATTATTACTACAACTCGCTTGGCGCTGGCTTCAACAATGGCGCCATGAACGAGGGGTACGCTGATTTTTGGGCGATGAGCTTGGGAGATATCGCAGAAATAGGCAAAGGATTCTACACGGACAATGAAGATGGTATTCGGAAGTATGATGCCGAACCCAAGGTTTACCCTGAGGATTTGGTTGGCGAAGTACACGCCGATGGCGAGATTATTTGTGGTGCCTGGTATGATACTCACTTGCTCATGGGTGCAGATTGGGAAGCAACAATGGCGCTTTTCATTGATGCATACCCTGGCTTGCAAGCGACTGTTCAAAACGGCAACGAGGGCCAGGCGTACACAGATGTTTTGATTGACGCTTTGCAAGCAGACGATGACGACGGAGATTTGTCGAATGGGACCCCCAATGCAGCGGCCATTGTTGAAGGCTTTGATCTTCATGGCATTTCGGTTTTCTCTTACGCCGAAATTGATCACGCACCGATTGAATTTGCAGCTGCAGAGGAAGTTCTAGTCATTGAAGCGGAGGCGGATATTGTCTTTCCTTACAACTTGTACTTTGATGCCGTGCGCCTTTGGTACCAGACGGAAGCGGGAGGTGAATGGACCGAAGTGGAGATGGGAAATGAAGATGGGACTTCAACGTTTACAGCCTCCATTCCAGCACAAGAGGAAGGCACTGTGATTGCATATTATATGGGGATAACGGATGACTTTGGAGGAATTGCTGCGGTCACTCCATTTGCTTCGGCCAATGCACCTTATCCAAATTTGCCCAACTTTATACTGGTAGGAGTGGAGCCGGTATTGGTGAACGATTCAGACGAATATTCAGATTTTGGAGGTTGGACAACAGGTCTTCCAGGTATAGACAATGCCACTACAGGAATTTGGGAAGAATCTATTCCTGTTGGGTCTTATGCCGAAGCAAATGATCCTTCGTCCATTGTTGCACCAACCTCAGACCATACTATTGGACTTGCTGGCTATGCCTTTATTACAGGTTTGAATCCTGGAGTCAACGATGGCATTGGAGCCAACGATGTGGACGCCGGTAAAACGACTTTGGTTTCTCCGGTTATCGATCTTTCTTCTTACGAGAATCCGGTTATGAGTTACTGGCGATGGTACGCCAACGCTCCGGCATCTGGGGCAAACCCCGCTTCTGATTGGTGGCAAGTAGAAATCTCAAATGATGGAGGTTCATCGTGGCAGTATCTTGAAAACACTCTACAACAGGATATTTCGTGGCGGCGAATGGCTTTCCGCGTAGCAGATGTCATTGAGCCAACAGATGCATTTCAAATGCGATTTATCGCATCGGATAGCACGACAATTGGGGAGTACTTGGATGGAGGATCATTGATTGAGGCTGCACTGGACGACATCATTCTATACGATTTAGCCCAGCCGGAAAATATTTCGGAGGTGGCACCGTCGATTGTGACGGGTTTTCCTAATCCGGCGACTACAAACGCGACGATTCGAGGCTGGATGCCCGGGTCAACAGTCCGGGTATTTGGTGCGATTTCTGGAAAATTGATGCATGAATCACGTGCGGATGGTTCGGGACAATGTCAATTAACTGTAAAGGGCTGGTCAGCAGGTATTTACCAGGTATCAGGTTGGAACGCTTCCGGTGTGAAGGACCAGTGGTCCATGGAAGTTGTAAAATAAGTCGTCACGCCTTGGAGTTTTTCAAATCGCTTCCATGTCTTTGGATTCGATCCAACCTACATTGCCGTTGGGAAGTTCGATTTTTGTGAATTGCTCTTCTTTTTGCACAATGGAAATTTTGGTTCCTTCGTGCACCATAAAGAGAGTCAAGCCGGTTAATCCGGGCTGACTTCTTACCGGGGATTCTCCGACGAGTACGATGGCGGATTGATCATTGGTGATTCGGTTTAATGCGGCCCATGATAGGCACGAAAATGCAATGCCCATCACCAAAAAAGAGGTTCCAACGGTGCCCCATATTCGGCGGTTTCCAAGATTATTAGCAAAGATTCGCGCTGCCAAAGCGATGAATCCGAATGTCCAGAATGCGATCATTAACCGCTGCCAGATTATATAACGGCCAGGAGCTACGACGCCCTGCCATAGTTCGGAAATTCCGGCGGTAGGAAGGGCCTCAATTCTGTCGCTGATTTGCGAATTGGCCAAGATTAAATTGGTTCCTAAATCTTCATGGCCCGGGGTCAATTGGCGTGCTCGTTCGTAGTGAAGTATTGCCAAGCCATATTTCTGTTGTTTGAAGAATGCGTTTCCAAGATTGAACTCGGCTTCGAAGTGCACGCGATCATTCAAAACGGTTTGATACCCCGTCTGAGCAAGGTCAAATTCTCCTCTCGCGTAGGCCTCATTTGCAGAGTCAAATTGTGCCTTATAGATGGCTTCTGTTTGCCCCCTTGCATGGCTCAAAGACCCAAGAACAATCACTGCAACAAAGGCAGTGTTCGTCCATGTTTGGCAATGTCTCTTTAGCTTTTTCTCCATGACTTTTCAGTTTGTTCAACGAGTTGTTCGGCTAAGGTTAACATCTCCTGAGGTTCGGGTATTGATCCGGGTGCATACCGCGCCATGTCAAGTTGATCGAGCAGTGTCTTCCATTGTCTTACCGTTTCAGGAGCTTTATTCTCTAATGCTTCAAGAATGTCATCCCGTTGGTATTGGCTTGATGACCAGGTCAATTTAGACAATAGGTACTGCTCTACTCCTTGTCCGAGTGCAGGAAAGAACAGCTCGGGTTTGCTCAACTGTTTTTTAGCGGAGTGCAATTCATTTCTAACTGTGGCTTTGGCTTTTCGTTGCCGCGATTTAAATGGGTTCTTGGCATCTTCTTCTCGTCGTCGTTTGCTTGCGAAGGCCAATGCCAGAATCGAAGGGCCTGCCAATAACCAACCGGTAGAAAGCGGCAGTGATGATTGCCATCGGTTGCGATCAATTCCACACCCTTTCCATTCCGTGGTAATGAATCGAATGTCTTGATTCAGTACTTGGATATCTGTTTTTGAATTGTAGCTCAGCCCCGCATTGGCATTGGCGCTTCCGCGCTTGACGGTGATGCTGTTTTTTGCAATGGGCAAAGCTGTGTAGACGCGGCTGCGAAGATTGAACCATTCGCCTTCAGGGGATGGAAGCAAGTACTCGCCTGGGGCACGAGGGATGACTACAAAGCGAAAGGTCCGTGATCCCGATTCTCCGTTGCTTGACACCTTGATTTGGTCAATGGTTTCGGGGTCATACACTTCGAATTCTCCAGGCCATTTCAATTTGGGTTCTTGAATGAATTTGAGGTTTCCATCGCCGGTGTATACGTATTCTACTGTGAGCGCTTCATTCGTTGCGCATTCGGTCGCACTCTGCTTCAGTTGAAGGCGAAAGCGATTGAAGGCGCCAATCATGCTGTTTGGCAGCGGTTCCGGTAGAGGCTTCACTCGAACTTTAACAGGTTTGGCCTGTACACTCACATTTTTTCCGTCAAAAAATGAGGTGCGTTTGTATCCGATAAGGTCAAAACCATCGATGACGATTTCTCCTGTTTTTTGTGGGAACAAGACCACCTTTCGAACTGTCGCAACGTTGTAGCGTCTGCCTTCCAATACTTCGGGCTCCCACCGTGCATCGGCCATTTCAATCTGCTCTGTCCAGAAGCCGGCCATTTCAGGAATATTGTACTCCCTCACGTCGAGGTTGTTAGCGCGGTTATATATCTTAAAAGATGCGACAATTGCCTCGCCAACGAAAGCGGTTTGTTTTGATAGCTCAACCACGCAGGCCAACTCTCCCAATCCTTGCTGTTTGTTTTGCGGAGCTGAACGCGGTAAAACCTTTATCGTAAACGCATTACTCTTTAGTTTTCCGGTGCTGCCATCAGCTTGATAGCTCGGTACATTGATGCTCTCGGAAGACTGAACGAGGTAGTTGTAAGTGTATTTTATTTCCGATGCACTCACTCCATTCACCCAAGAATTGTTTTGAGATGTACTTGGCCCTCCCAACAGCTTTAGCCCCTTAATTTTTGGGGCAGAAACGTTCAATCGAATATTTTTCATGGAAAGGCTCAGCTGAAGCGTTTCCCCTGTGCGAACGGGATTCTTATTTACCGTGATATTGAATGACTCTTGGCCGATGGCCAAGGCAAACGTGGACATTGTAAAAACAACGCTCAACAATAGGGTTTGCAGGGATGAGGTGGTCCACATGTTACCAGTCTTTTTCGATTTT
>DDEH01000072.1 GCA_002336085.1 Flavobacteriales bacterium UBA1959 | reverse complement strand
GAACATCATCCCGAATACAAGCCCAAGTAGTATTTTCTTCATCTTAATTATTTGTATCGTGAGTGCCTGCCTCTAACCTGACGCAAACAAGGTGAAAGTATGGCATTCGAATGAATATCATCATCTGCAATCGGATCTTTTGGCATATTAATCATTTATAATGAGTTTGTTAGGACTGGCAAGTGTATCAATTAAACGCTGTTTTGCGACTCCTTGTGCACCTCCATCTTTTCTCAATATTGTCTCACTAATGGTTGATGCTTTCTTACAAATTATCGTTTTCGATTTGTACGTTCAGCCAAGGACATTGAGATTCACGGCATACCCTCGGTTACGAAAAACCTATTCACGGATACTTAACTGGAGAAATACAAGCCTTCGATTTTGAAAATAGCCCGCAGCGAACTCTCAACAATCTGGAAATTACTGGCACGACAGCTTCTTTCAAATCGTATTTATTCCCGTTTCTATAAAAACCGGCACAGTTTTTGGGCTTGAGGATTGTCGCTTTTACATTTATCAAAACCAATCTTCTTATGACCCGTAACATACTCACATCCAGTTTTTTAATGCTTTTATTAACGAGCGCATTTCTGTCTCTGAGTAATGCCCCAATATTAGCGCAATACGAATTCACTTCCTTTACCGTGGTGGAGTCCATTGTACCAGGAGGTGTCGGCCGCTCTCGCATCATCACAGCCACTGAAAAGAGAAACCACGAGGACTTTGTCTCAGTAAAAGGACAAGGTGGACGAAACAAATCCAATCGAAAGGACATACGTATGGAGTCCTACGAAGAAATTAAATTACTAAACTTCTATAGCCTTGCAGGACTGCGTTTTCAAAATATAGCAGCCAATGATGCCGTGATCAATAGCAAAGCTAATGCTATGATGAACGATGGATGGGAATTAGTAAGCATCAATTCCGGAGTTGAATCTGATGCGGGCGATACAGATCGTAATGGCATCTTCATTACTCGATTTTACTTCAAACGAGAGAATTAATCACTCAAGCCCTTCGAATTATTGAGCAAGCATTCCCATGACTATTTTTGGGTTGGATGCATCGCGAAAATCGATCTATGTTGCAGCGCATCTGCAATTAATTCCTCTGTCGCTACATTCGCTTCATGAATGTTCGATTTTATCTTCTAGGCTTATTGGTCGTTATAGCGGCGTCAAGTGATGCTCAAAATATAGCCCAAGCAGACCTCCAGGCACTTTTGGAATTGAACGCTCTTGTGGCTAAAAACGACGAGCCTAAAAGCCTAATCGAAGCCACCGGAGCATTTCCCGTAGCGGAAGTACACGGCCAAGCAACCGTAGGATTCCTGGGGCGATTGACCGGAGGCGTTACGGAAAGCGAATGGCGGGATTGGGCCGCGAATGAAGAAGCAATAACTGCTGGAGCATATCGGCAAGGGATCGCCTCGTTTCGAGTGGATGCCTACGCGCTTGACGCCCTCTGGCAAACCCCGATGGCCCTTGTCGAATTGGCTTCGCGTGCAGTGCCCGACGTCAACAAGGTCCGTTACGGAACGCGTGTAGATAGCGTTCATGCTGGATTCAATCTGCCGCAGCCTTTTCATGGTGAGGGCGTCCTCATCGGTGTTCTGGATTGGGGGTTTGATTATACACATCCAATGTTTCGCGACACCACACTCTCCACTTCACGGATCCGCGCAGTCTGGGACCAATACCGGCAAGCGGGACCAACGCCTGGTGAGTATGGCTACGGTACAGTCGCAGAATCCCCTTTGGACATCCAGTTGATGGAGAGCGATACTTCAAACGTCTACGGATATTCGACACACGGAACACATGTGGCAGGAATCGCCGGGGGAAGCGGTGCTGGAATTGGGCTCAAAGGCATGGCGCCTGCAGCCGAATTCTTGTTTGCCACGCTCATGGTGGACGAGGCCTCTGCATTGGATGCATATGATTGGATGCAAAGTATTGCGGAAGCGGATGGGAAGCGATTGGTCATCAACAACAGCTGGGGTTTGCCCCAATGGGGAACACCCGATGGCACTTCATTGAGTAACCAATTCATCGATGCCATGTCCGACGAGGGAGTCGTGTTTGTGAGCTCCAATGGCAACAACGGTGACGTTGACTTTCACCTGGACCACACCTTTGAAGCACCCGGGGACACCGTCCGCTCCCGGGTGAAGTTTTATCCGCTTTCTGCGAATCCCAATACCTGGGGACAAAATCTCACCTTGTGGGGCGAGATCGGTGAGTCATTTGAGATGGGGTTCCTGCTGACCGTTGGTTTGTCCACAGTGGTTGGTGAAAGTCCGATGTACAGTACGAATGACGGACCGTTATTGCTGGACACCATTCAAGTGGTCAACAACGACACCATCATTTACGACCTCGTTTTGGAGCCGTCGCACCCGGCCAATGGGCGACCGTTCATGCAAATGCGCATCCGCAAGGGGGGCGCCAACGTCGCTGTAGCGATGCAATTGACAGGTGAAAGCGGTCGTGTTCACGCATGGAATCACACCCACCTTTCCAATGACGTTGGCAACTGGGGACAGGATTTCCAAGCTGCCCAATCCGGATGGCTTGCTGGCGATCCGTTTTATGGAATACAGCAACCGGCCTGCGGCCACAGCGTCATTGCCGTGGGAGCTTACTCCTCTGAATTCCTGAATCCCGTGGGGACTGAGGTGGGCGGAACATTGGCCAATTTCTCCACTTACGGCCCCACACTCGATGAACGCCTCAAGCCCAATGTTTCGGCACCAGGAGTGAACGTCGAGTCCTCCTTGAGCTCATTCCGTGACATCGGGTACAGCGTCACCAGCACCGTAGAGTTTGATGGGACTGAATATGAATTTGCACGCTTGTCTGGCACGAGCATGAGTGGTCCCGCCGTAGCTGGCATAGTGGCGCTGATGTTGGAAGCCAACCCCGAGCTCACCCCGGAAGACATCCGTTCCATCTTAGAATC
>DDEH01000128.1:3453-12810 GCA_002336085.1 Flavobacteriales bacterium UBA1959 | reverse complement strand
GAATATCATTGCTGGTAGCGATTCGTTTTCCCAAATATCCGTTGCCACCAAGGAATCAAACGTCCTTGACGCGCTTGTTTCTGCCGCCGTGTGTTTTTTCTCATGCGTTTCCTTGTGGCTCTGTCTTGCTTCCGATAATGGCTCTCCTTTGCTTCGGTCCAATCCGCGTGCAACTGGGTTGTGCGAGCGGCTTCGTTTTCCTCTGCACTTCGGATGCTCTGCTCTACAGTGCGCGGCGTTTTACCGTCGCCGCCTTCTCTTGCTGGGCGTCTTCGTTGGGCGTCGGCTGTTGCAACCGTGATAAGCAATAAGGCGAGGATTGAGTATCTAAATTGCATAATGGGAAAATACAAACTCAATCCAAGATATCGAGTGCCTGGGCCACATTTTTCACGGGCAACAAACATGCTCCGTCTTCGCAAATAAAAATGGTTTGACCGTCCATCAAACGCTGATTGAGAAGCGGTAAATTTTCGGAGGAGCCCCCTGCCCAAAGTATCCCGGGTCGGTAGGTTGCTTGCATTTCTCGGCGCGCACTGCTCATGCCGGATGCGATATCTTTCTTCGCGGGCGATGTGATCACTACCTCCCTGAAGCGTTCTGTCCGCCAAAGAAGCAATCCCGCCCAATGTGTTGCGCTAGGCCAATAATCAGTGCGGTTAATTGCGCCGGCAAGCATCCGGTCAGCCATTATGCGCCAGTTGCGTTCTTCAAATAGTCCGCTCAGGAGGAACAAGTTGCGTGCCATTTGGGCATTGGCAGAAGGAATGACGTTGTCGTCGTTTTCTTGCTTTTGGGCAAACAGTGATTCGCCTTGGGCGCTTTGGAACCAAAAGGTGCCTTGCGCCTCATCGTAAAAATCATTGATTGCGACTTCGCTGAGTTCATGCGCCGCCAAGGCATATCGGACATCAAATGTGGCTTGATATAAGTCGAGGCAAGCGGCAATTGTGGCTGCATAATCATCAAGCATGCCGGTGATACGGGGTCCGGTGGTGGCATGGTAAACGTGCCATAATCGTCCGTTAGAGTCGCGTTGGCTGTTGAGTAGGAAATCCAGAGCATCTTTGGCTCGTAGAATATCTTCGGGCCGCTCGAAGACGTTGCCTGTAGCCACGAGTCCGCTAGCTGCCAAAGCGGTCCATGCGGTGAGTATTTTGTCATCCAACCCAGGCGCTGTGCGTGCTTTTCGCTTCTCGCGCAATTGCGCATGGATGCGAATCAATTCCTTTTGCAACTTTTCAGGCGTGAGGTCCAAGCCATTCGCCAATGCTTCATCTGATTTCCATCGCATCAGCACATTGGCATCGGGTATTTCCTCTGTCCATTGGCTTGCTTCGTCGATAGCATAGACCTTTTGGATCAATTCAAAATCTTCCAAGTTTAGCGACCTGCGTAGGGTTGCTGCCGTCCATACGTAGAACTTGCCTTCCACGCCTTCACTGTCGGCATCCAATGCGCTGTAGAATCCACCGGTGGAATGGCTCCATTCGCTTTGCATGAAATTTACAATGCCCAGTGCTGCGCGTTTTAGTGCCGCACGATCGGCGATCTTAGCATCAGTCAACGCTTGATATGCTCGAGCATAGGTTCCCGCCAATTGCGCATTGTCGTAGAGCATTTTTTCAAAATGTGGTACGTGCCATTTTTCGTCTACGCTGTAACGCGCGAAACCACCACCAACATGGTCATGAATGCCACCGCGCTCCATCTTGAGCAAAGTGTTCAGGACGTGATCTAGTGCTTGTTGGTCCCCGCGAACCGTTCCATAATGCAGTAGAAAATCGTGGTTTGTTGGAATGGGGAATTTGGGTGCGCGGTCGTTGCCTCCCCATTTCTGATCCCAATTGCCTTTCCATTTTTCAATGCCTTCATCCAACAGTTGTATATCCGCTTGGCCGAATGCTTCGGATGTTCCCCAGGCCCTGGAACCTTCGAGCGGCGGGACGGAGACCAACTCTGCTTGCTGCACTCCAGACGTCAATTGTGCGGCGTATTCTTCGACTCGTTCTGGGTCTTGATTTCGCATGTCTAGCACGGATTGTAAAGCTTGTAACCAACGCTCTCGAGGGAAGTATGTTCCGCCATAGATGGGACGTCCGTCCGGCATGCACACGGCGTTGAGTGGCCAACCTCCACGCTTGGTCATCAACTGCACCGCGGTCATGTAAACCCCGTCCACGTCGGGCCGCTCTTCGCGATCGACCTTGATGTTGATGAAGTGCTGGTTCATGTAGGCTGCCGCTGCACTGTCTTCAAACGTCTCGTGCTCCATGACGTGGCACCAATGGCAGGCGCTGTAACCAATGCTCACGATGACCAGTTTGTTTTGGTCTTTCGCTTCTGCCCAAGCGTCTTCCGACCATGGACGCCAGTCAACAGGATTGTGGGCATGTTGAAGCAAGTACGGACTGGATTCGTTGCTGAGGGCGTTGGTATGGGCGTGCATGGTGGATGAATCGGAAATGGCGGCAGAGGAACTAAGGGCGTAAATGCTCGTGTCAGTTGGTCCTTGTTTCAGGATGCAAGAATTCAGCAACATCACAAGACTGAGTGAAACTCGGAGCAAAGTGCTGAAAAAGAAGTGCTGCATTGTGGGCAAATTGGGGATGGAACCCGTCGAATCCAGAATTATCTTTGTCTTTTTTCCGCAAGTCTTTCCACAGAACGAATCCCATGTCAACCATGCGCGACCAACAAATTGCTAACCTCATTGAGCGTGAAACCCACCGTCAAGTGGAGGGAATTGAACTGATAGCCAGTGAAAACTACGCTAGCGACCAAGTAATGGAGGCACAGGGCAGTGTTTTGACCAATAAATACGCGGAAGGGTTGCCGGGCCGTCGGTACTATGGTGGCTGCGAAGTAGTGGATGAGGTGGAACAATTGGCCATCGATCGGCTGTGCCGATTGTTTGGAGCGGAATGGGCCAATGTGCAGCCTCACTCTGGTGCTTCGGCCAATGCAGCGGTGATGCTCGCGGTCCTGGATGCGGGTGATCCCATCTTGGGGTTTGACCTCAGCCACGGCGGGCATTTGACGCACGGCTCCACGGTAAATTATTCAGGCAAGTTGTATTCGCCACATTTTTACGGGGTAGAGAAGGAAACGGGCTTAATCGATATGGACAAGGTCGAAGCCACCGCCCGTGAGGTCAAGCCAAAGTTGCTCATTTGTGGCGCGTCCGCATTTAGCCGGGATTGGGATTACGCTCGTTTTCGATCGATTGCAGATGAAGTAGGGGCTTTGCTGCTTGCTGATATTAGCCATCCAGCGGGATTGATTGCTGTTGGAGAATTGAACAACCCCATGGAACATTGTCACATCATTACCTCGACTACCCACAAGACATTGCGTGGACCACGGGGAGGCATCATCATGATGGGACAAGATTTTGATAATCCATGGGGGAAAACAACGCCCAAGGGCACCATTCGTAAAATGAGTGCATTGCTCGACAGCGGTGTATTCCCTGGAATGCAAGGCGGCCCGTTGGAGCATGTAATCGCAGCAAAGGCAGTTGCATTTGGCGAATGCCTTGAGCCTGGCTACAAGAATTACATGCAGCAAGTGATCAAGAATGCTCAGGCGATGGCCGCAGCATTCGTGGAACGCGGATACGATCTAATTAGTGGAGGCACTGATAATCATCTCATGCTCATCGACCTGCGCAATAAGAACGTTACCGGAAAAGTGGCTGAGCAGGCTTTGGGTCGAGCCCACATTACGCTCAACAAGAACATGGTGCCGTTTGACACCAAGTCACCGTTTGTGACCAGCGGCATTCGAGTCGGAACTCCTGCCGTCACTACGCGTGGCATGAAGGAGTCGGATATGGCCCAAATCGTGGATTGGATCGATGCGGTCATTTGTTCACCGGAAGACGACGCAGTGATTGGCCGCGTCGGCGAGTCCGTGCGCATGCGCATGCGGGATCTGCCTTTGTTTGCGGGGTAAAAGGATCAACCCTCATCCACCCGCTCCACGCTCCATACTCCCGGAACATCCAACAACTTCTCTTGAAGCTGCTTCAGGTGATCGGTGTTGGTCACAAGGACTTTGACCTTGCCTTCAAACGTTCCGTCGCTAGAGTTGAAGCTAATCGCACGCATGTTCACGTTCATTGCATCGGAAATTACACCCGTGACAGCATTCACGAGTCCGACGTCGTCAATGCCCGTAAACTTGAGGCTGACTTCAAATTGCTTGGCGGAGCGAGAAGACCACTGAGCCTTGATGACTCGGTAAGCATATTTGGATAGGAGGTTGGTGGCGTTGGAGCAATTTTGACGATGTACTTTGATTCCTCCGCTCACCATTACGAATCCGAATACCGGGTCGCCGGGAATCGGATTGCAACATGAGGCATGAGAGTAATCTATTTTTTGAAGCCCTTCTCCTATGAGCAGTATATCGCCTTTCTCTGGGGGGTCGGCAATTTCCTTGCTACGCTCCGAAGTCTCTTGTGCAGGAGCTTTTTTCGTCCGCATCCACGAAAATTTCCCTTTCACCACGGTATACCCACCCAATCGATCCAATTCCAATTCGCCCGTTGCGATGCGCACCAACAAAGCGTGAGGACTATCGTGGCGCAACCGCTTGATCAGCGATTCGATATTTTCAGATGAATACGTTAATTCCTTGCGCCGCATCCACTTCCGTAGTTTTTCTTTGCCATCGCTGGCGATGCTGCGTTCCTCGTCTCGTAGCGCGTGTCGAATTTTGGATCGAGCGCTTGCCGTAATTACATAACCGAGCCAGTCGTCTTTGGGTTTTTGTTTTCGCGACGTAATGATTTCTACTTGATCGCCACTGTTCAAAGGATGGGAGAGAGGGACCAATTTGTGGTTGACCTTTGCACCGATGCAACGTGAGCCAATTTGCGTGTGCACACGAAAGGCAAAGTCGAGGGTCGTTGAACCTTTGGGCAAAGAAAACAAGTCGCCATTGGGCGTGAATACATAAATCTCCTCATTGTGCAGATTTAGCTTGAATTCATCAATAAAGTCCAAGGCATCTTCCTCACCACTCTCCAGCATTTCACGAATTTGCTTCAACCACGTGTTGAGATTTTCCGATGAACTTTGGTTGCTTTCTTCTTTTGCAGCTGAAGCGACAGTTTGACTGTCATCCTTGTAGCGCCAGTGAGCGGCTAGGCCTTTTTCTGCGACCTCGTCCATGCGTTTGGATCGAATTTGGACCTCCACCCACTTTCCAGACGGCGACATGACTGTGGTATGCAAACTTTCGTAACCATTGGCCTTGGGCAAGCTGATCCAATCGCGCAGGCGATCAGGGTTGGGTTGATAGAAGTCCGAGACAATACTATAAGTCCGCCAGGCATCCGCCTTTTCATGTTCCGAATCCAATATGATGCGAATGGCAAACACGTCGTAAACCTCTTCGAAGGCAACACGTTGCTTTTGCATCTTACTCCAAATGCTGTAAACACTTTTGGGCCGACCTATTATTTGGCAGGAAATTCCTGAAGCATCTAGAGCCCGCCGAATCGGCAGCGTAAACGCATTAATGAACCGTGTGCGTACGGCTTTTCCTTTGCGTAATTTGGTCTGGATAAGATCGTAATCCGCTGGCTCTTTATACTTGAGTGACAAATCTTCCAACTCGGTTTTGATGCTGTACAATCCCAGGCGATGCGCTAGTGGTGCATACATGAACAACGTTTCACTCGCAATCTTTTGCTGCTTATCTGGCCGCATGTGATCGAGTGTGCGCATGTTGTCGAGCCGGTCTGCGAGTTTGATTAAAATCACACGAACGTCATCGCTGAGCGTCAGTAGCATCTTACGAAAATTCTCTGCTTGCGCGCTGGTCCCTGGATCAAAAACACCCGACATTTTCGTGAGGCCATCTACAATTTCCCGCTCGCGCTTCCCAAACAATTGCTCGACATCGTCCAAGGTTAAATACGTATCCTCCACGGTATCATGTAACAACGCGCATACAATGGCTGTGGTGTCCAAGCCGAGTTCTTCCGCCACCACGCGCGCCACACTTATGGGGTGGTATATGTAAGGTTCACCACTCTTGCGCCGCATATCCTTGTGCGCTTCAAGCGAAATATCAAATGCCTTTCGGATCGCTTTTCGGTCCTTCCTGGATTTGCTGTGCACCGCTGCACGAAGCAATCCCCGGTATCTCCGTAGGATTTCCTTCTTTTCTGCTTCGAGATCAATAGAGGGTGTCGGCATGGAGCGAATTTCGGACAAATCACTGGCAAGTCAACCGTCCTTCACGCCGTAACTTGCGGACATGTTTGAAGTGAATAACCCGGATTTGACCAGTTGGGTCGATGTGCCCGCCGACTCGGACTTTCCTATTCAAAACTTGCCGTTTGGCATTTTTTCTACCTCAGAGCGTGTTTTGCGCCCGGGTGTGGCCATTGGTGATCATGTTTTGGATTTGACCGAAGTGGCGGCCTTGGGCTTGCTCGATGGCTTGGGGTGTGAGCGCCTCGATTTTGAAGCGACCACGTTGAATGCCTTTATTGGAAGAGGCAAAGAAGCTACGCGCGCAGTGCGTAACCGTTTGGGGGAATTGCTTCAGGCTGGCGCCACGAAATTGACCGTACACGCTAATCGCGTGCTGGTGAAACAATCCGATGTGACCATGCATCTGCCGGTTCAGGTTGGGGATTACACAGACTTCTATTCCAGTGAAGACCACGCTCGTAACGTGGGCAAGATGTTCCGAGATCCCGAAAATGCTTTGCTTCCGAATTGGAAGCACATGCCTGTCGGTTATCATGGTCGCGCCTCCAGCATTGTGGTGAGCGGCACACCGATCCGTCGTCCGTCTGGCCAAACACGTCCTGACGACTCTGCTCCGCCAGTTTTCGGTCCATCGCGGTTGTTGGATTTCGAATTGGAAATGGCGTTTGTTACCCACGGAGGCAAACCGCTGGGTGAATGCATCAGCACGGCCGAGGCCGATGATTTCATCTTTGGCTTGGCGCTCTTCAACGACTGGTCAGCGCGCGATATCCAAAAATGGGAATACGTGCCACTCGGTCCATTTTTGGGCAAAAGCTTCGGATCGAGTATGAGCCCGTGGATTGTCACCTTGGATGCATTGACACCTTACCGCGTTTCGGGACCGGATCAAGACCCCGCTATTCTTCCGTATCTTGAATATGAAGGTCAAGGCCATTATGACGTGGAACTTGAGGTGGAAATTATCCCCGAAAATGGACAAGGGCTTACGGTTTGTTGTTCTAATTTCAAGCACATGTATTGGAATATGCGTCAGCAATTGGCACATCATACGGTCAATGGGTGCAATATCAACGCCGGCGATATGATGGCTTCCGGCACGATCAGTGGTCCCGAAAAAGGATCTTTTGGTTCGATGTTGGAAATCAGCTGGCGTGGCACGCAACCGGTTCAGATGCCCGACGGCAGTGAACGTAAATTCATTCTGAATGGCGACACCGTTCGCATGACTGGATTTGCTTCAAAACCAGGCGCTCCACGTATCGGATTTGGTTCAGTGGACGGGAAGGTGCTGGGCTGAGTTAAGTCGACCTTGCGATTACCGCTTAATCGTTTGCGCCCGATCCGGGCCGACGCTAATCACCTTGATGGGCGTATCGACTTCACGTTCAACCATATCGATGTAGGTGGATAGAGACTCAGGAAACTCGGCTTCTGCTGTGACTCCGGTCAGGTCTTCTTGCCAACCTTTGTGGTCAGAAAAAACGGGAGTGACTTCATCGGGCTCAATTCCGAAGGGCAGGTTGGGGATTTGCTCGCCTTCGTGCACATACGAGTGGCAGACAGGGATTTTATCGAATCCGCTGAGGATGTCCGCTTTCATCATAGCAAGTTGAGTAACGCCGTTGACGCGGCAGGCGTATCGGAGCTGAACCAAGTCAAGCCATCCGCATCGTCGGGGACGACCCGTGGTGGCTCCAAATTCACCGCCGGCCTGTCGCAAGGCTTCGCCTGTTTCGTCTAGCAATTCGGTGGGAAACGGTCCGCTGCCCACGCGGGTGCAGTATGCTTTGAAAATACCGATTACTTCACCGATTCGGCCCGGTCCGACGCCTAATCCGTTGCACGCACCAGCGGCAATGGTGTTGGATGAAGTAACAAAAGGATATGTGCCAAAATCAATGTCCAGCATCGCGCCTTGCGCACCTTCCGCAAGCACGCGCTTGCCTGCATCTAAGGCTTCATTCAAATAATGCTCAGTGTCAATTAACTGCAATTCCCGCAATTCGTTTACGGCCTCGTGCCATTCTGCTTCAACGCTGGCAAGGTCAAATGTGAAGTTTGGAAACTGCGCCAGCAAACCAAGGTGTTTCGCCTTCAAGGCGTCGTAACGTTCTTCGAATTTTCCGCTCGTTAGATCGCCAACGCGCAATCCGTTGCGGCCGGTTTTGTCCATGTATGTAGGTCCAATACCTTTGAGCGTAGAACCGATTTTTGCTTTGCCTTTTGCTTGTTCAGATGCAGCATCGAGCAATCTGTGAGTAGGAAGAATAAGGTGCGCGCGTCGGCTAATTAGGAGGTTGGGTCGAGGGTCCACACCTGCTGCAATCAATTGCGTAATTTCGCGCTTGAAAATTACAGGGTCAATGACGACTCCGTTCCCAACCACATTCTTGGTGCCAGGCCGAAATACCCCGCTCGGAATCGTATGCAGGACGTGCTTTTGGCCGTCAAAAATTAAGGTATGTCCGGCGTTTGGCCCGCCTTGAAAGCGCGCGATGATGTCATATTTCGGGGTGAGGACATCGACAATTTTGCCTTTGCCTTCATCTCCCCATTGCAAGCCCAAGAGCACGTCAACCTTCATGCGTTCTGAATCAGTTCGAAAGGTGCAAAAATGCTCTAAAGCATTGGAGAATCCCAATGGAAAAAGCCGATGTTATTAACGGGCTGCAATCCTGCTGTGGGCATCCTGAAGATGATTTCACTACTGTGATCGCTTCCGCGCGTACACGTTCAAATTATGGTGCAAGACTTCGATATCGAACAGTTCTTCCAGCGTGGCCTTGATTTGTTGGATACGCGGGTCACAAAATTCGATGACTTCGCCCGTGTCGGCGAGGATTACGTGGTCGTGTTGCTTGATTCGGTAACACTTTTCATATTGCGCAACTTTATCACCAAACTGATGCTTCCTCACCAAGTTGCAATCAATTAGCAAATCAACGGTATTGTAGAGCGTTGCCCGGCTTACACTATTCCCTTGTCTGGTCATGTGGGCGAAGAGCGCATCGATGTCAAAATGCCCCTCATAGGCATATATCTCATTGAGAATCGTTAAACGCTCCGGTGTTTTTCGGTGGCTGTTTTGTTCCAAATAAGCCTCAAAGAGGTCGATGACTTG
>DDEH01000128.1:0-3064 GCA_002336085.1 Flavobacteriales bacterium UBA1959 | reverse complement strand
GCTGCCATCTTACGACGAAGGTACGGGAGATAGAACGTAATTGAAATCCACGTTCAAAGTTGCTTCAGCAAAATATCCAGACTTTGGGCTGCTGAATTTTTTGTGGTGTCAATGTCAATGAAGCGCTTGAGTGGCGCCTCGTAATCGATTGCATGTTTGTCCTCGCGCCCTCGCGATTCTGTGGTGTGCACGTAGATCTCCGTCAAGTTCGTCGCAGCTTTGAATTCTTCACGCAAGTCTCGATAGGGAGCGACCAAAGAGACCACAACGACTTTATTTTGGTTGTGGAGGTAATGTGCAATGGTCTGGGCCCGGCGAATATTGGCTTCGCGACCTTTACGACTATAGTTGGCATTTGAAGTTAACGCTCTAAGGTCATCGCCATCGACGTGAAACGCTTCTGACCCTTGATTTTGCAAGTGAGCAATGAGGGCTTTAGCCAATGTGGTTTTGCCGTGGCCGGGTTGGCCTGTGAACCAGTAGATCATTGTCGTCTGGTGTTAACTGATGAATCCCGCGGCTACCGTGAGATTGGTGCCCGGGTCGATGAGGACAAATGAACCGGTGGTGCGGTTGCGTCGGTAATCGTCGACTAGCAATGGAGAGGCGGTGCGCAACCGGATGCGCGCGATATCATTCATCCCAATGTTCGTATCGGTGTCGTCGCGGTGCAACGTATTGATATCCATTTTATAGAGTACATCGCGGATCATGGATTTTACTTCTGAAGTCCCGTGCCGGACGATGTAGCGCGTGGCTGGATTCAGGGGCAGTTCGCCCATCCAACAAATCTGTGCGTCGAGTTCTTGTACGCTTTCCGGTTGATTGTTTTCCCGGACAATCATATCACCGCGTGATAGGTCAATGTTGTCGGACAGGGTCATTGTTACACTTTGGGGCGGATAAGCCATTTCGATGGATCGCTCGCCTATGAAAATTTTATCGATGTGCGTTTTCATGCCACTTGGCAAAGCGACCACTGCGTCGCCCACTTTGAATACACCCGAGGCAATACGTCCCGCGTAGCCACGGAAATCTCGTGATTCATTCAACTGCGGTCGGATTACGTATTGGACAGGGAATCGGCAATCTTGGAGGTTGCGGTCACTACCTACATGCACTTCTTCAAGGTGCTGAAGCAACGTATTGCCTTTGTACCATGGCATCTTCTTTGATGCATCGACCACGTTGTCCCCCAAAAGCGCGCTGATGGGAATGAACTTGATATCGGGTATGTCCAGTCGCGCGGAGAAATTCCTGAAAGCCTGGGTAATTTCATGGAACCGCTCTTCCGAGAAGGCGGTCAAATCCATCTTGTTCACGCACACCACCAAATGCTTGATGCCTAACAATGAAGCGATGAAGCTATGCCGGTGTGTTTGTTCCATCATTCCGTGACGGGCGTCGATCAGGATGATCGCGAGGTCTGCAGTGGAAGCGCCAGTGACCATGTTACGCGTGTATTGCACGTGTCCTGGGGTATCGGCGATAATGAACTTGCGTTTGGGTGTTGCAAAGTAGCGGTAGGCCACGTCGATGGTGATGCCTTGTTCACGTTCGGCACGCAGACCGTCTGTCAGCAAGCTGAGATCAGCCGTTTCGAGGCCTTTCTTCTTGCTGGATGATTCAATTGCTTGAAGTTGATCTTCAAAGATGCTTTTGCTGTCATACAACAACCGTCCAATGAGCGTGCTCTTACCATCGTCTACACTGCCTGCCGTTGTGAAACGGAGGAGTGGATTTTGTTGAATGCTGGTAGTGCTCATCAGAAATACCCTTCTTTCTTGCGGTCTTCCATTGAGGTTTCTCCTCGTTTGTCGTCCACCCTTCCTCCGCGTTCGGTGACGCGTGTGGCGGCTACTTCCGCTGTGATTTTCTCCAACGTATCCGCGTCGCTTTCGATTGCACCTGTAATGGTCAAGTCGCCCAATGTGCGGAAACGTATTCGCATATTTTCTGGTGTTTCACCTTTCCTTTCAGGCAAGTGCTCACTGTGGGCCAAAATGACTCCGTCACGAGTCACACAAAGTCGATTGTGCGCATAGTACAAACTCGGTAGGGCAATTTGCTCGCGTGTGATGTAATTCCAGATATCCAACTCGGTCCAATTGTTCAAAGGAAATACCCGAAAATTTTCTCCTGGCATGTGTTTTCCATTGAACAAATTCCAAAGCTCAGGACGCTGATTTTTTGGATCCCATTGCCCGAAATCGTCGCGGTGACTGAAGAAGCGTTCCTTAGCGCGCGCTTTCTCTTCATCGCGTCGAGCGCCGCCAATGCACGCGTCATATTTGCCATTTTCAATGGTCTCGAGCAATGTTGCTATTTGCAGCCGGTTGCGGCTGGCTTGCGCTCCTGTTTCTTCCCTCACGCGCCCTCCGTCGATGGAGTCTTGTACACTCCCAACGATGAGCTGAACGCCAAGCCGCTCGGCCAAAGCATCTCGGAATGCAATGGTCTCTGGGAAATTGTGTCCCGTGTCAATGTGCAACAATGGCATAGGGATGCGGGCTGGAGTGAAAGCTTTAGCTGCCAAGTGTGTCAAAACGATGCTGTCTTTTCCACCGCTGAATAAAATAGCAGGTCGCTCAAATTGCGCCGCCACTTCGCGCAAAACAAAAATGGATTCCGCTTCAAGCTCGTCTAAGTGGTCCAGTTGGTATTGATGACTCATGTCGCTACAAAGTTCGCTTTATTTCGCCTCTCTTCCCAATCGCCCGTATCGAAACCAGACGCGCTCATGAAAATAATAGAGCGCCATCTTTACTATGCTTTCAGCGACGGCAATACTGGTTGCTTTTTGGACGGCTTGTTCATCATCTTTGAAGAAGAACCAAGCGAGTAAGAAGGTGGTGCATGAGGCGATGAAGCGCCAGGTAAACGCCTTGAACAAATGGCGGATGCGGGATTTTTTCGTGTTTCGCATATTCCTTCTTTATTGAAATGAATTTTTATAAAGCTGTTGCATTTTGCGTGCCGATTCCGCAGGCGAAAATCTCTTGCAGTTGGCAGTCCCTTTTAAAATGAGTTCGTGACGCAATTGTATGTCATTTGTTATTTGCTT
>DDEH01000071.1 GCA_002336085.1 Flavobacteriales bacterium UBA1959 | reverse complement strand
AACCTACTCACTGCTCATTGATACGTACATCAAAGACGATGCAGAGAAGGGCAAGTTATTTAACGCAATCGAAACAATGGATTGTGTGAAGAAAAAGGCTGATTGGGCGTTGGACTGGATTGACAATGGGTCATTCGCCGAACGAATTGTCGCATTTGCCGCTGTTGAAGGAATTTTCTTTAGCGGCAGCTTCTGCTCTATTTTTTGGTTGAAAAAGCGCGGTCTGATGCCAGGATTGAGCTTCTCAAACGAATTAATTTCTCGCGACGAAGGAATGCACTGCGATTTCGCTTGTCTGATTTACAATGATCATATCGTAAACAAATTGCCGAATAAAACATTGCGCAAAATTATCCTCGATGCCGTAGAGATTGAAAAAGAATTCATTTGTGAATCATTGCCGGTACGACTGATTGGTATGAACTCCGACCTGATGTCGCAATACATTGAATTTGTTGCGGATCGTCTGCTCGTTGAGCTGGGAACCGAAAAAGAGTACAATGCTAGCAATCCATTTGATTTCATGGAGATGATTTCATTGCAAGGCAAAACCAATTTCTTTGAGAAGCGTGTTGGAGAATATCAGAAAGCAGGCGTTCTGAATAGTTCTGATGAAGGCAGCAAATCTTTCAACCTTGATGCTGATTTCTAATTGAAGCCCGCCCGCTTCACCATTCATCCACGATTCACCCTATTTATCCCTGAGACATGCACGTACTAAAGAGAGACGGACGTAAGGAGCCCGTTCAATTCGATAAAATCACCGCGAGAATTAAGAAGCTCTGCTACGAATTGCATCCTGCCGTGGATCCTGTGAAAGTTGCAATGCGTGTGATTGAAGGCGTGTACGACGGTGTGACCACTACCGAGTTGGACAACTTAGCTGCAGAAGTCGCCGCAACCAACGCTGTAACGCATCCCGATTATGCCAGCCTTGCCAGCCGCATTGCACTGTCCAATCTTCACAAGTCCACAAAGAAATCGTTTGCAGAGACGATGGAAGATTTGCACAATTACATCGATCCCATCACAGGACAAAACGCATCATTGATTGCTACTGATGTCATTGAAATCATTCGTGAGCAAGCGGAGTTCTTAGACTCTCAAATCATCTATGACCGAGATTTTAATTACGATTATTTCGGATTCAAGACCCTCGAGCGCAGCTATCTACTCAAAATAAATGGTGAAATTGTTGAGCGGCCTCAACACATGCTCATGCGTGTTTCTGTTGGAATCCATAAAGACGATATGGATGCAGTTGTAAACACCTACAACCTCATGAGTGATGGCTGGTTCACGCATGCTACACCGACCCTCTTCAATTCGGGAACCCCAAAGCCTCAAATGTCGAGTTGTTTTTTGTTGACTACTCAAGAGGACAGCATCAGCGGCATCTACGACACGCTCAAACAGTGTGCAAAGATCTCTCAGAATGCCGGAGGCATTGGCTTGTCTATTCACGACATCCGTGCAACAGGTTCTTACATCAAAGGCACCAATGGAACCTCCAATGGAATCGTTCCTATGTTGCGGGTCTTCAATGACACTGCTCGGTATGTTGACCAAGGCGGCGGAAGACGAAAAGGTTCATTCGCCATATATATCGAACCTTGGCACGCAGACATCTTTGATTTCTTAGAGCTGAAAAAGAATCATGGAAAAGAAGAGCAGAGAGCGCGTGACCTGTTCTACGCACTTTGGATTCCAGACTTATTTATGAAGCGTGTTGAGGAAAACGGCGATTGGACATTGATGTGCCCCAACGAGTGTCCAGGACTTTCGGATACTCACAGCGCTGAATTTGAAGCCTTGTATACCAAGTACGAGTCAGAAGGGAAGGGCCGAAAGACCATCAAAGCACAAGATTTGTGGTTCAAGGTTTTGGAGTCGCAAATCGAGACAGGAACACCTTACATGCTTTACAAAGATGCTGCTAATTCAAAATCGAATCAGCAAAATCTAGGCACCATTAAATCATCGAATCTCTGCACTGAGATCATCGAGTACACCGCTCCCGACGAAGTAGCTGTGTGCAACCTGGCCTCAGTAGCGTTGCCCAAGTATGTCAAAAATGGCTCGTTTGACCACGATAAATTGTTTGAGGTCACCTACCAAGTGACGCACAACTTGAATCGCATCATTGATCGTAACTACTACCCCATACCTGAAGCCCGGAACTCCAACATGCGGCATCGTCCCATCGGACTGGGGGTTCAAGGGTTGGCCGACGTCTTTATCCTCATGCGTTATCCCTTCGATTCAGATGAGGCCCGCGCCCTAAACCGTGAAATCTTCGAGACCATCTACTATGCGGCTTGCACGGCCTCGAAGGACCTGGCGAAAGAAGAAGGTGCTTATGAGACATTCAAAGGCTCTCCAGCGTCGGAAGGAAAGTTGCAGTTTGACATGTGGGGTGTGACTCCCACAGATCGATGGGAATGGAACGTTTTGAAGGAAGAAATCAAGGAGCATGGATTGCGAAATTCACTATTGCTCGCCCCTATGCCTACTGCTTCCACTGCTCAAATTTTGGGCAATAACGAATGCTTTGAACCATACACGTCCAACATCTACACACGTCGTGTACTTTCTGGGGAGTTCATCATTGTGAACAAGCACCTGTTGCGGGATCTGACAAAACTTGGTTTGTGGGATGATGATATGAAAAACCGCATCATCGCTGCCAACGGATCTGTCCAAAACATCAATGAAATCCCAGACAACCTGAAAGCATTGTACCGGACATCATGGGAAATTTCACAGCGTTCCTTAATTGATATGTCAGCAGACCGTGGTGCATATATCTGCCAATCACAGTCCCTGAATGTATTCCTGGAAAACGTGAATACAGCAAAGTTGACTTCAATGCATTTCTACTCTTGGAAAAAAGGATTGAAGACAGGTATGTACTACTTGCGAACGAAGGCCGCTACGGATGCCATCAAGTTTACGGTAGATAAAAAGTACAAAGAAGTACCCGTTGCAGCGAGTGTTGACGAGCCCGAAGCGCCACGCAAAGCTATTCAGGATATGACTGACGAAGAACAGGCAGCAATGGCCTGTTCCATCGAAAACGGAGAAGACTGCGAAATGTGCAGTGGATAAAATTCAATCCACCCTAACAACCTCGGATAGCCGCATTCATTCATTTGATGCGGCTTTTTCGTGCCAACAGGCTTGCACTCAAAAGACCAAATCAATCAAGCCTCAACGCTTGATTGAGACGACAATCGCCCAGAAATTCAATAGCAGTAATCCTACTGCAAGCAACAAATGAAGCGGCTGAAGGACAGCCGGCATCCCCAGCACAACAAACGCAATGCCAGACATCATTTGCGCTGCAATCAGTCTCAATGACCATTGCGCGACGCCGCGAAGCGGCGATTGTTGCCTTAATTGTGGCCAGATCCAAAGCATTTGGATGAGCAAGACAATCCAAGATCCCGAGCGATGAAACTTCCACCATTCGGGCAATGATGCCAATAAATTTGGTCTTTCCAAGCCAAGGTGCATCATCGCATCTACCTGTTCCCTGACTTGTGTGCCGGCAATCAATTGGGCCAGTGTGAAAAATAATGCAACGATCAGCCAATTCCTTTTCACAGCTCCTGACATTTTTATCCATCGGTCGCGGCGAACGGAATGCATGACAAGTGCCAGCGCCATAAGAATAAAGATCGCTCCGAGCATGTGCAGAGTGATGGAAAAAGGAATCAGATTGCCATCCACAACTTTTTTTCCCATCCAGGCAACAAGGCCTAACAAGAATAAATGCACTACGGACCACCGAAAAGTCCACCAGAGGCCATACCTCCAACCACCAATAAAAGAAAAGACCAATAAAATCAGTGCTGGAATTCCCGTTAATGCGCCGATGAGTCGGTTGATGAACTCCACCCACGTATGAATAGGATTGAATACAGCATAATCATGACGTGTATATGCCTCCCACGTTCCGATGGAACGTTCCCGATCAAAATCGGCAGCAATCACATCGTTTTGTGCTATCCACAAGGTGTCATTCGCGATCAACATTCGTCCGGACTCGTAGGCACTCCCCTCGATCCATGTCACTTCTGCAGCATCAGTCGGTGGAATAAGCAATCCAAAGCACTTTGGCCAGTCAGGACATCCCATGCCAGAGCCTGTCATTCGCACAACACTTCCTGCCAAAACCACCAGCGAAGTCATCACTAGAGCAACCCGAGTGAGACGGCGCAATGATCGCTTAAACCTATTTATCGAGCTGTGATCTTTTCGCAAAATGCGTGACTTCCACGGCTTGAACCGTATATAATTTCCCCTCGGCAATTCCCGCCACGGCTTTCACCAATCGCTCGAGTTCTAGCATTTGCCCATCAAACTCCACCTCTGCAAAATTCACCTTCCGATTCTCCTCAAAATCTATGGTGGCATTCGCCACACCATTGACCTTGAGCAACTCTTTTTTAATTTTTCCCCCGCACGCATGAGCACACATCATGCCCGAAACATCCAATCGCGCCATGGACATGGCGGAAGTGCCCGATGCATGTTTTTCGGTCACTGAATAAGATGCTGATTCCTCGGTACAACTGCTCAAACACAAGGACATCGAACAACATCCGAGAAGGATGAGTTTGACGCTCTTTCTAAAATTCATTATCCGAGATAAACACATATTACAAATATACGCTGATGCGCGATGGAGGAAACCCAACATATTCTAATTTCGCACGCCATGTTCAGCCAATCTCCCCCCCAACAACGCTGGTTACCAGTGTTCATTTTATTGCTTCTCGGCTTTGTCTGGGGCAGCAGCTTTATTCTCATGAAATGGGGCCTCTTTGCATCCGATGGCTCCCTTTTATTCCCGCCAATCGAACTCGCTGCATTGAGAATAGGCATCGCAGGATTGACCCTGCTCCCGATATCATTGCGCCACTGGAGAGCCCTGAACCGAGAACAATGGCTTTGGGTCAGTGTCATTGGTACCGTTGGAAGTTTCATTCCCGCCATTCTGTTTGCCTCTGCGCAGACTGCTTTGCCCAGCGCTATGGCAGGGATGTTGAATGCGCTAAGTCCCATTTGGACACTGCTCATTGGCATGGCATTCTTCGGCATCATTGTCAAACGAAATCAACTTGGTGGAATTGCCATCGGCTTTGCGGGCACCATCTGGCTTATAAAGGCGCAACAATCGACACAAGGACTTAGCGTTTTCACCGGCCAATCTATTGTCCATCCCAGTTTGCTGCTTGTTGCTGCAACCATTTGTTACGGCATTAGCGTAAACATCACGCGTGAGAAACTTCGCGGGTTGAAAAGCCCCGTAATTGCGGCCTGCTCTCTTGGCCTTGTGGCCTTGCCCGCATCCTTCATTTTCTTAAATGGCGACATACCACATTTAATCGCTACTCATCCAGATGGACCACGAGGGCTCGCTGCAGTCGCGGTCCTGGCCGCCGTCGGCACTGCAGGAGCACTTATTCTTTTCAATCTCCTCATCGCGTGGACCAACGCCATAACCGCCGCGTCAGTCACTTACATTATCCCAATCTTTGCGGCCTTCTGGGGATGGTGGGATGGAGAACAACTTAGTATGCAACATCTTACAGCTGGCGCATGTATCCTTTTGGGAGTTTGGCTCACCAATAGGAAACAAAAAAAATAAATCAGCTGTCCTTTCAAGACAATTGACTGAAATGTTGAAAAGTTGCGAAGTTTCGGCTACCTTTGCAGACCCCATTTTAAGGGTTAATTATACACATTATTCATGTATGCAAT
>DDEH01000105.1:5555-5710 GCA_002336085.1 Flavobacteriales bacterium UBA1959 | reverse complement strand
GCTTTGTGGCTACGTTTGAGTGGTGGAGTGTGCCCGTGGTGATGCTCGTATTCTATATACTCGTGAGTGTGGAGTTAATCGCAGAGGAAATTGAAGACCCTTTTGGAGTGGATGAAAACGACCTGCCACTCGACGCTTTGTGCGAAACCATCGAG
>DDEH01000105.1:0-5185 GCA_002336085.1 Flavobacteriales bacterium UBA1959 | reverse complement strand
GCAGTTAAAGCGACGCAGTTTCCACAAAGCAAAAAGCCCCAGCACCAAAATGGCGCCAAGGCTTTTTCTAACGTTCTCTTTTCAATCACTTCTCGACCTGCAAGCGAATGATGCCTGAAGTAGTCTCAGTGGTAACTCTTAAGCTGTAGAGGCCTGAAGGCAAGCCCAAGTCATGATTCTGCCCGCGCTGTACGTTCGAATAGAAAGCGACCTCCTTGCCAGCTAAATCAAAAGCCGTCACATCAGCGATATTCTCGTCGCCTGTCCATGTGAGGGTCACGCCCTCCGAAGTTGGATTTGGAAACACCGTGAAAATTGGAGCTTCTACCTCCGATAACCCGAGCGCAGTATTGCTAAGTGTAGACGTCAGACAAAATGTTCCTTCTGCTGACCACTCATTCAATTGGTTGGTGTAATGGAATCCGTCGTGACGCAGGAAGTACTCCACGCCTTCTTCGCTGTCGAATCCAATTTCAGCCCAATACTGCTCATTAGCTGCATCGATGTCTTCACTGCATCCCACGGGAATAAGTCCATCGCACGTTCCTTTGTATAGCGCAAGCTGATTATCAAATCCGAAGTAGTAGACAAATGTTTGGTTGCTCAATTGGCATTGAAACATGCCCAAGTAGTACGAATTTCCGTCTCCGATGAAAGAAAACCAAACCGATCCATCGTCTGTGCCTTCTTCCCAGCACTCTGCTCCTGTCATATCGGCATCATAGTTAACACCGAGGCCCGTAACGAGCTCCGTGTCATCAAAAGGCCCGACGAATTGAGCAGCCGTAGATGAACTGTTGAAGACCTCATCAATTGGGCGGGCAGCAGAACAAACACCGCGGCCAATCAGCGGCTCAGAATTCATAGCTCTAAGACTAAACGTTCCTTCGGACATGCCCTGGAACGCATCGTCATCCTCCCAATTAAACCCGTCGACCATCAACCAATAGCTCACTCCTGCCTCTGCAGTAAAGTTCAAAACTGAATAGTACCAACCCCAATTGGCGTTCCAAAATCCATTCAGGTCATCATTGGCCGTGACCAATGTCAAGTCGTCGCATGTGCCAGAGTATAGCGCCGCCTGCGTATCGTTTGCATACATAGCAGCACCTGGGCCGTTGTATGTCGTGATCTGGTAGGTTTCACCATTGCCTGTGAATCGAAACCAAACCGACTGGTCAACGCTCGGCAATGACTCCCCTTCCAATGGATCAAACCAATCGTCCACCAAATCCGCTGCTAACTCTGATTCGCCCGTGGCGTCTACGTTTGAAAAAGGACCAACGTTCAACTGCTCTCCAGTTTCTGTGCTAAAGATTTCATTGATATCAATGGCATCCATGCACAAATCATTTTCAGGCGCCTGGCCGAATGAGTTTGCTGTTAGAGAAAACAAAAACAAAACGACCAACAACCGAGCGTACAAGTATTTCATCTTAAATAAGGGTTTACACGAAAATATGATGAAACGTGTTCCCCATCGATGGAAAAAACAAACTACATATCATCGACGATTCGTGATAAAAAAATCCCACATTTGGCTGCATATATTCTTCATGCTTTCCCCGATATTGTCATCATATCTAAATGCCATGAATGATTTTTTCTTAAACCCTCTTCATTGGATTGGTATCATCACGGCCTCTTTTGCGCTTGCTTTTCTCCCCATTGTCCTCGTTTCCATTTTCGCTGGTTGGCAACTGTTTTCGAAGGCGGAACAACCCGGCTGGGCCATTTTGATTCCATTTTATAACATCTACATATACACGCAAGTCATCCGGCGTCCAGACTGGTGGATACTGCTCTACTTTCTAGGAGCAGTCCCTTTTTTTGGCGCCCTCGGTGTTGCATTTCTCTTTCTCATCGACTCTCTTCGGCTAGCGAAAGTTTTCGGCAAGTCAACCGAATTTGGAGTTGGCCTTTTCTTATTGAACTTAATTTTCTTGCCCATTTTAGCTTTCGGGAAAAGTGATTACGATCGCTATCGGGTAATCGAAGGTGAGTTGATTTAAACCCGACTATGAAGAACATTTGCTCATTCATCTCTTGCATGCTGTTATTCGTTGCCCTAGCCCATGGGCAAGTGGAAGGAGACAACGTCTTTGAAAGCGATCAAATCCTTGGCGTCGATATAAGCTTCTACAATTCTAATTTTTGGACCTTACTCAACGATGAGTACGATGGTGATCAGAACTATATCCCGGCGGGGATTAGCATCACCACAACCGATGGCACGTTGGAATTAGATTCTGTAGGAATACGCTTGAAGGGAAACTCGAGCATGATGCATCCTGGAGATAAAAAGCCATTCAAAGTGGACTTTAACCGCTTCATTGCAGGCCAATCGTATGACCTTTTGAAAAAGCTCAATTTTAACAACGGCTTCAAAGACCCCACTTTTGTTCGGGAAAAAGTATTCTATGACGTTTGCGAAGCCGCGGGCATATTGTCGCCGCGAGCCACATTCGCAGAAGTCACATTTAACGGCGCGCCTTGGGGGTTTTACACTGTTGTAGAACAAATCGACGACCAATTCTTGGACCGAAGCATCGGCGACGATGAGGGTCATCTGTTCAAAGCGGGCTCGAACTTCGGGGGCGGAGATGGAGAGGCCAGCCTCGTATACCTTGGTCCAGATCAAGCGCCTTATGAAGACGCATACGAACTAAAGCAAAACGTGAGCGACGATTGGAGCGACTTGATTGACCTCATCGCATTCATCAACACTGCAAGCGATGATGAATTTGAAACACAATTGGCAGATCACCTGGATCTCACGCCCTACCTCCGGTCCGCCGCCCTCGATAATTTGTTCTCAAACTTGGACACCTACACACTTTCTGCTCGGAATTACTACCTCTATCACAACATGACGACCAACCGCTGGCAGTGGATCAAATGGGATTCGAACGAAACATTTGGGAGCTATGCTTTTGGCGTTCCGGGTGATATGGCAGAACTGGACTTGGACTTTGACGGAGGCAATGAAAATCGGCCGCTTTTAAAGCGAATTATGGAGAGTGATGTTTTGCGCGCGGCGTACCATTCCGAAATGTGCTGGCTGCGAGAAAATTGGTTCAATCCCGAATTTATTGAGCCACGACTAGATGAATTAAAAGAACTCGTTCAGGAGGCTGTTTACGCGGATGATAATAAGATGTTTTCCAACAATCAGTTCGAAAACAACTTCAATTCAAACCAAGGCGGCATGGGAGGAACCCTATACGGGCTCAAGCCATTCGTCGAAGACCGCGTTGACTATATAGACAACAACCTCGTCTGCACGTCTGCCTTAAACCCATTAGCGGAAGCGCATAAACTCCCCTTGACGGTTTACCCCAACCCTGCGATTAATCTGCTCCAGATTGATGTAGGTGGGGAACAAACGAATTTGCGCATTTTCAATACCAATGGTCAATTGGTGCATTCCGAGCTCCAGTCTCAGCACTGGGCAATAAATGTCCGAGAGTGGCCACGTGGTGTGTACCTCGTCGTGGTCGAAACCGACCAGCGCATTCAATCCTCTCGCATATTTTTGAAATAAAAAGTGAGTTTTTTGAGTTTTTTGATTTAAAAGTGCTCTTTTTAGGGCAAAAATTAGCCTTTTTCAATAAAACTGCTTGTTTTGGAGATTTGTTTTTGGGGCTGCCTGAGCACGGATATTTCCAAAGAGCCTTTTTCACCTTGTGTTCGCGAAACCGATGCCATCGAGCACGCCCCCTCGACTCAAGTTGCGCGCCAACGACGAACGGCAATGACGTCATTTGGGTCCTTCCAATCATGGAGAAAAGCTCGGTCAAACCGGCGCCAAATCACTCCCGTTAAGCTTGGTCATTCGTGTCCAAACGTCGAACGTGGAAAGAAATGTTCGAACTTTGTAATAAGCAATCGCGCGATTAAGCCCATTGCTCAGTAGACAACTCCCTTTGAATTCATTTGACGATTTAGGCCTCAGCACAGATGTGCTCTCGGCCATCCACGCGTTAGGTTATGAAACCCCAACGCCCATCCAAGCCGAAGCCATCCCTATTGTTTTAGATGGAAAAGACGTTTTAGGCGTAGCACAAACCGGTACAGGCAAAACTGCGGCTTTCAGCTTACCTATGATCCATCGGCTTTCTGAAGACCGGTATTCAGGTCAATTCCAGCCCATCCGCGGTTTGATTTTAACGCCTACCCGCGAATTGGCCATTCAAATTGAGGAGAACATTCTGGAATATACCAAGCATGTTAAGCTCCACACAGCGACTATTTTTGGAGGGGTAAATCAAAAAAGCCAAGTGCAAAAGCTGCGACGCGGTGTCGACATCGTTGTTGCCACGCCTGGTCGCCTGATTGATCTTCAAGAGCAAGGCCATGTAAACTTGAAGCACTTGCAATATTTCGTTTTGGATGAAGCCGATACCATGATGGACATGGGATTCATCCATGACTTGCGTCGCATTATCAAACACATTCCGCGAGAACGTCAGTCTTTGTTTTTCTCCGCTACGATGCCGCCCAACATATTGGAGTTTGCCAACACCATGTTGCGTGACCCTGTTCGGGTAGAGGTAGCGCGTGAGAGCACTGCTGCAGAAACGGTAGATCAACAAATGATGTTCGTGATGCAAGCCGACAAGCGTGACTTGCTTGTGCATTTACTCCAGCAACCAGAAGTAGAAACTGCACTGGTATTCATGCGCACCAAACACGGTGCGGACAAGGTGGTTAAGTACCTGATTCAAAACAATCTCAATGCTGCGGCGATTCATGGAAATAAAAGCCAGCCTCAGCGAGAACGGGCCATGCAAGGTTTCCGAAATGGCACAATCACAATACTTGTTGCCACAGATATCGCAGCACGAGGCATTGATGTGAGCGGGGTGAGCCACGTAATCAACTTCGAAATTCCAAACATCTCTGAAACGTACGTCCATCGGATCGGACGAACAGGTCGAGCTGGAGCTTCCGGCATCGCATGGTCCTTTGTGAACGAGGCGGACGAACGGAAGTTCATGTCGGACATCCAACAGCTAATGAATAGGGAAGTGCCCTTGATAACGGACCATCCTTGGCACATGGCGAAGCCACATCTTGAACTGAATGGTGACTCACGTGGTCAGCGGCCCAAAGCACCCGGTTCAGGAGGATCAAAAAAGAAAAAGCCGTTCAACCACGGCAAGCCTAGGACAGGAGGTAGAGG
>DDEH01000068.1:12767-16979 GCA_002336085.1 Flavobacteriales bacterium UBA1959 | reverse complement strand
TTCAAGTCTGGGAGCGGGGACCACATTTGCAACGCATCTCTTTAGCGTGGTCCACGCTCTATCGAGAGGTTGATCGCCATTCAACAAATCTCCTACTTCTATAAGCGAGGTTTTTTCACTGCCGTAGGCGGGATTATATGTCTTGAATAATTGGGAGTTGTGTGTCTGATGCGAAACACGAATCTGGATTGGACACCATCGTGAACAGTCTCCCAAAGTTCATCGAAAGTCAAGCATCTCAGAGAAGAAATGGTGATGTTGTCTCTACTCAGTTGGTCAAATCAAGCAGTTTTGCATTTGATGTGTGTAATCAAATTAATTCTGCATTTAATAGAATTACCAATAAATTTGAACTAAATATGCTCAAATATGGTAATTCGAGTGATTTGGGAGTAATGCAAAATTTAAGACAAAAGATGGCCCAGGCAAATTGCGATATCGATAATACGAAATGGGAGGGCTTGTTGAAGAATACCGATGATCCTGGGCTAGCGTTAACATCAGTCATGCACCTTGGAAATAATACCATCCCTGTACAGGATTTTTTTGCTGAAAACAGATACGGATTCGAAAACTTCGTACAATGGATTACGGCAATTAGATGGTATGCCAATCATGCTCGTCACGAAACAGATGCGAATTACATGTTGAAACCAGAGTATGAATACTCTATCCTTGAATTTCTCAATCAGGATGACTTTTCAAGCATGTTAAAGTCAATCGCTGTTGTTGCATTTTGCTCATCTTATTACATGATTCCTGGCCACAATAAGTTATCAGTCGACCGTCTGACAGAAGAATTTGAATTAATTAAAAATCGAATCGAGTCTGCTTGTGAGAATGCTAAAGGTAGTTCTCTTGAGGTCTATGAACGAAGATTAAACAACCTCGTATGGGGGCCTAAGCAGTACCAAAGGGATCAAGACACAATTAAGATTGCCCACGCTGCTCTCGAAGATAACAAAATCGTTGCTTTCTTTGGGTTAGGAGGCGTTGGAAAAACGGCATTGGCTCAAAAGTTAATGTTCGATATTATCAACAATCGTGAACCTTATTCTCACATAGTGACCCACTCAAGCAAGGTTGGCAGCGATCAAAAAGAGATTAACACATTATCTCCTCATGAGCACGGAATATATTCTGAAACTGATCTGAAAGTATCGGTCATGGATTCTTCTCTAATAGATGACGACTCAGCAAGAGTAATCGGGGGACTTATCACTCTTCTTAAGAAAATTTACAAAGAAATCACCCTCAAATCAGCACCAGACATAGGAATTGGCCGCCTCAAAAAAAAGGTGTTTGAGTTACTGAAAAAACCAGAACACCAAGTTTTAATCGTCCTTGACAATTTCGAGGACATCGAGGACAACCTCGAAGATCAAGATGTGTTTACTATTCGCTCGGAAATGAAGAAATTTCTCACGGAATTTTCTGAGTTACAAGGAATGAAATCACGAATTATTATCACGACCAGATCGACACCACTCCCACAAGCGTATGGTATTGCAATTCACCATTTAACAAAGAACGAGGCGATGAAGCTCTTTCTAGAAAAAATTAGATTCCGAGGCCAAAGAGCATCACAAACTCACCAACAATTACAAAATACCCTTATTCAAACACACCAACTCATAACTACAAATCCAAGCCTAGAAGAGAAAGTCGTCAAGGCTTTTGATGTCTGGGATTCCGTTGATCATCACATAGCACACCCATTACTTGTTTTATTGGCAGCAGAAGAGGTCACTGAAAATGATATTTCACATATTGAAAGCGTAATTGGTTCTTGGTCTTCGGGGCCGAAGGCAAAGAATGTCATCGAATATTGTGTTAGCAAAACTTTTGGTGCACTTGAACAAGTGGACTTAGATGTCTTGGAGGTCTTGGTGGTTCGGGGCACAGTTTCGATGGAAATTACCACATCTAAAGTTCGTAAATTCATTGAATCTAGTGATGGTTTAATTGATTCGATTGACGATAACAGGTTGAACGACCTTTTGTTGGGTCTGTCGGATCGTACGTTTATCCATTCGGCTCCATCGACGGCGTTAGGAAATCAAGTTTGCTATTTTTGGAACCGCATCGTGTTTGAGCATCTAAAGACTCGATTTGAACGAAATGAACAAACTCGTGTCTCCAAAAAGGAGATAGTGATTCGCGAAGAGCCTATCTCTCAAGCTTTGAACGATTCTCTCGAGGAGTTTCCGATTGAAGTTAAATTCCTTCGAGATTGGATTAAATCAGATGTTCTGTTGCCAATCAAAGTTTCCGATGTACTGGATCCTTTGCAAAAATCAATCGCCACAACACATAATCAGTTACTGAGCATCGCTTCATCGCAAAAAGCGCAATACACTGCGAAATCCCTCCTCGAGAACCTAGATTATCAATCATTTGCACTGGTACAGATGATCGATAAAATTGTCGATTTTAGAACATCATCTCCTGATTTGAAGGGTATTCAACCTGGTACTACAAGGCCTGTGGGAGATGTTATTGATACATTATTGAAATGCCTTGGAAGGCAATCCCGGTGTTGGAGGATTGCCTCTCTACTTGAGAATACACAAATCGAACCCATGATTTGCATGCGATGGTCGATTCATCTGTTGGAAAGGGTCCACCAATGGTCGAACTTGTTTCATACGGCAGGACTACTGGACCATGATAAATATGACAATTTGATCAGAAAAACAGGAACAGAATTGATTACAATTTCAAACAATGATGTCATACTGAACGAAACTCAACTCGAGCATCTTAAACTCGTTAAACTTGATTGGTTGGAGCACATGGCCTTGATCCGCAAACCACAAGATCGGAAATTGAGTGAAGGGCTACATTTCTCTGACCAAGAATACGAAGATTTCAAAATTTGGATTGAGGTATTCGAACAAATTGGTATAGTTGAGCCAAATAATCAAGTTGTTTTGGTCGAGGGGTATGCCTTTTGGATTCTTCTTCGCCTGTTCGCAACTGATGCAGACTATCCAAACGAAGGCCGTTCAACAACTCTTCTAGACAAGTTTTCGACTTATGGGCTGAGAATCAGGAATATACCCAACATTCATCAATATATACGTTCCGTTCAATCCACCTGTGATCAATACGTGGTTGATCCCACGGTGTATGTTGGGCAGGTGCTTATGTACCAATCTCAAGCAAGAAATGGAACTCTTTTCTTAACGAAATTACGCTATGATAGTCACCAGTCAAGATGGAGCATAAAAATCCCAAAACACAGTTTCACAATAATAGTCCAAGAAACTAACAAAGAGCATGATGCTGATTATTACGGCAAGGTCTTACTGAAACAGCAATCCTTCAATAGAACAGAGAAGCGAATAGTTGCCTCATTTTATCGAGATGAGAATGAGGATGTTATTGAATCGCTTCATGAGAATATGTTGCTAAAGGAAAAAGTAGAGGATGGCTGGCGTGAAGAAATCTTCCATTTAATTGTGTTAAATGAAACCGCCAACAGAAATACCATTTCTTTGACAGAGATAGCCAACATACTTACGCGACTCTCGGGGTACTTGACTTTGAATGACATAAAGAAATTTGTTTCTACAAATTTTGGTTTCATGAAACCAGTAGGTAACTACTATGTTATCGATCCAAAGAAAGCCCACACAAGGCCACCTTTTGAGTATGAAAATATCAATGGTTCAGATGATGCTTTTAGTGAAACTGGCGATCGTTCTCGGCTCCAACTGCCAAAAGATCCTGTTCAATTTGCAGGAATGCTACGCCATGTTATGAATGAAAAGAACTTAACAATGCAAAACTACGCAAAGGTTGCGAAGAAAAAGTTTGGGCATTATCACTGTAATGGGGCATTCTTCATCTTCCTCTCGATAAAAAGATTTGATGCTAATTGGCATGAACAGCCGATTGAAATTCCTCAAAATTGGAATCATTTAGTGAAAGGAGTAGAGAAGGCAATCGAAAATCATAGGTCTCGAAACCAAAATGAAATCGACCCAGAGATTGTCCGACTCTACTTCAAGGAAGTCCTTGAGCACGGCCCTGAATCAAACAATACGATGTTTTACGGTTCTCGGGAAGACAACGTATAAAGAAAGAGAATAATTAAAAATTTTAGTTTAGCAGTTTCATTTCTAAATTAGCGTTCTTCGCAAGTTCGTAAAGGATGGAGCGCAGATCGTTGAGACTCCCAGATTGCAGTTCAAGTCTGGGAGCGGG
>DDEH01000068.1:0-12423 GCA_002336085.1 Flavobacteriales bacterium UBA1959 | reverse complement strand
CCACATTGGCAACGCATCTCTTTAACGTAGTCCACGCTTTATCGAGAGGTTGAGCGATCTTTGTTGTGTCCTCTCTCATAGGAGCGGGGACTACTTTCGCGGTTTTGTTCAGCTTTGTCCTATGTTCATGAGTCGTACAGGAATGGAAAACTAGCATGCTAAATTGAACAAATATAATTTGTACCGTAAAGGTATTTTTTGTATAATACAAACTTATATGCGTGATAGTCTACGGGTAGACATGGCCCTGACTCCAAACCAGATCGCTGAGTTGCTCAAATTACGTGCCCTTGGATGGAGTCAATCCGAGATTGCTGAGAAGTTGAATACATCTCAACAGGTCATCGGTTATCAACTGAAAAAACTCAAGGAACAATCCAAGAAAAAGGGGACTGACGAGGTGTTCAATGCGGCACTCATGGGAGGGCTCGCTGGAGCTGCCGCAGGAATTGGGATTGTAGCATTACTCGAGTTGTTGAAGGACACAAAAAAATGAAGGTGAGGAAATGACAGAAAAGAAAGTGTATGATTACATCATTGACGGTTCAAACGTTCTCCATGAAAGTGAGAAATGGGGGGATCAGAAGACTGAATTTGAAGGTAAAATGGTCGATGCCATAAACGTCGAACGCATTGGTTTGGCGTTGAAGTATTTCCAATCCAAGGGGTACAATGTTCTCATTTGTGTTGATTATTCTACTACTGTGAAGTACACTGATAAGAAGTTGCCAATAAAGCCTAGCCGCCGCGCTTTCAGCGAATTCTTTTCCGATAACAAAAGCATCATTGAGAAGATCCAATCTGATGCTGACATGGTGAAGCTGAAGCGGGAAAACCCTGGCTCCATTATCGTCACGAATGATTCGTTCAATAAGGAAATTAATGCAGAAGAAAATACCTCTGGCTTTACCAAAGAGCAATGGCAAAACGAGGCTAAGGTTACGCAAGAATTTGGATTCAAGGATGGCGCTTTTACCCTTGCGCGCAAGAATTACAAATTCACTGAAGGAAAAGAGTTGGCAAACAAGTCAATGGATAATAAGAAAGTACAAATCAAAAAACCTGACGGTCCTAATTATCTCGATAATATACGCTCTCGATTACAGTCTTTAGATGATCGAACACAGAACCAGACAACTAAAATCAATAACATAAATTCTATCGTTCAGGATTTGACTACTTTGGTAGAGGATTTCACTGCATCGAGCACTCAATCAAATTCCTCTGCCCTCATACCATGTAAATTGGAAGACGAATTCGGACAGAGTCATCTCTGCCTTCTTGGTGAGAATTTACACATATGGCAAGATGGAAAATGGGTTGAGATAGCGCTTGGAGGGAACTGAATGATTTGGACTGAGCAAAAAACAAAATCATGCAAACAGTTGACTGAACTCCTCGTTTCAAACCGAGCAGTGGAGAGCAACCCCAGCGGACTCAAGGCAAATGCCACATTGGTTCAGCAGTTGTTCAGGCAGAATGGATGTACAATCCGAACGATTGAAAACCCAAGCGCCGAATACCGGCCAATTGTCATCGCACAGCGAGGAGAAGTGGCCAATCGACCCACAGTTGGGTTCTTTGGGCATTACGATGTTGAAGAAGCAGACGCTAAGCAGTGGTCTGTTGATCCGTGGGCGCTCAGTGGAAAAGATGGGAGATGGTACGGGCGTGGTGTCGCTGACAACATCGTCCCTCTTGCTCAGCGCATTCTGTTGATCAACGAGCTTGCTGAGCATTGCAATCTTGTTTTTGTTCTGCAAGGTGAAGAAGAAATTGGCAGTCCATTTGCAATGGAGATGTATCCGAAATTGACGTTGCCAAAGGTGGATGTTTGGGTCGAGGAAACGGGTTATTTCTACAAAAGTGGGAAGCATAGAATCATGGCAATGAATGTTGATGACGCCCTTGAGCGCGCCATAGATGCGGTCAAGATACTGAATGCTAATGATGGCCGCGACTCTGCTGTGCGTATTCGGCCAATGAACAAAGCATTTGGAAATCAAGGCTGCCCTTGCTTGGTCCACTTACTGAAAGATATACCATATATTGCCCTTGGCCCCAATGACGACAACTCGACGATCCATGGGATTGATGAGTCCATCGACCCGGGCCTTTTGGGAATCTCGGCGCGGCAATTATTGCGCTTCTGTGAGGTGCTTGCGAATGGTTGACTTTGAATTGGAGTTAACCGATAAAGACATGGCTCGTTTTTTGGAACAGATTCATGTTGAAAAAAGAAGCGCAGACAGTCAATTTTTGGAATCGATTGTGTCAGGGATTGTCGAGCATATCCCCTTTCAAAACATTACCATGTTGACGGCCCCCCGTCATCGTCCATCTTCAGAGTGGATCAAGCGAGAAATGCTAAGCGGTTTAGGTGGTTTGTGCACAGCGCGAAACCCCTTTCTGTACGCTTTTCTGAAAAAGTTGGGGTTTAATGTCCGTTTCGTATCATCGACCATTCTTGAAGCTGATTGTCACATTTCGTTGATTGTGGTACTCAATGATGGCGAGTGGTGGGTTGATGTCGGAAATGGCTACCCATATTTTTCACCGATAAGACTCGGGGATGAGTCGCCTCAGTCGAATTGGTTTTTCCGTTATCGTCTCGTACGAAAAGGTCCTCGATACGAAGTGCAGCATGCTTTTTCAGGAGAAGAATGGTCCACGAATCATCATTTTTCTCCAACCGGAGTGGATTTTTCAGTCTTTGATCATATGCACGAAATGCACTATCAAGAACCAGGCTGGGGCCCCTTTTTGACCGGTTTTCGTGTGAATCGATTTTGGTCTGATGGGGGGGCTATCCTGAAAGATCATCAGGCTACATCCCCCGATGGTATGGAGATTCTTAGCGAACCCGAACAAATTCAATCCTGGCTGGAGCAGTGGTTCGGACCCAAGTTTTGGAATCATATTGATGTGAACTTAGCGTTTAAACGCTGGAAAGAAACCGTAAAGGTGGTACTATGAAGCAAGAAGTAAACACGACGACATTTGAAAAGAACGATCCCAATTTTGTTGATTTTTTTGAAGAACACGGGTGGGTGGTTCTGAAAGGAAACCTCTCTTCAGAATCGATAGAGGGTGGGCTTGGTCAGTGGGCCAATCTCAAGAAACGCTATGCTAATGAGATGGGGCTGAGTTTGATTGAATATGAAAACGAAGTCAGCCAGTGGAGGAATCTATGGCACACAGAGAAAGGGCATTTTCGAGATTTAATTTTCACTCCCGTGCTCCACGAGTGTGCCTGGACAAGCATGAATTGGCAGGGTACCCGGCTTCTTCACGACCACATTATTTGCAAGCCGCATAAAGGCCATAACGACAAAATCCCTTGGCATCAAGATTCGATGTTTTGGCCGATTAATTCCCCTGGAGTCTCCACCTGGACGCCTTTTCTCGATGTAACACTTGAAGATGGGTGTTTAGAGGTGGTTGACAGAAGTCATCTTGGTGGCTGCTCATCGCCGGTTGACTTTATGGCAAAAGAAAAAGATGAGTTTCCCGAGGATTCCGTTCAAGTTTTTCTTCCCGTTTCCGCAGGAGATACGGTGATCCTTCACAGCCTCACTTGGCATCGCTCCTCACCGAATAAAGGGAACCATGACCGCCCGGTTCACATTGGATTGTGGATTCATTCGGACTCTAAATGGAGACCAGACCTCGTTGACTGGCATCCAGTCAATGAGCATGTGGAGGCAGAACCATTAGAACGTCTTGAAGGTGAACTCTTCCCTTCATTTGGTACACTCAACGAGCTTGTTGATTCTGGGAAAGACATTCACGGGGGGACAATTCGTCATAACTCCATTTCCATGTACGATGCAAGTAAAATTGTTGCACAACAAATGAAAACCATCACAGGCTCAGACGAAAGTTTACCCACGATATTGGGTTCAGAAAGGCAAGTTGAAACCATTGTTGAGGCCACAATACGGGAAGGGTTTTGCGAAGATCCAGAACTCGTCAAGGAGGCACTGAAGCGGTTAGAGATCAGTTTCTCGGCCTACGAGAAACATCGGGCAAGAAACGTCTACAACAGCGCTTACTCAAACTGGTGGGACGTTGCAGGGCATCGTTGGTACACCCATCTACAAACAACGGTAGGTGTTGTAGGGTTGGGCTCGGTTGGTGAAGCAGCATTTTCCACCTTTTCGGAGCACTTTCACACCGTTGGCTTTGATATTGATGGTCGCGGCGACTGGACTGAAATTCTCGCATCAAATGTCGCTATAGTTTGCGTGCCCACCAATGCAACAGATGATGCTCGGCTTGATGTATCTCACGTGATGAATGTTGCAGAAAAATTGGCTGCAGATGCTTTTTCTGGCCTCATGATTGTCAAGAGCACGCTCCAACCAGGTACGATGGACGCCATCAACGAGATGCATCCATCTCTACGAGTCGCATATGCCCCTGAGTTCTTGCGAGAAAAGGACGCACTTGAGTGGTTTCAGGCACCCGATCGTCTTGTGTATTCGTGTGCTTCTCAAGACGAGCAGATGCTGCTTGAATATTTTTCATGGATTGATGAATCAATACCAAGAATACGAATGAAGCACTTGGAGGCTGAACTCGGTAAACTGGCTCACAACGCGTACATTGCCACCAAGGTCACCTTCACGGTGGAAATTGAACGAATTGCTGACCTCTTTGGCGTCGACCCAGAACCGATAATGGAAACGGTCTGGCGAGATCGGCGTGTAATGAATCCAGCCCATCTGACTCCTCGTTTGGGAGGTTTTACAGGAAAATGCGTTCCTAAAGACACAGCTGCTTTGGCGAACTTCGATCCTGACAAAGAATCCCTCCTGCACATGCTGCCGAAACGGGGCAGCGATGAAGTGTATCGCAAGAGGATGAAGGAATCATGAACATTGAAATCGAGTGCGAAAGGCAGTACCGAAGTCTTGAGTTTGTAGGCGATCTGCCAGAGCCCTTGCGAGGCGTTCATCGACACTCACGCTCGTTCACATTTGCTGGAGCGTGGAACGCTGCTGTGGAACTCCTTGTGGCGAATCGTTTCGACCTTGACCTGCATCCAATCACAATTCAATTCTCTCCCTCGGAGCCCAAGGTTTGCTTGGACCTCTTCCTTCGGGCTGGAGGATTTGACGAATCTTTGGGATCACTTGAGGAAACCAAATCCGAATTTTCGCTGCGACTGTTTGAAATCTCAGGCGACACTGAACGATATGCGAAGCAAATGGCGCGCATTCTCTCTTCGACTATGTCACCAAGATTATCCATGAAAATGAACCTCAGGCAAGGGATACCTCCTGCAGATGATGAAGACAATTCAACCTCTGTTCACGAGAAGCAGCGTCCGCTTGAATCTGCTATCCAGACAACTGAACTGACCCTTTGTGTCACTTTTGGTGAAGTCTCTTTGGCAGAACAATTTTTCGAGTCATATACATCTCATGTTCCAAAAGACGTTGATGTTCATCTTGTAGCATGCTGCTTTCAAAGCACTCCAGAACAGATTCATGGACTTCTTGAACAGCATCAACTCCCTTTCCAAAGCGTCAAGATTTTACCGGAATCATGGGGTCATGAGCAAGGGGAAAGAGGAAACATCGGTCCTTGGTATCAGAGTGATGCACAACGCCATGGTGTCTCGTGGGGGCGTTCTGTTTTGCATCGAGCAGCTGCTTTGTTTTCACCAACTGATACCATGTGGATTTTGGATGATGATGTTCTCTTTCAAGAAGACTCGTTCCTCACAGCCCTTCAGCAACTGGATGTCATGAAGGAAAAAGGATGTAAAGTTGGCATCGGGGCTATTCTTGGTGACGCACCCCTTCCTCCACCTTACTTGGTCCGCACACAAACAATCGATTTCTTTTACTCACGGTTTTTGAAACAAACAGGAACCTCCATATCTCCACCTTCAGATATGGTATTCCATGACATGCACCATGATCTCAGCACTCAGGAGACTTTTCATCTGGAATTCCCAATAGGGGTTGGGCGCGCTCTCGAGTACTCTGAATTCAATGCTGCTGTTCTTCAAGGTCAATCCTTGACGCGGAAGGTTCACACTGAGTGGGAAAACCAGAAGCTCATTCTTGCGCGTGGTGGAAACACCTTGGTGAATGGCAAGGAAGTTTTACTTCAATTCTCAAATATGGCGCCGAACCTTGGGGGGGTCATGTGTCGAAGAGGTGACACGTTGTGGTCGATGAGGGTTCATGCTGAACATCCCGAGTGGATTCAAAACATTCAACTTGCATTGATACAACAGCGTCAAGAGGGATTTGATTTCGGAAACCTGGCCGCTGTTCGAGGTGACATTCTTGGGAGCATGCTGGTGAGGTATCACGGTCAGCCTGAAGGGGATGTAGGCGAAATATTGTTTGCTGCGTTCAACCGTGAGGCTCGCCTCATCTCAAATTTGAAACGAACCCTTGCACTGCTGGGTTTGATGGAAGTCAAGTCATCAGAACAGAAACATGTGGGGCGTTTGTTGGACAGTCTTGAACAAACACCTTGGCCGGAAAACCTTGCTGAACACCTCAAACTCTTCATCAACACTTATCCACTTGATGCCGAGAAATTCAAACAAGCCCAAGGAGAATGATGTCATGTATAAACCTCAAATCGCCATCATCGGTTCTCGCGAACTGTCGCCGTCTTCTCTTGACCTTCTGAAAGCCCTCGCACATGAATTGGTTTCACAGGGTTATCGAACGGTCACTGGAGGCCTTGGGTCGCTCCAACAGGCGGTTCATGAAGGCGCTAAGTCGAATGAGCAGCATACCGATTGCGATACCATTGTGCTCTTGCCAGGATTTGACCCTAAGCCAGCAATGGGGCATGCAGACGTCATCATTCCGACGGGGCTCGATGCATACAGAAATGCATTGGTCGCCAACGCCGAGGTGGTGGTGGCCATCGGGGGCGGGGCAGGAACTTTGTCTGAGATGGCGTTTGCTTGGCAGTTCAAGCGCCCCATCATTGCAATCGGAAAAGAGGGGTGGGCCGATCGTCTTGCAGGTGAGTCCCTCGACCATCGACACCAATCTTCAGTTGTCGACTGCACATCATCAAGTGTAGAGGAAATTGTGGCGCAAATTGCAGTCCAAATTGAGTTGGAGCACCCACGGCACCATGGCATTTCGTGAATTTCCCGTTTGGTCGATCTTGTTTCTTGATTCACACGTTGTCTTCCCGAGAGCCGCAAAACATCGCATTGAGCGAAGGCGATGAACCTCCCATCGAAGAGCAAAGAATCGACCATCGAGTCTGCTCGCCTCGGGTGTTCCTGTGTGTCATAATCCAAGGCATGGACTTATCGGCTATTAACTCCAAGGTTCTTCAAAGCCCTTAAAGAATTAAATATTTTTTTTAATCAAACTTTTTGGTTCTTTAACCTAGTAAGAGAATAACTAAAGTTCTTCAATCGGCCATTTTCATCCGAATGATCAACCTGCCTAGATCGGTGGACGTCAACTTTCGACCCCTCAACCCTTCAGCATGAATGAGGCCAAGTTTCTCCAACGTGAGGATTGCTTTGTCCACTGTTCTTTTTACAGTGCTCACTTTGTCTGATAGCAGTGTTGGAGTGATGTTTTCTTCTCCACTCTCTTCAAGTTCTATGAGCGCAATCAAATACTTCAGATTGTCCTTGTGACGTTTATTGGCTTGAATCCAACTTTTTACAACCGTGAAGTTGTTGAGGTTATCAATCTCCAGGACGAACTCATCGTAGTATGTTCTGCGGCCCCGAGTAAAGTATGTTTTCATGTCATGAAGGACAGCAGCAAAGGCCACACTGGGTGAGAGGAGGCCGGCTGCATCGCTCAGCCCTGCGAAGAATTCAGGCTCCACTCCGCCCGCACGATCGGTTGCGTCAGATTTGATCTCAGAAAACGCTTCAAAAACAGACATCATGGTGTTTTGGTTCCAAACATCTGGGATGGTAATAAGCTCAGCATGCTCAATATCCTTTGCTTGTTTACCAAACGTCCTTTCTTTCGGTTGCTTCAATTCCATTATAGCATAGTTGGGTTTCCCTTCTGCATGGTATTCTGCGCAGAGCAAGTACACGAAGTGGGGGCCATACTCTTCAACAGAATCAACGAGGTTGGTCATTGAATCTCGAATGCAATGAATCAGCACTCGCTTACGGTTTGCCATGAGCCTACCAAAACATGAGGCTACTTTACCTTGTTCGCCTAAGGTTTCTTGTTTGATTGTTCCTCTAACATTTTGTTCAGGACGTAGTCGTTCATTCGTTTCTTGTATCCAGTCGGATCGTACCCTGGAACGATGGTTTCGATAAAGTATCGAACAGTCCACAAAATCGCAGTACCAGCAGCCCAAACGGCAAAGGAGAGAAGGCACAGGTCGTAAGCAAAGGAAAACACATCAAATTCCAAGAAATTTCCATTCACCATCTACCATCACACTCCTCAATCAAAGCTCTCCCTTTGGATATGATTATTTAGGACACGATGCCGCTTGGCTCGCTCCTCAAATGGAACCCCTTGCAAAATGAGACGGATCTCAGTGAAGGCTTCAGCGATGAAAATCAAGCAGCCTAATAGCCATCCCAACAAGAAAGGTAATAAAATCAGGCAGAAGATGATTCCTTCAGGTGTGGTGATTGCGTAATCTATGTTCATGGTTCTCATGCCTCCTTTTGGTGATGAGGCCCTAAGTCGCCGCTCCGCATATACGATTTGACCATCTTGTCCAATGAGGATTCGACTCCAAAAGCGGCACTTCCAAGATTTAATGACTGGATCAAGATTTTCCTGCCTAAGATGGTCCGTTGAATATGTTTATCCACCCTGCATGTCGCCTTCTGAAGTTTGCTTTCCTTGGGGAAAATCGTCCGGACTGTCTTGAGAAATTCTGGTGATTTTGGGGGAATGTCACGCTTCAACCAATCGGCGTGGTGAGGGTTGAGTTCGGGAAGTGTACCGGTACATCCTGATGCCTCGATGAGACGTTCCCATTCATCTGCATCGTGGTTTGTTTGACTTTCCTGGAGTGTCCCATTAAACGTGCAATCGCTGATCTCTTGCTCGAGCTTGTAGACTAAATCGGTGAGGTAACTCTCCAGGGCCGAATCGCCCTCTCCAAGAATGGTTTCAAGGAGTTCAACTTGTTCATGACAATACACCATCCTCATGCCATCAGATAAAGCGGTCTCCATCTCCTTTCGAATTGTGCTCAAGTCAGAAGAGGTTGCTAAAGGGGGGTGGTTCATCTCGAAGGCCTTTTGCTCACCTAAGCCGGCCAAGAGCTTCTCGACCAACCACACATAGTGCTGTTTCGTGTGCTTCTTAGTCTTCTCATCTGCCAAAGGGGAAGGGGGTTCTTCGGGGTAATCATCACCGTAATCGTCCATGATGCTCGAATTGCGAATCAAGTCCTCAATGCAACGACCGCATATGCCTACAGTACTTTGATAAGGCATGTGCTCGTATTATCATCTACAACACCCCGGTTTGGCTTGACCTGACTGGGTAGAATCCAGACCATCGGCTTCCCCGACTCACCTCGGAGGAGTAAAGCGCGTGTACTCCAATGTAAGTTAACCGAACACCGATAAAATCGGTGTTCATTCATACGCATGAAACGATTGCTAGCGAGCAGAGCAGATAATGTCTAAAATCTGAAGAAAAAAAGAAAGATATGAAAAAAATAAGGTATGTGTTTCGACACATGCAAATCCCCGAGGGGAATGTTAAGACTGAACCCTCAGGGATCTACCCTTTCTGCTCTCAAGAATATATCTTCGCTGCAATCCTTTCCACCGACTCTGGGGTGGGTTTCCGCCCCAGAGTCCTTTCCCTACACGTGTTCTTTACCCCTCATTCACCAACTTTCAATCATCCAATCGAGAGGAAGGAATTATGTCTTCTTCACTACGAGACGGTACCATGAGTGAAGCCGCGGACGACTGGCTTCGCCAACTCGTTCATGACCTTCGGGACACGAACGGGGACGATCGTTCGAGGCACGCCAAGTATGCTCTGGCTAAGGGAAAATTCAACAACCAAAATCCATGCCATGTGTATTGGAAAGCGCAATTCCTTGTGAGTGAAAAAGAGCCTCTAAAGAAGCCCAACGAGCATGAGGCTGTGCTCAACATTTGGATTGAAGCCGTTGATTCATTGCACCATCTTCCAAAAAACGAAAAATCATCAGACAAACTCACCCTTGATGAAGTCGATGAATGGTTGATTTTGGCTTATTATCGTCTGATTCGCTGCTACAATGAATGCGCTTCGAGGTTCACCCTCCGTGGTCTTGAGAAAACCACAACCAAAGGACTTCAGCGTGCTTCCACTTTGGGGCAAATGACTGCCAAAATGGCCGATGAGTTGCTCAGGTTTACGAAATGGAGAGAAAACCTGGATGCCGATTTAGCCTCAAATGAATACCACAGATTACGTCTCTCCGATAGCATTTGGAAACCTGAAAGTAACCATCAGAAACCATTTCTTGGCCTCTACAACAAGCCTCCCCGAGAGTTCATGAATCTGATGAACAACGAACATCATCTTTACCAAAGTGAAGCAGGGATTTTCGATGTCAGCAATCTTGAAGGGAACACGTTGCTTTCTTTTTTCAGCAACGACGCCAACTTTTGGGCGACTTCCTTGCTTGATCGACTCAAAGATATTGCTCCCGTTTCTGAGGAATCTGATATCGAAGGCAAGCAGAGCGAAAAAGAATCTAAGTATCTTAAATGTTGGAAAAAGTGGCGGGAATCGGAAGTCCAAGAGGACGAGGTTTTCAGTCAATACCGAAAAGATGCAAAGAAGTTTTCCATGTTGATGGAACTCTTTTTTGATTTGAAGGATAAGAATCCTGAATTTAAGAAAGAAAAGGAATCTATTCGTTTGAGAGAATATGCAGAATTGGCATATCTGCATTGTATCATTGCTGTACTCCCAGAAGAGCGAGAAGAATGGGAAGAGAAATTTAAGCATCAAGATGACAAAAATACCCACCCTGAATGGTCGAAACTTCGCGCCTCCAAGGGTGACGTCCGCGAGTTTTTGCACGCTTCAGCAAGCGAGCGATACAAAGCCATGATTGATGAAGAAAAGGACCTTGGCTACGCCTTAGCTGGAATTGCCCGTTGGCTTGCTCACCGAACAAACGGCTTCTATGTCGCTCTTGCTTCAAATGTACAGCCGGGCGTCCTGATCACCGATAAAACAAGGAGAGAACAGCAATCAAGTTCATGGGGCGAGAAGGTTGTCTTAAAGCACCAAAAAACGTTTCACCAATTCATTTCTGCTCAATATGCTGGCGGTCGTGAAGCATTGGAAAAAAGCCTTGACAGTGCCAACCGTTTTTTCAACCAACGGGATCAAACCCTCAAAGACATTGGCATCAGTCGTGTATGTTTTGGTGCTCTGCAGATAGAGTCAACAGAGATCAAGGGAGCATTGCTTTCAGAGGAGTGGGAAAGAGCATGGAAGGACAAAAACCAGGGCGCATTGGTCAAAATTTTTGATGCCATGGTTGATTTTTTCCTCCGACATGTAGATTCTCCACCAGAAAAAGCCTTGAAGGATTCAGTTTGCCTGCCACGACTTGACTCAAACAAGGAGGTCAAGGACCGTCTGATGAAAGCACAAGGGTTGGATGAAACAACACAAATTCCTTTCTATTTGACTGACTGGATTCACGGGGATGAATGGGGCGAAAACTTCACCGTCGTCCATAATGCTACCGAAACTCGGCTGTATGGAATCGACCTCGAAGATGGGTTGAAGCGTGGTTCATTTGATTCAAAAACAAAAAGGTATCCTGTTGCGCCAAACGGTGGTTTCCATGCCCAACGCCTTTACTCGCTAAACATCACGGAAGATTGGGAACAAGGGGTTCCAAGGGGTGCCTTCAATGGGCTTTCCGCGGTAGGACGGTTGTTGGCTGCTTTGGTGCAAAAGTCCAAATCGAAGGCAAAAAATGATGCGCCAGAAAACATTCAAACCCTCAAAAATATCATGGAACTACACCAAGAAGAAAGCAAGAACGACAGCAGTTCTTCCCTTGAAAAGGATGCATACCACGTGGTTTGGCTGTCCTTTTTTGACTGGTTGCTTCATTGGACATCTAAAGAAGACGAAAAAGGTTTCATGAAGTTCGATCCAGCCTCCTTTGACGCTCACCTGAACGCCTTTGTGGGCAAAAGCGCCTCCTGAAGGTATCGCATATGCGAACCGACCGCAGATACCCTCGGACGGGGGATGATAGGTTGCACCAACAGTGCACGTACCTCCCTCGGGAGGCTCGTCTTGCGCCCTACAAAAGCGCAAGGCATGTCAAGTGGGAAGCTGCACCTTGACTTTGGACACCCGGCCTACCCAGGCAGCAAAACCGGCTCTGTCCGAGATTTATGATATTGCGCAGAGCAGGCGCAGTGTGAGGGTTCTGCTCCTTGAT
>DDEH01000134.1:1864-13214 GCA_002336085.1 Flavobacteriales bacterium UBA1959 | reverse complement strand
GCTGCAGCTTTTGCAAATTCAGCCTGAAATGCCTCGAGTGAACCAAACGTGTCTTCCAGCTCTTTTTTCAAATCTCCTTCCGGAGTTGGCGCTCCACCGGGTGCCAAGGTGCGCCAATACAACGTATGATTGTAGTGTCCCCCACCATTGTTGCGAAGCGCTGTATCCCCGGGCTTCAGTGCGTTGAGCAACTCATCTACCGTCGTTCGTTCCGTTGCTCCCTTATCGGCGAGCATGGCCCGATTCAGTTTGGTGACATATCCGGCATGGTGCTTGCCATAATGAATCTCCATGGTGAGAGAATCAATCGCTGGAGACAAAGCTGAAAAATCATACCCCAACGGCTCTTGCTCAAACAAGAACGGGAGTGGCTTGGTGCCCTTTACTTTGGGGGCATTCGAAGAGTTTGAACCTCCACAACCCACCAACGGCGCAATCAACATTCCCACCCCTGCAGTACCGGCCAATTTGATGAACTTTCGCTTTTTCATAGCGCAAAGATGCGTCTTCCACGTCAATGTGTGCACATCCAACACAATGGTTGTGCACGGGACGTCGTTCAAGTCATTAGTTTCGAGTCACTGAATATGCGCAAAATACTGCCCCAAATAATCCTCTTGTTTTTCACTGTCCTGCTGACGCTAGCTGGAGGGGTGTATTGGATCTCTCAAAATCAAGACAAAACAGAGGCGGTCGTCCTGCAAGCGCTGTCAGATCGTTTAAAAACGGACAGCAACATAGCATCAATTCGCCTGGACATCTGGTCCTCATTTCCCCATGTATCTATCATCCTGAGCGATGTTCACCTCATGGGCTCGGGGGCAAATGCGGACACCCTTCTCCAAGCGCGTGAACTGTCTCTGGAATGCAACGCTTGGAAGTTGATTCAAGGCAAATACCAATTGCAGGCACTCCAACTTGAAGACGCTCAAATACATTTGAAGCAGAACTCGAATGGGAAATGGAACACAGAGGTCTGGAAATCATCAGAGGACAGCACTTCCACATCGCTATTTGCCATCGATGATTTGACCATTTTGAATTCCACACTGGCCTTTGGAAACCATGAAATTGCTCTTCACGAAACATTTGCATCCCTCCAATGGGCAAATGACATGATCAGCGCCAAAGGGTTTGGGGAAATTGCACGATTTGCCTCACCGGAATGGAGCAGTTCCAACCCGTTAAAGTGGAGCGCTTCCTGCATTTATGGTGTGCAAGACGGACGGCTAGACCTGTCCATGGAAGAAGCTGATTTTATGGGAGCAAAGTGGACACTTGATCTAACCTACGAAGAATCAAAATGGGCTATCGCTGGCGAAACTCAGCAGGTCGCTATCCGTGAGCTAATCAACTCGCTGCAGCCTACAAGTCCTTGGAACCGTCTTCGCTCTGAGGCATCAGCAAGCGGCAAATGGTCCTGGGAAGAAGGCGTATTCAAGTCGAATTGGCAAATCACAAAAGGAGAATGGAATGTGCCCTTTTCCGGTGAAAATCCATTCGATTTGACCGTGGATGCCGAAGGAAAGATCTGGTTGAAATATGAGTTAGGACAATGGCGTGCAGACCTACCGAGTCTCGAAATACACTCGTCCGGATTGCATTGGCAAGGTGCCGTTACTGATTTTCTTCCTGACCAAGGCACCTTCCAGGCAGAGGGAATGGGCCAAATCAAATGGGAAGATTGGAATCAAATGCCCCAAGCACTCCAATATGCAGGCCTTAGGCCACAAACTGGAATTGCAGAATGGGATGGAAATATTACCGCCAATGGATCTTCTGCTTGGAGCGCTTCCGGAGAGTGGAGCGCGAACGATTGGGCAGGCGAGTACAACGCGACTCCTTGGACCTTAAGTGGTTCTGGAGAGCTAAATGATTCTCGCCTCTTTTCCGACGATTGGATCGCCACATGGGAAGAAACAAAAATTACAGGAAGTGCAGATGTCCCCAATCCGCTGGTGCAAATCCACAATGGGACGTCAAAAATGGACCTTAACGTCCATTTGGACCACTGGGCTTTTGTTAATGAGGACAGCGATTCCAGCTCCGCGATTGACCTGGCATCATTGCAGTTACCCGGTGGAGCTGACTGGACCGTTCATGCCATTGTGGACCGCCTACAATATGGATTATTGGCGCTGAACAGTGTCGAGGCTAGGGGTCGGCTCACACCCACTCGCTGGAGTTTGAATCGGTTTTCTTCAACAACCCTCGGCGGGTCCTTATTTGGCGATGCCACAATTGAGTTTCGCTCTGACCAAGAGGCCCTTGTAGCTGCTCACCCTACTCTTTCGGGATGTGATTTGAATGAATTATTCTTCGCTTTTGAAGACTTTGACCAAAAAACCCTGAGATCCGAACACCTCACCGGAACGTTCGGCGCATCGGGATCGGTTCAGTTCAAATGGATCAGTAATTTGGCGTGGCAACCCCAAACGCTTGATGTCCTAGGAACTGCCACCATCACCGAAGGAACACTGAAAAATCTCGAGGCCTTCGATGATATTTCTGATTACCTCAAAGAAAATCGAATGATGGCGCCACTTGTCGATCCTGATGACCTGAAAAACCGATTGAAGTTTGTAAGGTTTGACGAGCTCGAATCCGCAATTTACATTTCCAACCAATCCGTTCAATTGCCGCAGGTCGACATCCGAACCTCAGCGATGAATATCTCTTTGGAGGGTACCTATGGTTTTGATGAATCGCTCGACTACACCCTCGGCTTCGCCATGCGGGACTTGAGGAATTCACGCAATGACGAATTTGGAGACATCGAAGATGACGGCCTTGGACAACAATTTTTCATCGCTATGGAGGGCAGCCTTGACACGCCCGAATACCGATGGGATCGCGACGCCCAAAAGAACCATCGACGGGAAAATTTACAGCTTGAAAAAGAGCTGCTCAAAACACTCTTTCGCCGAAAATCAAACTGAACTTACTTTTGACCCATGAATTTTCAGGAAAAAATCCTTCACCACATCGAATCCGCAAAAGATGCTCTAGCTCTAGAGCCAAGCAATTCTAATGCCTGGATGCGGTTGCGGGAAGAATTGCATCGCGCCCTTGAAGCCGCAATATTGGCTGAACATGTCCAACCAGATGAAGGCGTAAATGAAAGCGTCATCGCCAAGAAAGTAGAAACTCAAGCGGAGGACATTGACGCAGCGCCGGTGATGGAAAGAATGACCGAAGTGGAACCTAGAAAGTCGGCTCCCACAGCTCCGCTTCAAGCAGAAAGCCCGCCCGCCTCTGGACCGAGTATCGCAGAAACCTTATACGAACAGCCAATCACTTCCCTTCAAAACACAATGAGCATCAATGATCGTGTACGTTTTGCAGGAGAATTGTTCTCTGGAGACGTGCCGAAACTGCTTAAAATTTGTACCGAATTGGAAACTGCAAGCTCTTTTGATTCTGCCTTCGAAAATCTGGTGCGTCATGTTGTTCCTCCGGTTGACTGGGAAAACGAAGAAGGAGCCTCGTTTGAGTTTTTGCAACGGCTGCGACGATTATTTTAATGACCATGGCAGATTTTGAAATGCAGCAGGGAGCGGTTTACCTCGTACCCACCCCGATCGGCAACTTATTGGACTTTGCTCCGCGGTCAATTGAAACGTTGAAACGTGTGGACTACATCCTTGCAGAGGATACACGTACCACCGGAAAACTAGTTCGGCATTTCGGAATCGAAACGCCATTAAAAGCGCATCATCAGCACAATGAACACCGTGGTATTCCCGGATGGATCAGCGCTTTAAAAACCGGACAAACCCTCGGGGTTTGCTCCGATGCGGGCACGCCAGGAATTTCCGATCCTGCATTTTTATTGGTTCGTGCTTGCGTGGAGCATGACATCCCCGTCATCTGCCTTCCAGGCCCCACCGCATTCGTTCCCGCCCTCGTTGTGTCCGGAATACCTTGTGATCGCTTTGTGTTCGAAGGGTTCCTTCCGCACAAAAAAGGCCGTCAAAAGCGTTTGGCGGTATTGGCTGAAGAAGAGCGCACCGTGGTACTCTACGAGTCGCCTCACCGCATCATCAAGCTGCTGGAAGAAATTGGATCGCAATGCGGATCCGATCGTGCCATTTCATGCTCGCGAGAAATCAGCAAGCTCCACGAGCAAACATTGCGCGGCACATCTCAAGCTCTCATCGAGCATTTCAATGCTCACGAACCTCGAGGTGAATTTGTTGTAATCGTAGCCGGAAAGAAATAATCGACTGCAGCAGGGTCAGAACAACTTGCCGTGCAAGTCACTGACTTGGCGAATGCCAATCAACTCCATACTGCCCGACTTCGGCGCCTCCAAATTGCGGGCATGCCCGCTATAAAACATCCGTTTCATGCCCAATCGCGACGCTTCGGCCATGCGCTGGTTCATGCGCGGCACAGGGCGAATCTCGCCCGTCAATCCAACTTCTCCAGCGAACACAGTCCCATAGGGCAGAGGAACATCCAGAACACTGCTCAAAATAGCCGCAACAACGGCAAGGTCCAGCGCGGGATCTTGGATCCGCAGACCTCCGGCCATGTTCAAAAAAACGTCCTGCGTTCCCAGTTTGAATCCGCAGCGCTTTTCTAGCACCGCCAACAGCATATTGAGTCGGCGCAAATCAAAGCCGGTTCCCGAACGCTGAGGTGTGCCATAAACGGCGGAACTGACCAACGCCTGCACTTCCACCAACATGGGTCGAGCACCTTCGATAGCAGCCGCAATGGCCGTACCGCTCAAAGCATCTTCATCCTTGCTCTGCCCCAAAAGTGCGTTTGACGGATGCTCAACAGCAATCAATCCAGAGCCACGCATTTCATAAAGACCAAGTTCTGCCGTAGTTCCAAAACGGTTTTTGGCTGCACGCAACATACGGTATGCATGGTGACGTTCTCCTTCAAATTGAAGCACCACATCCACCATGTGCTCCAAAACCTTGGGGCCCGCAAGTGATCCTTCTTTTGTAATGTGTCCGATGAAAAATACGGGGACATGATGTTGCTTCGCAAACCGGGTAAACGCACCTGAGGTCTCTCGAATTTGCGAAACCGAACCCGGAGCAGAGTCCACTTCGGGAAGGAACATAGTTTGAATGGAGTCGATGATCACAACACTCGGTCGGTTGGCTTCCAATTCTCGCAAGACAGCTTGAGCGTCTGTCTCGGGAAAAACAAAAAGTGACGGCGATACATCACCCAATCGTTCCGCACGCATGCGAACCTGCTCGGGACTTTCTTCTCCAGCGACATATAAGATGCGCTCTGCTGTTTTTGCCATGGCCAAAACGGATTGAAGCATCAGTGTTGACTTGCCAATCCCTGGCTCTCCTCCTAGCAAAACAACTGCTCCTGGAACCACACCATTGCCCAAAACGCGATCTAATTCTGAATCACCCGTGGACATCCGGTCTTTTTCCATGACCCGGACCTCTGCTAAAGGCTTTGCCTGAACAGGCTGAAGTCCTTTTCCTGCGGTTTGCGAAGCGCGTTGAGCCGGAGTAGTTGATTTCACCGTATAGGCTTCCAACGTGTTCCAAGCCTTGCAATTCGGACACTTGCCTACCCATTGGACAGAGTCGTGTCCGCATGAAGTACAGACGTAATGGGTCTTTATTTTGGCCAATTTCGTCGGATTAAAACGATAAAATCAATCCCGTAGGATAGTCACAGCTCCTGAGTACTCAAAACCGTTTGGCAGCAACATGGTGTACCAGTATGTGCCCGTTTCGTTGTTGTTTGGTCGCCACGCATCTTCGTTTTCGTATGCATTGTTCGAATAGACCACCTGTCCCCAACGATTGTAAATCCGCATGTAAACATCTTCATACACTTCCAATCCTGTGATGTAGAAACTTTCGTTCATATCGTCCCCATAGTCAGGTGTAAACACATTTGGGATGGTCAGCTCGCAGTAGTCAACGAGTACATTCCACTCCTGACGAATGCCACCTACTGCACACGGATTAATCGCCGACCCCACCAATGTGATGCCGTATTCCCAGCAATTTTGGTTCAACATAGAGCTCACAATAGTCATGGCATCCTGCGGATCGCCAAAGTAAATGGTTGTATCCGGGCATTCAACCCACCATTCGTATTCGCCGGCTCCATCTTGCCAATCGACTCCATTCCACGTTTGTGCACTCAAATCGAAATCATAATCTACTTCCGGGCACAACGTCAAGAATTCTCCATCTTCAATAATGGGCTCTGCATCAATGGTTGGCGGCAAGCCGATGTACAAGTAAGTGCATGCTGTATTGGTCGCACAGCCAAAGGGGTCTGTGTAGTCCATGCAAACATCAATTCCGTCATAAGAACTGCCATCTGCCACTTCCCAGTTGGTTTCGGTTGAGCCATCAGGCCAAACCACCGTGTAACCTTCCGGTAATTCCGGAACTATTGCAGCCATGCCATCGCCAATGCAATCCACAGTAATATTCTCTAAAGGGGAAGGGATATCGCCTACGATTGTAATCAAAGCACACGCTTCTCCTTGACCGCATTGATTGCTCACCTCGACGCAGAATTCTCCTGTTGAGACAGCCGTATATTCTTCGGCAATTTCCCCGGGAATTAACCCACCATCGATGTACCACTCAAACTCCAAGTCAGGAGTGTCAGGGCTCGTTGGGTCGAGGTACACTTCGCCTCCGTCGCACAAGCTTTCATCTTCCAAAGCCGGTTCTGGCGTGAACTGAGAAAAAAGCTGCAAGGACGCTGAAGCAGTGCCACAACCGTTGGTCACCACTATAGAAGCATTGTATGTCGTTGGGTTAGAAAACGAGAACTCATTCGAGAGCACGTCATCCTCGCCCGGGGCGGACCAATTCAAATCTGCGGTTCCACCTATGTCAACCAAGTCTGCAAAAACAGTTGTGGTCTCGCCATTGCAGAGCACGTCATTCAAGGTCGATAGATCTACTGAAGGTTCCTCTGTGATCTCAATATCATAGCAATAGTCTTGCTCGCAAGCTTCCTCCGTGAAGCAAATCTCATAGAGACCGTATCCGGTTGGAAAGAATTGGGTGTCATACTCTTCGTCACTCGAAAAAGACCAAGGTGGCGGGCCTGCTAAGCAATCCCATGATCCAATCGCCGGTGAAGCCTCACAATCTGCATCTGCCGCGAAGACGGATCCCGCGGATAAGTCATTCAATTCTATGCCGTTCTCATAGCCACAGTTGTACACAGTGATAGAAAGAACATCTGAGTCAATACTGGCATCTTCATAGAAAATCAATTCCATTTCATCCCCAGCAGAAATGTCAAAGTCGAATTGCGTAAAACCTGCACTGGAAGTAAGAATGTAACTGTCTGTTTCATTGATTACTAACTCCAGGTAACTCCCCCCCCAACCGGAGTCTTCGTTTGAACTCATGTAAACGTACAATGTCCCTTCTTCAGGGCTAGAGTATCCTCCATCAAACGTCACTTCGTCTGGTATGCCATCACAAAATGGCTCAACTGTAACTTCCGGTATGTAGGATCCAATGGTTTCAATAATAAATACGCGTTGTCCCTGGCACCCGTCTTCATCTGTCACCAATAATCGATAGACTCCAGCAGTGAGCTCCGCACCGGCATCTCCAACCGTTCCTATTACCTCTCCACCTAGGCCGTTCCAATCGGCTTCCCATGAATAGAAATCATAGCCTTCTTGTTCTAATGAATCAACAATTGCTACCGTTGTTTGTCCTGGGCACACGACCGGTGGATCCAGCGTCAAATCCGGCAAGAAATAAGGGCTTTGATCTACATAGAATTCCTCCACCACGGTGCATTGATCTAGGAAACCCGTGACAAAAAATGTTCCTCCGAACGTATAGGTGTTGGAGTTGCCCACTACACCATTGGACCAAACAATCTCGTCAAAAGCCCCAGCAGCGGAAATTTCAACTTCACCCCCAGCACAAATAGCCGTATTTCCCTCCAACACCAAATCCGGCAATTCTATATTCAACACCTCGATGACTACCAATAGCTCCGTCACGCCGGTCGGTGAACCATCGTCTGTAGCAGTAATGCTGATTTCATTGATCCCAACATTTTCCGGTAAAGCCGTAAATTCCCCTGTGATGTTCGCCGTCTCTCCATCGGTCAATTCATACACCCAACCCGCCAAGTCATTCGTCTCCACCGAAATGGTTTGGTTGGGCTCAGGCCCCAAAAAACTCATGTTGATGTCATACGTGTTGCCTAGGCACATGAACAACGTGTCACAGCCCAAACTTCCTGTTGGAAAAGGGTTGATGTTTTCGCTGTCCTCCGAGGCGTCCATATTGAATGTTCGATAATCCAACCAGTTCACGCCATCGTCATTGCCATCACCTGTTCCTTGAGGGCCGTTGTATGTGTCATCCAGTGTATTGAAGCGACCAAACTGCAAGTACGGCCCAATGTCCGGTGCCGCATCCATTCCAACAGTCGCCGGGCTATCACCACAACAGCCTCCCGAACCGCCAACATCTCCATGTGCCCAGTTCATATCTAAATAACACATCTGAGTATTCGCACCGTCCGGCAACGCGATCGAGCCATCACTGGTGATCACCATCTGGTATGAATTCAATAAATCTGTGTTGTCCGCGTAATAACCCACGTCCACAAAGTTGATGTATACCTCATCTTGGGTGATTTTGTAGTAAATCTCCCCTGACGTCGTGTAATCGGCATCAGCCCAAAACCCGGCAATTTGAGCAACTTCATCCGTAGTCACCGGAAACTCTTCCGGCGTCCAATCAATGGTATACCCATCAAAAGAAACCGATCCCTTGGAATTCAAATAGAAGCTGTCATAAACAATGCCATACAATTCAAAGTCAAAATCAATTTGAATAGGGGGGGTGGAGAAATCGACATATTCCCCGGCACCAGCGGTGTAGTACATATCATCCACCGTAATCTGATTGTAAGATGCGTCGGGCTCGATCCAGCAATCACATCCTCCAGTCTGTTGCATCCTCGCTGCCTTGCGGTCAGCAATTTCATCGGCATGGTCAATCCTCCATTGGTCCTTGCGCTCTTTCAGTATTTTTCGAGCCTCGGATTTATCGAACCCCTCCCAAGCGCGGAAAATAATATGCTCATCTCGGGTCATGTTCAATACCGCTCCTTTGAAAGATCCATAGCGCTCAAGAATGCCATCAACTGTGTCCATTGACGGTTGCTCATAGAGCTCGTTTCCAGAGGAGAAATCAAGTTCAGAGGTGACAATGTTTTGCGCCAAAGTCACTGTTGAAATCAAACTTAACGCGAGGATTAAACAGACTTGCTTCATATAAACTGGTTTTCATTTTCAGAACCTTGATTCAAAAGAAAGCGTTGCTTTTTCAACAAATCAGCGGTTGGGAAGTTTGTAAATATAGTGCATCATAGCACCATACAAAATAAGCGGTGGCAGATACCGCAAAACGAACGGCTTGAAGCGTAATTTTGCCAGACACGACCCTCCGATGAAACACATTCGAAATTTTTGCATCATTGCCCACATTGACCACGGCAAAAGCACACTCGCTGATCGCCTGCTGCAGACGACAGGCACAATTAGCGAGCGACAGATGCAAGATCAAGCGCTTGACGACATGGATATCGAGAGGGAGCGAGGAATCACCATCAAAAGCCACGCCATCCAAATGGCGTACACAGCAAAAAATGGAGATGAGTATGTTTTTAATTTGATCGACACCCCTGGACACGTTGACTTCAGTTACGAAGTTTCACGTTCCATTGCAGCATGTGAAGGAGCCCTGCTCATCATTGATGCAACTCAAGGCATTGAAGCTCAGACCATTTCAAACTTGTATCTCGCCTTGGATCACGATCTAGAAATCATCCCCGTGCTGAACAAGATGGATCTGGATTCAGCAGATCCCGAAGTGGTCGGTGATCAAATCGTTGACCTCATAGGTTGCTCCCTCGAAGATATCATTCCTGCCAGTGGCAAAAGTGGTCTTGGGGTCGATGAAATCCTTGAGGCCATCGTAGAGCGCGTGCCATCACCAAAAGGCGATGAAGAAGCCCCTTTGCAGGCCATGATTTTCGACAGTGTTTTCAATTCGTTTCGCGGGATCATTGCCTATTACAGAATTTTAAATGGCAGGATTAAAAAGGGCGACCGCATAAAGTTCTTTGCCACCAACGAAGCTTACTCAGCCGACGAAATCGGAACGTTAGGAATGGAGCTCGCTCCTAAGAATGAGCTATCTACAGGAAATGTGGGCTACATTATTTGTGGCATCAAAAATGCTCAAGAAGTAAAGGTTGGCGACACAATAACGCTTGAGTCCAACCCCTGCAAAGATCGCGTTAGGGGTTTTGAAGACGTGAAGCCCATGGTATTTGCGGGCATTTATCCGGTGGATACAGAAGATTATGAAGAGTTAAGGACGAGTATGGAAAAGCTTCAGCTGAACGATGCCTCACTCGTTTTCGAGCCTGAATCTTCTGCGGCGTTAGGTTTTGGTTTTCGGTGCGGATTTTTAGGAATGCTGCACATGGAGATCATCCAGGAACGACTCGAACGGGAATTCAATATGACGGTCATCACGACAGTTCCAAACGTGAGCTATCACGCTTATACGAAGACCGATGAAATGCTCATAGTCAACAACCCGTCAGACTTGCCGGATCCGAATCACCTTTTGCGTGTCGAAGAGCCCTTCATTAAGGCACAAGTCATCACAAAAAGTGAGTATATCGGGCAAGTAATGAATCTCTGCATCGAAAAGCGTGGGTTGCTCACAAACCAAGTTTATCTGACATCGGATCGGGTCGAATTGTCCTTTGAAATGCCGCTGGGCGAAATCGTATTTGACTTCTACGACAAGCTCAAGTCGGTGTCACGAGGATATGCTTCATTTGATTATTTCCCTGACGAATACAAGGAGTCTAAACTGGTCAAACTTGACATCATGCTCAATGGTGATCCTGTGGATGCGCTGAGCGCATTGATTCACAAAGACAATGCCTTTGATTTGGGCAAACGGATATGCCTAAAGCTCAAAGAATTGATTCCAAGGCAGCAGTTCTTGATTGCCTTGCAAGCAGCCATTGGCGCCAAAATCATTGCCCGCGAAACAATAAAACCCGTCCGAAAAGACGTAACGGCTAAGTGCTACGGCGGAGACATTACACGAAAACGAAAGCTTTTGGAAAAGCAAAAGAAAGGAAAGAAGCGGATGCGCCAGGTGGGCAATATTGAGGTCCCTCAATCTGCATTCCTCGCAGTCCTAAAGCTCGACTGATATCAGTCCGTTGGCTGCGGATCAGAAACGGAATTCTTATTGGCCAATTGGCCGCAAGCAGCATCAATGTCTTTGCCCCGGGAGCGACGAACATTGACGATGATGTT
>DDEH01000134.1:0-1477 GCA_002336085.1 Flavobacteriales bacterium UBA1959 | reverse complement strand
TCAAACTCGCCATCATCAATGGGATTGTATTCGATGATATTCACTTTGCATGGAACGTGCTCACAGAATGCCGCAAGCTCACGGGCATCCTCCAAATCATCATTGAAGTCCTTGAAAATAATGTACTCGTAAGTAACGCGGGTACCTGTTCTTTCATGAAAGTAGATCAGCGCCTCGGCCAATGCTGCCAAGTTGTTGGACTCATTTATGGCCATTATGCGATTCCGCTTCTCATCATTGGCAGCATGCAGAGAAAGCGCAAGATTAAAGCGAACCTCATCATCCCCCAATCGTTTGATGGCTTTTGCAATTCCAGCAGTGCTAATCGTGATACGCTTGGGAGACATCCCCAAGCCAGGATCTCCACAAATTCGTTCAACCGATTCGAGCACAGCACTATAATTTAGCAATGGCTCACCCATCCCCATGTAAACGATATTGCTGAGGTGTTTGTCATAATGCCGGTCAGCCAATCCACGGATCATCTCAACTTGATCATAAATCTCGGAAGCACTCAAATTCTTTAACAGCTTCAGCTTGCCCGTAGCGCAAAACTTGCATGCCAAACTACATCCTACTTGCGATGAGATACATGCTGTCATTCGCTTGGATGTGGGGATGAGCACGCCCTCCACAACCTGACCTGCTCGGACGTCAAAGGCGCACTTGATGGTGCCATCCCGACTGATTTGCTGGTCCGACAACCCGATTCGACTCAAATCGAACGCTGCCTCCAATTTGGTTCTAAACCCTTTTGACAAGTTGCTCATTTCCTCAAATGAAGCCGCCGATTTTGTCCAAATCCACTCCTCCAACTGTTTGGCGCGAAACGGTTTTTCTCCAAGTGCGACTACAGCGTCTTTCAATTCTGATTGGCTCAGTTGCCTTATATCACGCCGTTTCATGTGGGCAAAGATAGCCCTCCGCACCGCCGCTACGGCTTTTCAAATTCGCCCTGGTCCTCAGCCGCCATATTTCCTGCGTTTTCAGGCTGTTCGTTTACCATCAATTGAATCAATCCCTGACGCACCTCTTCTCGCTTACGAACAGCCACGGGAACCTCTTTTCCATTAGGAAGCAGCAGCACTCCTCTCCGATGATTAAACGAGTGGACCGAGGCCAAACGTACCAAAAATGAATTATGTACCCGCTTGAAAAGTGGATCCTGCAGCATTTCAGTAATCCGCTTTAAGTTTTTGGATACCGTTATTCTTTTGCCGGATTCAAGGTAGAGCGTGGAATAGCTCCCCGAGGCCTCGACGTATAGAATATCGGCATGCCTTACAAAATACCGCTGTCCCGATGTAATAAGCTCTACTCGACGCCCTCCAGGCGCTGAAACTTCTTTCTCTGGTTGGATGCGCAACTTGTGCGTAATCTGCTTGGCGCAAGCAATTAAATCCTTTCCATCCACAGGTTTTAGCAAATAATCGAATGCCCGCTTTCGCAAAGCCTCAACTGCATATTCATGATACGT
>DDEH01000120.1:1683-8532 GCA_002336085.1 Flavobacteriales bacterium UBA1959 | reverse complement strand
TCGGTCAAGGCAGTATTGGCTGCGCCTTTCGATTCCAGAGCTGGATTGACCGAAGGTTTAGGCGTTGTATTCTGGTTCAGAGCAGAGTGTCGGAGTGATTCAATCTGGTGAACGTGCTTGTAGATTTCTTTCAACTCTCCCTTGCTGCTTTTATTCAATTCATCTGCGTGGTATTGGGTGAATCGAATCAATCGTTTGGTGCGCACCTGCGTGCAAAGAACCAAGCAATTCATTATGCGATCAAACAAATGATGCGGCTTCTCCAGATCTTCAATGATGCTCAGATTGCGATCCATTTCCACTTGGACACATGTATTCATTGCTCTTCGGAAATTGGGGTCAATGCCCCCATGGCCGAACTCTACCCAAACTGGGCGTACTGACTGGTAGCGGTTCCAAAGGATTCGTTTCACCAATTTTGTAGGGTGAAGCAGAAAAGTTAAAGCTTGCATAAAGCTTACTACGTGCCTTTTGGTCTTGAGGTTTCAAATGCACTTGAAGTGGTCAAATGGCTCCAGACATTCTAGGCACGTAAAGTGCGCCTTGCATGCCGTCGAGCCAAATGGCGAAACAAGTTTTGTCTTATTTGTTTTGCACCTAGGGCATGGAACTATTCGTTCGTCGCCCAGTAAGAATGCTTTGTCAGCGCTCTGTCCTTCAGGGGGAGCTACGCCGTTTTGAGCCATTTTGCTCCTGGTCTCATCGCTTATCCAATCTGTGGTCCAAGCGGGCGTCATGACCAGTTCGATTTGAACATTGGGGTGGATTTCTTCCGCAGCATTTTGAAGGTCTTCCTTGATGGCATCAGTGGCCGGACAGCCCGTGTATGTCGGAGTCAATTGAATCACTGCAGTGTTGTTTACCAGAGCAATGCCTCGAATCATACCAAGTTCCATGACTGTCAAAAATGGCAGCTCCGGATCCATTACACGGTGCAAACGACTTTCAATTCGTTCAAGAAGATTTTTCACCATTTGGCATCGGGGTAGGTGCGAGGCAATACTTGCATTTCCGCCAACATGTAGCTCAGGTGTTCGGTGTGTTTTCCGATACGTCCACCATTTTGCGCCCAACTTGTTTTCGGTAATTCCAAAGTGGCTTGAGCGATAATTGCACCCACAGCTTTGTTCCATGGCTCGACAAGTGATGCAAGAGCGGGCATGACGCTTTCGGATTCCGGGGATTCATTCATTCCGTAGTCCATGAAAAGCTCTCCTGTGTAATCCCAGAGCCGATTGATGCTGGCTTGAATGCGTTCCTTACTTTCCGGAGTACCATCGCCAAGTCGGACAATCCATTTGGAAGAATGAGCGGAGTGATAACGTACTTCTTTTACAGCTTTTGCAGCTATCGCGGCAAGTTCCTTGTCTTCTGTCTGTGCCGCCAGCGCCTCATAGCGTAGCAGGGAAAATTGATCGAAAAAAAATTGGCGAGCCATGGTGTCACCAAAATCACCATTGGGCAATTCCAAAAGCAACAGGTTGCAGTATTCTCTGTCTGTGCGAAAATACGCAAGTTGATTTTCGTCTCGGCCTTTGCCTTCGCGCTCACCAGCTAAACTAAGCAATGCACGTGCTTGTCCAATCAAATCCAGGGCAATGTTGGACAGTGCTATGTCCTCCTCCAATACAGGTCCGTGACCGCACCATTCTGACAAACGTTGACTCAACACTAAGGCGTCATCTGCAAGCCAGAATAGCCAAGAAGCTTTGCTGCTCGTCATGGCTTCACATATTTTTTATTTCGTCCGGCAACTTGTAGAATGTTGGATGTCTGTAGACCTTGTCATTCGCAGGATCGAACATTACATCTTTTTCTGCAGGAGATGAGGCGGTAATTGCATCTGCTGGCACCACCCAGATGCTTAATCCCTCTTGCCGTCGTGTGTATACGTCACGGGCATTTTGCAAAGCCATCTCAGCATCAGTAGCATGTAGGCTTCCGACGTGCTTGTGGCTAAGTCCTTGACGGCTGCGAATGAAAATTTCCCAAAGCGGCCAATCTCCTTGTTTACGGCTCATGCGGCGTCCCGTTGATTCGATTTGCGTTTCGCTTCTTTTTCTGCGTAAGCAGCCGCTGCTTCCCGAACCCAAGATCCATTTTCATGAGCATCCTTCCGGGCTTTTAGACGCTCTTTGTTGCAGGGGCCATTGCCGGCAATAACGTTCTCAAGTTCGGACCAATCAATGGCGCCGAAAGCGTAGTGTCCGGTCTCTTCATTCCAGATGAGGTCAGGGTCGGGGATGGTCAAACCGAGAAGCTCGGCTTGCGGTACAGTCATGTCCACAAATCGCTGTCGCAATTCATCGTTGCTAAATCGTTTGATTTTCCACTTCATCGAACGCGCGCTGTGTGTTGATTCTCCGTCACTTGGGCCAAACATCATGAGCGAGGGCCACCACCAACGATTCAGGGCGTCTTGTGCCATTTCTTTCTGCTCGTCGGTGCCTTCAGTGAGGTTGATCATGATTTCGAAGCCTTGCCTCTGGTGAAAGCTTTCTTCTTTGCACACTCGAACCATTGCTCGCGCGTAGGGTCCATAACTGCACTTGCAAAGAGGTACTTGATTCATTATCGCTGCTCCGTCGACTAACCAGCCCACAGCTCCCATGTCTGCCCATGTGAGGGTCGGATAATTGAAGATGCTCGAGTACTTGGCTCTTCCTTCATTTAGCGCCTCGAGCAAGTCGTCTCGATTGGCTCCAAGAGTCTCGGCTGCAGAGTACAAATACAAGCCGTGGCCAGCTTCATCTTGCACCTTGGCCAATAAAATCGCTTTTCTCTTCAGGCTGGGAGCGCGGGATATCCAATTGCCTTCAGGTAGCATGCCGACGATTTCGCTGTGAGCGTGTTGGCTGATTTGCCGAATCAACGTTTTGCGGTAAGCATCTGGCATCCAGTCTTTTGCCTCAATTTTTTGATCGGCAGCGATATACGCTTCGAAGCGTGTGTTGAGGTCCATTGCTTGTGTCATTGCGAACAATATTGTTACAAATATAACAATCGAGGCTCCCAATGGTTTAACTCGATAACTCAACTATTTTTGTGCTATGAATCAATTCCATCCATTGCGGGTCAAAGACATTCGAAGAGAAACTCCAGACTGCGTTTCTATTGCTTTTGAGCCGGAGAGCGTTGATGTTGAATTTTTTCAATTCAAACCGGGACAGTACTTGACGCTGAAGGCGAATATCGAGGGAGAAGAAGTTCGCCGTAGTTACTCAATTTGCAGCGCTCCGAGTGACGGGGAATTGCGCGTAGCCGTAAAGCGTGTTGAGCAGGGGAAATTCAGCACGTGGGCGAACTCTGCGCTTCAGGAAGGCAGTGTTTTGGAGTCCATGGTCCCCAATGGCAAATTCATCTTGGACATTGATCCTGGTGCTCAAAGGAAATTTTTAGCATTTGCTGCAGGATCTGGAATAACGCCAATTTTGAGTCAAATCCAGGAGGTATTGAGTCAAGAGCCCAACAGTGAGTTTACGCTTTTTTACGTCAATCGAGAGACGCAGTCCATCATTTTCCGTGAAAAGCTGCAGGAGATAAAAGATCAGTATTTGAATCGATTTCGAATGTTCAATATCATGACCCGTGAGCCGCAGGACATTGAATTGTTCAACGGTCGTCTAGACGAAGAAAAGTGTGCGACTATTTTGGGCAGCCAGTGGGTTAATATTCAAGAATTCCATGCGGCATACTTGTGTGGACCCGAGGAAATGATCTGGGGATGCAAAGCGGCATTGGAAAAAGCAGGAATGGCTTCAGAACAAGTAAATTTTGAGTTATTCACAACAAATGCTCCAAAGGCTGAGGCCGAAATTGCAGCGGATTCAGAGCCTGTGACCACAACTGCAGACGGAAATGAATTGTCCATCATTATGGATGGATTGACCACGGTTCTTCAGGTACTCGAGAGCAAGTCAATCATTGATGCTGCGTTGGATGCGGGGCTTGACGCTCCGTATAGTTGCCTTGGCGGAGTGTGCTGCACATGCCGGGCGAAAATGACGAAGGGCGAGGTTGAGATGGATGTCAATTATGCCCTAGAGGCGTCGGAAACAGAAGCGGGTTTTGTTCTGACATGCCAAGCCAAATTGAAAGGAGCAGGTCCTTTTGAGGTGGATTTTGACCAACAGTAATGCGCGGCAGTATTTTCTGTTGGAGAAGCCTTTAGGATTCTCTTTCCGATAGTTCTAACCATCGATTTTCAGCGGTCTCTAGATTCTCGGTTACAGTTTTTAATTCATCTCCTAGGCGCTGAAGCTCCTCGTGACCTGGCGTAGCATAGAGAGACGCTGTCAATTTGGATTTTTGCTGTTCCAATTGTTCCAAATCCTTTTCCAATTGCTGCAGCTCAAACTTTTCTTTGAATGATAGTCGCTTGGAATAATCATTCTTAGGTGATGTGTGACTTTCTGCCTTCTCCAAGGGCTTTTCTGCGGTCTGCGCCTGCGATTTTGAAGCTCGGCTGTTTGCTTCTTGTTCTGCGACTTCAAGGCGGTACTGCGAATAATTGCCCGGGAAATCTTGAATGCTCCCTAGCTCGCCAACTTCAGATCCTAAAACCCAGATGTGTTCAACCAGTCGATCCATAAAGTAGCGGTCATGGCTTACAATTAGAAGACAACCGGGGAAATCTAGAAGGAATTCCTCGAGTACCTGCAAACTATATATATCCAAGTCATTGGTAGGCTCGTCAAGGATTAGGAAATTGGGATTGGCCATAAGAACCTGTAGCAGGTGCAGTCGTTTTTTTTCGCCTCCGCTCAGCAAGCTAATGGACTGGTGATGTGAGGCTCTTGGAAATAGAAAACGCTCCAGAAGCTGAGAGGCAGAGAGCTTCTGTCCATTCTTTAGTTGCATGTATTCTGCGATTTCATAAATCGCTTCAATGACTTTCATGCCCTCCGGAAATTCCGCGCCGGACTGATGGTAATGGCCAAATACGACTGTTTCGCCAACTACGACTTTTCCTGTTTTGGGTTCGGCTAGCTGTGTGATTAACTCCAAAAGGGAGGATTTTCCTGACCCGTTAGCGCCGACAATTCCAATGCGTTCAAAACGCTTGAAATGGTGGGTGAGTCCACTGAATAAGGTGCGGTCCCCAAATCCTTGGCTGACCTTATGCAATTCCACAATTTTACCTCCAAGCCGATGTGGATTGAGTTTAATACTGAGTGGATCTTCCTCGAGGCTTATGCGCGCCTGTTTCTTTATCTCGTAAAATCGGTCAATTCGAGCTTTTGATTTTCCCGTTCGCGCAGAGGGAGTGGAGCGCATCCAGGAAAGTTCTCGTTTGAAAGAACTCCTCGCGCGGTCGCGATTGACGAGGGCAATTTCCTGTCTCTCCTCTCGTTTTTCGAGGTAATAGCTATAATTTCCTTTGTAACGAAACAATGACTCTGCATCGAGTTCCAGTATGGAGTCACAAACATTTTCAAGGAAATAACGGTCGTGGGTGATCATGAGCAATGTCATCTTGGAACGAGCCAAGTATTTTTCAAGCCATTGAATCATATCCAAGTCCAAGTGGTTGGTGGGCTCGTCGAGGAACAATAAATCGGGTTCTTCGATCAAAACCTTGGCCAAAGCTACCCGGCGCCGTTCCCCGCCACTGAGCGAACCCATGGTTCGGCTTAAATTATGCAGGTTGAGCTTGCCAAGAATCTCCTTTCCCCTTGCCTCAAAATCCCACGCTTGCGTGCGGTCCATTTGATCGTAAGCTTGCTGAGCAGCAGATTCATCATCCGGGTTTTGCAGGGCTAAAGCATAATAGTGCAATGCTTTCACGGCCTCCAAATCGCCAGAGTATAGGTTGTCCAATATGCTCTCTTCTTTGCTGTACGGAGGATTTTGTTGGAGCATGCACCAACGGACTTCACCTCCCATACTAATGCGTCCGTCATCAAACGGTTCAAGATCGCAAATACAGTGCAAAAGCGTAGTCTTTCCGCTTCCATTGCGTGCGACCAATGCGGTTTTTTGTCCTTGCGAAAGGCCGAAGGTGATGCCTTCAAATAGAAGACGCTCGCCGTAGCGCTTTCCTAGATTTTCGACAGATAAAATGTTCGTTGCGGGCATGGTTGCGAAAGTACATTGCACCGGGCCATTTTTACGGCCATTCTCATTGTAAATTGCCTCGTGATTTGGACGGAATCTACATGGAAGGAATGGGATGCGTCGTCGATGTTTGCGGCATTGCGTCTGCGGTCCGACGTTTTCGTCGTGGAACAAGACTGTGTCTATCCTGATTTGGATAACAAGGATGCGCTTTCCATTCATTTAGTCGCTATGTCAGATGATGCCACTCCGGGTCAGTCAGCTCATGCCACGGCGCGCCTTGTTGCTCCGGGAGTTTCCTATTCTGAGCCGAGCATTGGACGGGTGGCAATCGATGTTTCATCCCGCGGAAGTGGCCTCGGGATGGAATTAATGGAGCGTGCCATTCGAGTGTGTCAACGCCATTGGCCCAATCAGCCCATCCGCATTTCTGCTCAGCAGTATTTGATTCGATTTTACAATGATCTCGGCTTCGTTTGTGAGGGTGAAGGTTACTTGGAGGATGGCATTCCTCATATAGAAATGGTTCGAGCACCGGAAAATGTTGTGCATTGGCAGGCAAAGCATGCCGCCGCCGTGGAACGTTTTTCAATCGCTTTGTCTGCGGTTTCTAGTGATAAAATGCACGGCAGATCAGAGCAATTGGGTGCGGCAGAGGTCGTTCACCATTTGGAATTAGCTGAGCGAAGTCTTTGGAGCTATTTAGCGAAAAAATGTGTGGCTCACATCTCTGACTTGCCGAAGTCAGATTTGGATTCCGATCTGTCGGGTATCCGATTGATTCGGGATCTT
>DDEH01000120.1:0-1299 GCA_002336085.1 Flavobacteriales bacterium UBA1959 | reverse complement strand
GGAGTGTATCTGATGCAATAGGCAATTGGAGGACTATGGAAAAAGGCTACGGTCAGGTTTGGCTAAGTCTCCAATCATCGTTTGCCGATCCTGCGTGGTGGACGGTAAAGCTTTTTAAGCACCCATTGTCGGGATACCTCTCGTTATCGGATACTTTTGCATTCGCTGCGGCGCATATTGATCACCATGTCAAACAGCTAGAAAGGCTTAATTCTTAGTACAAACCCATGATCTCTGTTGTTATTCCTTGTTTAAACGAATCTGAATATATCGATTCGACGCTCAAGAGTTTATTGGATCAGGTCGATCCGAATGAAGATTGGGAGGTAGTCGTTGCTGATGGAAGAAGTGATGACGGTACACGGGAAAAGCTTGAAGCATGGCAGGAGAATCATTCCCAATTCCGCTGGGTGGATAACCCTCACCGAACTACGCCGCATGCCTTAAACGCCGGAATTGCAGCGGCTCAGGGCGAAACCATTATCATCTTAGGGGCGCATGCGCAAGTGGATCGCGACTTTTTATTGCGCAATGCCGAACTTTTAGGCGCGCACCCAGAATCAGGCTGTGTTGGGGGAGTGGTTGAACAAGTTCATGGATCTGCTCGTTCGCGTCAAATAGGAGCTGCCATGAGTACACCTTTCGGCGTTGGTGATGCCCGATTTCGCACCGGCGGCATTGCAGGTCATGTAGATACCGTTGCATTCGGAGCATACCGGAAAGAAGTGCTGGATGAAATAGGATGGTTTGATGAAGATCTTGTCCGCAATCAGGATGATGAATTGAATTATAGGCTGTTGCATTCTGGCTGGCGCATTTGGTTTGATCCACGCATCCGAAGCCGTTATCATGTGCGTTCGACCTATGACAAATTATTGAAGCAATATCACCAATATGGATACTGGAAAGTATTTGTCAACCGAAAACATGCCACCATTACGACTTGGCGGCAAACCATACCTGCGATTTTCCTTGCAGTTTTGGTCTTCGGTATCATTTGCTGGGTTCTTGAATGCGCTGGATTGTGGAGCGAGCCTTGGGCTGGATTTGGGGCATCAATGTTCATGAGTGCTGCATTCCTCTGGTTAATCGCTGGAATTGGATCTGCTATCGCTGTCTCGGAATCTTTCCTTGACATCTTGGGCATTTTGCGCGCTTATGCCATGATACATTTCGGATATGCAATGGGCTACTGGAGAGGCGTATTTCGATTCCTTATTTTGCGTTCAAAGCCACAGAATCACGCAGTAAAGCTGACGCGATGAAACAAGTATTGCATCGATTGCTTTGCTGGATGCC
>DDEH01000141.1 GCA_002336085.1 Flavobacteriales bacterium UBA1959 | reverse complement strand
AAGTCAAACACCGACAATTGAACTCCTGCTTTTTCTGCTGAAATTCCGCCAGCCACAATAGCCTCTCCATTCGTCAACTCACTGTCCTCGGCATGCAACGTGAAGTCCACGCTCTCTTTATTCGTGAAGTGCTTATCTCCATGGCCATGGCCATCAAAGGCATTGCTCATGAAAACTTGCACACCCTCGCCTTCGATATACAGCAATACCGGGAGTGGTATATGCACGTCACCGAACAGGTGGATATCGTGAGCATCCGCGATGTGATGAATGATATACTCTCCTGCTATAAATTCGTCTGCTTCGTGTCCATCTGCATGATCATTGACCACTGCTTCATGCTCGTGTGAAGCGTGACTGTGCTCTTCATGATTGCCCTTATCGTCGTGCATTTCATGGCCTTCCGTATCATGGGAGTGGTCTTGTGCCCAAAGCCCTGAATTCGCACTGGAAAAGACCAGTGTCAGGAGGATTACAAATGAACTTAAAAAGCGACTCATGTTTTGCGTTTCAGCAGAATTCGGGGCAAAAGTAATCATTGATTATCCGTCCTCACTAGTCTTAAACGAATTTCTTTACTTCAATTCGTTGAAATCTTCAATTCGCTCTTTTTCTCGAAAGGGTTTGAGCCGCCATTACCAACAAAAACGTATTCACAGCAAAGACAATAAATAGTCCCATAGAGAAGTGAATACGGTATTCTCCTCCCACTACGACCAAATACGCCGTGACAATCGCAAGGGACGTCAGCATTTTTATTGCGGTGGAACCGTTCACTGCCGTGATGAATTGCATTGGTGATCGCTTATTCGCTGTATTGAGCCAGCGATGCAATGCCATGGTAAGAACGAAGTAGAACGCCACAACCCCCATCCAGATCCATGTTTCTGCAAAATTGCTGAATCCCGGAGTCAAAAAACCCAGCATGTACATCACTGCGTTCGCGGCCCCAACTTTGAGTACAAACGAATTCATTTTGAAAGCTCTTTGATGACCATCCAAATGGCCAATATGGTTCCTAACACCCCTCCAATCAGCGTACCAAGTGGCATTTCATGAGACGCCCAAGCATCCCATTTTCTACCCAACCAAATACACACCCCAATGCTTCCTGCCATGGAGAATGCCATCCCAGAAAACCTCAAGATTGAGGGTGGTTTTTTAGAAGGGTGGGGTGGCTTTGTAGCCAATTTGAATCAGTCGTTCCGTCGGATGAAATCAGACCGCCGCTGATCTCCGAACGCCCGGTTTGGATGCGTCCTCTTTGTTGCCGTCTCGCTTTGCGTCCTGGTGAATGTCTTTCACCTTGGACGTCAAATGAAGGTTTCCTGTTGCTTGCGCTCCATTTTCGACGGACAGTTGCCCGTATTGAATGTCACCGTGCACTTTTGCTGTTGCTTTTAAGACAAACAGTTCATGGACAATAATCGTGCCTTCCATTTCGCCTTCGGTCTCGCAGTGAGCGCAAGAAATGGTGCCCTTAATTTTTCCTGAATTTCCAACGACCACACGGCCTTTGGTGACCAATTCGCCTTCGAACATTCCGTCAATACGGACGTTGTTTTCACTGCGTAAAACGCCTTCAAACGAGGTGCCCTTTGCGATGCGATTTACCACGTTCTCTGAACTGGCCTCTGGTCTTGGTGATTTTTTGCTCGATCCAATCATGGGCCAAAGATAATTCGAATGCTCAAAAAAATCACAACTTATTCCTTGTCTGATAAATAGACCTTCTCAAACCATTCGATGTAACTATCCATCTCTTTGTTCTTGAACATTGAGATGTAGTTCTCAGTGGTGATCGTGAACATAGGATAGCCTGATGAATTGATGGTCCCGAGCATGTCGGTATTGGCCGTAAAAATATCAAAGTACTCGAGGCTGTAGTCCTGTCTTTTAAAATCTTTGACCAACACAATCTGAAAGTTTCGATTGATCAGATTTGCCGTAACACGCAAACCTTGGGAAGCATAAAAAGATTTATTGAAGTCCGAAATGGTTGCCTTCAGCTCTTCCACATTTCCCCGGCCTACCGGCACCAACATCCCGAAATAATGTTCCAAGTAAGGTTTGTGCTCCCAAACGACTTCAACTTCCTCTGTTCGTTCCGACGCATTCGCCTCATCCTTTTCGCCTCTGATGGAGGCGGGGTTGAGTGCAGCGAGCAAGTCCCGAGCAAACGCTCCCTCTTCTTCCTCTCCGCAGCCCATCACCACAAGTTGCAATGCCTCGTAATAAGCCCTCCGATCACCGCCCGTGCGCGCGCTCAACGCTCCAATGCTCTGAGCACGCAAAAGGTCGTATTTGCACTTGTAGTAATTCGTAGGATTGGTGGTAATGACTGTATCACACGCTAACAAAACTTCCTGGTATGCTTTGCCATAATAACGCTGCAACAACTCCTCGTATGCCAATCGTTGTTCTTCCCGTTTGATTTCTTCCTGATCAACAAAGTCCGGATTTTCAATCAATAGCGCCCACTCTGAGTCCGGATAACGCTGCATGATTAATGCACTCCAAAAATCTGAATTGCATGTTTCACAAAAAGGACTTTGGTAATTTTCTTCAACTTCACGCTGCAAATATGTGCGGTACAGCTGGTAATAAGTCGTTGGGTGAAAATCGCTTTCGTCCATGCGTTCCGTCAATTCCGTCCAAGTATCGATGGCATTTTCCAAGTCCGATAGCTTCTCCTTGTAGACCAGTCCAGCATTGTAATATGCCTCGGCGATCATTGCTACAGAATTCTCACGTTCCACCGAATCGCACGGAAGTCCCGCCAAGAGCTCTTCCACTGAAGGGATTTCATCACCGCCATTTTCAATCAAATCTGAGGAAGCAGAATCGTCTTGTGTGCCATCTTCCATTTCGTTGGCGAAGGCGGCTGACATCTTCATTGAACGACGCCAGTGGTCCTCAATCACACGGTCTCCCCAGTAATCTCGGAAATTTCGGCGCCCTGCTATTTTCAGTTGGGCATTATAGGGCCAAAACATTCCTGCGCCCCCATCACCAGCATTCTCCAATTCAGCGGCAGCGGCTGCTATAGCTGCTTCCCGTCTTTGCTCTGCCTCGTCCTCAAGCTGGAAGATGATTTCCTGGATGCGGTCCAAGCGATCATCCTCTGGGAGGTCACAGATTTGCAACAAACTGTCTTGTTCCGTAATAATGATGAGGTTATCGACCAGTTCAGTCAAGTTGTCCGCCATCGCGTCCACCTCATCGAATCGTTCATTTTCATCTTCCATGAAAGTGCGAGCGCTGTCGTAGTATGCTTGGGCGTTTTCATAATCCAAGTCTTCCATATAAATATCGCCGAGCTGCAAATAACTCTTCATGCGTTGGCGGGTATTGTCCACGTTGACCAAAAGTGATTGCAACAACAAATCAACTCCCTCTTCCTGTCTGCGTTCTTCCAATGCAAGCGTCGCAAGCGCATAAAAAATTTGATCTTGGTAAACCTCATTCTTATCATCCTCAAGCATGTCCTCCAACAACTCAATGATGGGATCGCTATTTCCATCCCGGCGGTCAAACGCCATCGCCTGCTTTATTTTTGAATAAAATTCCAACTCATAGGGAGTGCGAATTTCAACCACTTGATTGTAGCGCTCGATAGCGTCTTCACTTTGGCCTGTGGCTTCGTAACATTGGGCCAAGATGAACAGTGTTCGCGCGCTATCCTTATCCTTTTGAATGTACTTCAGAGCTTTTTCAAGCATTCCAATCGCCGCTTCTGTGTCACCGTTTTTCAGATGAAAATCCGCATACACTTGATATACATAGGCGCGTACTTCAGGATTATCTACCCGGTCAATTTGAGCGGCCTTGATCAACGTATTGTTCGCTCGAACACGATCGTCCATGGCCATGTATGTTCTTGCCATCCAGGCATTTGACCACGCTTGCGCGTCTGGATAATCCAATGTGCGCACCAGGTATTGAAAAATTTCGAGTGCTTTTTCTTTTTCTCCTTTGATCAGATGCGCCCGAGCGATGATGTCGTAATTGTCATCAATCCATTTATTCAACTCTGGACGCTTCATGTCCTTTTGCTCGCGACGAGACGGTGACATGGTGTGTTTGTCCACCACGTTCGTACTCTTCTCAATCGCCCGTTCCATTAAAGGATACACTTGCTGAGCCGTAGACTCATCCACCGGTGGAAAAATGGGTAGGATTTCATCCCAATTCTCATCGTACTCTTCGAATAGAATCAATTCCGCCTCAGCCATTGCTTCCTTGGCGTAAAAGAAACCGTTATACTTCGCATGGGTATTATGGAAAGCCCTGTACAACAAGCCGTCACGTGTTGTTGAACAACCCGAAACGACCAGCCCGAAAAGCACCAACCCCACAATAGTCTTTTGATTCCTCTTGTACATCCGAATGAACTGATTTCTCAACGTCGGTTTCTCAACGTAGAAGGCGCTAAATTATTCCAAAGTCACTGATGAATCATTGCCTTTTTTCGGAAACCGCGAAACTTGACAAACGATTCTGCGATATTTGCAGCAGATTATGATCAAAAAAGATTCATTCTGGAGGCGCTGGAGCAAGCCGTATCGTCTGACCATTCTTGAAGAACAGTCATTCAAGGAGCGCTGGCAAATCTCAATTTCTCGCTTCGGCGTAGCGTTGACTGTAGGAACGCTCGTGGCCATCGTTGGCGTTTCTGTTTTTGGGCTTGTTGCCTGGACACCGCTCAAAGAGATAATTGTTCCGGGATATACAAGCGAGGCATCACGGTTGCGGGCCATTCACGCCGAAACAATAGCAGATAGTGCTTTGCGTCAACTATCCATCCAAGCAGATTACCTCCAAGCCCTGGGTACTATTCTGCGCGGTGAGGCGGTAGAAAACACACTCGAACACTCTGACTCCAATAGTGTCAATGGCGAAAGTTCACTCACAGATTGGGGATTAACTCCGGAAGATTTGGAGTTGAGAAGCAGGGTGGAAGAAGAGGATCGGTTCGCATTGCAACGCGGTCAAATGAATGAGAAAACAACACGCAACATTCCATTTGCCCCCATTCAAGGTTCTGTTTCTTCAGAGTTCGATCCAGCCGTTGGTCACTTTGGTGTGGACTTCGTAGCGCCAGAGGGGTCGGTGATTCATGCGGTAGATGATGGAATCGTTGTCATCGCATCTTATACCTCCGACGGTGGTTATGTCGTGAGCATACAGCATTCCGCCAACCGCACGTCCGTGTATAAGCACAACAAATCTTTGCTTGTCGAAACCGGAGACCGCGTTCAAGCCGGAGATCCTATCGCCATTTTGGGGAGCACAGGAACGCACAGCACCGGACCGCATTCCCATTTTGAATGGTGGGTAGATGGACAGCCACTTGATCCCGCAAAATGGTTGCCCGAGCAGACTGAGAGCGTCAGTCCTTAAGAATAATGTCGAAATCCACGAGATCAACGAAACGCTGAATGCGCTCGTCGAGCTCTTCTTCTGTCAACTCCAGCAATCGCTCCGTACCGAATTTCTCACACGTAAAAGATGCAAGTGCGGAACCGAGCACAACACCGCGTTTCATGTTGTTGAACGAGATATCCTGGGTATGTGCGATGTAACCAATGAATCCTCCGGCAAATGTGTCGCCTGCTCCCGTTGGGTCCAATACTTCCTCCAATGGCAACGCCGGAGCGAAAAACACCTCATCATTATTGAACAATAGCGCGCCATGCTCGCCCTTCTTAATAACGAGTGTGGTCGGCCCCATTTTGAGGATTTTGTGAGCGGCTTTGACCAAAGAATGTTCGCCAGAAAGTTGACGCGCCTCTTCATCGTTAATGGTCAACACATCGATGCGCTTGATAACCTCCTTCAGTGGTTCGAGTGCAATGTC
>DDEH01000003.1 GCA_002336085.1 Flavobacteriales bacterium UBA1959 | reverse complement strand
GCTCCAGCGAAAAAGGCTCCAGCGAAAAAGGCTGCGGCGAAAAAAGCTCCAGCTAAAAAAGCTCCAGCTAAAAAAGCTGCGGCCAAAAAAGCCACGCCTAAAGCAACTGAAGACAGCAGCGATGCTGCTGAAAAGGAGTAATACCAACGTTCAAACTGAAATATGAAAAAGAGGAGCACCTAGTGCTCCTCTTTTTTGTTTCAAAACTATCTTTGCCATAGATGGAATCTCAAATCTTAATGGATCAAGAGCTGTTCGAGCGTGTAATCGATCGCCTCGCGCATCAAATGCTCGAACATCATGATTTCAACAGAACGGATCTAGTTGGCTTGCAGCCTCGAGGCTTCGATTTGGCCCGTGTATTAAAGACGAAGCTCGAATCCCTTCTGCCTGGTACGTCCATTAATTGTGGTGGACTTGACGCAACATTTCACCGGGATGACTTCCGACGACGTGAAAAGCCCATCTCACCTCAATCGACATTGATGCCTTTCTTGATCGAAGGACGAGATGTAATACTCGTGGATGACGTTTTATTTACCGGCCGTACCATTCGAGCAGGTCTTGACGCACTATTGGCTCATGGCAGACCCAGTTCGGTGAAACTATTAGTTTTAGTCGATCGCAGGTTTCAACGAGAACTACCCATTGAACCACAATTCATTGGAAAATCTATAGATAGCATTGATTATCAATATGTCAAAGTCGAATGGGATGAGCATGGAGAAAAATGCCGTGTCATGCTGCTCAATGAAAAGCCTGAATGAATCACTTATCCGTCAACAACTTAACAGGAATCCGCGGCTTGACGGAGAATGATTTGGAATTGATCTTCCAAGCCGCCACAGAATTTAAGGAGGTCATCAATCGCCCCATTAAAAAAGTTCCTTCGTTAAGAGATTTTACCGTTGCTAATCTTTTTTTCGAGAACTCTACGCGAACGAGACTGTCATTTGAATTGGCGCAGAAGAGGCTAAGCGCTGACGTAGTGAATTTTTCTGCTTCGAATTCATCGGTCAGAAAAGGTGAAACACTCACCGATACAGTCAACAACATACTGGCGATGAAGGTGGATATGGTCGTTATGCGGCATCCACACCCCGGGGCACCTCATTTTTTAGCCAACAAAATCGATACATCCATCATCAATGCCGGCGATGGAACGCATGAACATCCGACGCAGGCTTTATTGGATGCGTTCAGCCTAAGGCAAAAGCTCGGAGACCTTGCTGGTGTTAACATCGCAATAGTAGGGGACATTCGTCATTCTAGAGTAGCCATCAGCAACATATTGTGCCTTAAGCTTTTGGGTGCAAATGTGCGTGTGTGTGGACCGAAGACACTCATTCCAAAGCACATAGAATCTTTAGGAGTGGAAGTCAGCCATAAATTGGACGAGACACTGCAATGGTGCGATGTGGCCAACATGCTGAGGATACAGTTGGAGCGGCAAGGTGAAAAAACCGTTCCATATTTCCCCTCATTGCGTGAATATGCCAATGAGTATGGATTGAACGCTCGGCGACTTGAAAACTTAAACAAGCCCATTACCATTATGCACCCGGGTCCAATCAATCGAGGTGTAGAAGTAACAAGTGAAGTCGCTGACAGCGAGCATTCCATCATTTTACAGCAGGTAGAGAACGGTGTTGCCATTAGAATGGCCGTGCTTTATCTCCTGGCAATGAAGCGTTAACCATTCTAAGGGAAGATTCTCCTATATTTACAGCATACTACCGATTCATGACATTCTCCACCGATCTCCGCGATAACATTGCGATCATTACGTCTCACGTTGAAAAGCTGGACGCTCTGCATGCGCCAGACTTGAAAAGTGAATTGGTCCGAGTGGCCAAAGCAGGAACGAGCCATATTGTTCTTGACCTATCTGAATCGCGCTATTGCGATAGTTCCGGACTCAGTGCCGTGCTAATCGGCAACCGCCTTTGCAGAGATTCCGAAGGGAAGTTTGTCTTGAGCGGTTTGCAAGCGTCCGTGGAAAAACTAATTCAAATCAGCCAATTGGACCGGGTATTGACTATTGTTCCTACCGCGTCTGAAGGCTACGATTACCTCGTCATGGAAATGACAGAGTCACAGCTTGGCGACAACTCCGAATCCTAACAATCGAACAATGAAAAATCTATCCATCATTCTTTTCGCAGCACTTGCCCTTTGGTCAATTTCGAATTCGAATGCACAATGTGAACCAGATTTCGATTTTGGTGAGGCTGAATGGGGAGCATCTCCGGATGCCACATTGGGTGAGCAATTTGATACTGCTTATGTATTTACCCCTTACGCCGACGTTTTTCACGTTCTCGTTCCAACGGATGCATCTGCCATAGATCCGCTCTTCGCATTGCCCTTGGATTCTGTCGTGCTCATGTCCACGATTCTTGTGGACACCATAAGTCAGCAAACAATTGCGCTTGAAGATATAGGCTTAGAGATCGTTTGCAACAACTTAGGAAGTTCTCCGAATCCCTGTACACTTATCTCAGGAGAGCAATACTGTGCTTCTATTGAAGGAACACCAACACTTATGGGCGTTTACGAAATGACACTCTTGGTGGAAGCCTACGTCACTGTATTCGGAGTACCCGTTGCGCAACCATATGAATTCAGCGGCTATGTGCTCGATGTTCTTCCCATACCTTTTGGAGTGGGCGATATCAGCGGCGAAACTTGGAATGTTTATCCGAATCCTACATCAGACGCGTTTAGCATCAATGGCCTTCCTGGTTCAGGAACCTTAACAGTGAGTGATCTATCCGGGAGAGTTGTCCTTCAGAATCAACTAAACGGACTTCCTGCAAATTCTAGCTTTAACGTGAACCAGTGGTCTGATGGTGTCTACATCATTCAAATCAATTCAAATGATTTGCGCTCAACCAAACGGCTGATTATTCAGCATTGATCGCGTTCGATAAGAAGAAATAAAATGGAGCCTCAAGGGCTCCATTTTTATTCCCACTTTTTCCATGCAATTTGAAATTGTAATATTGGGTTGCGGAGCTGC
>DDEH01000122.1 GCA_002336085.1 Flavobacteriales bacterium UBA1959 | reverse complement strand
ATTGCCAAGCTTTTTCAATGTCTGCTTCTGTGCGAATAACGGACTGACCTTTGCCTGAACTCGACATCAGTGGTTTCACAACGCATGGCATGCCCACAGCTTCTGCTCCCTCTTTGAGCGTTTCAAATGAAGTAGCATAACGATACGGTGCCGTCTTCAATCCCAATTCTTGCGCTGCCAAATCCCGGATCGCTCGGCGGTTCATCGTGAAGTTTGCGGCACGTGCCGATGGCACCACTTGAATGCCTTTGGCTTCGTAATCGTAAAACCGCTCTGTCCGAATGGACTCCACTTCCGGCACCACCATGTCCGGATGGTGCTTAGCTACAATCGCATCCAAAGCATCACCGTCCAGCATATTGATCACCTCGAATTCCTGCGCCACTTGCATGGCGGGCGCATCGGCATAAGCATCCACAGCAATGACATACTGACCCAATCGCTGCAATGCAATCACCAATTCCTTCCCCAGTTCACCGGAGCCCAACAATAAAATCTTCTTTTGCATGGCTGAAAGTTATGCAAGGAAACACAGAAATCACTCGCCCTTGGCGGCATCAACTGCAGAGTATTTAGATTGAAAACACACTTAACGATGTGCATTTTTAAGTCGTTTGGGTTTACTTTTAATAATCATCTATTCAAAAGGATTATGAAAAAAAGCAATCCGATTTTTGCGCTTCTATTCGCCGCCGTTTTGATTCCATCCTTGGGCTTACAAAATGCGCATGCGCAAGAGGACTGCATCGATCCCAGTTTGATTGATCCAATGGCATTTTGTTCATTCATCTATGCTCCCGTGTGTGGTTGCAACAATGTGACCTATGACAATTCCTGCCTCGCCATCGTAACGGATGGCGTCACGACATGGACGTCTGGCCCGTGTTCAAATGGAGACAACATTCCTCCTTCCCTCAACGTCCCAGATGACCTGGTTGTTGAATGTGGCGACGATTTCGAGTTTGAATCTGCGACCGCAAGCGACAACAGCGGGTCTGTAGAATTGACCGAAACCACCACATCCATTCCTGGACCGTGCTCCAGTACCGTGAGTTATGTCCGAAATTTTACAGCGACTGACCCCAGCGGAAACACGACCGTAGGGCAACAACAAATCGATGTGGTTGATACCACTCCCCCGGTCATTACTACCGCACCCATGGACATGACCATTGGCTGCAGTGACCCCATGGAAGCAGAAATGGAGATGTTTGCCTGGGCCAATGACTATGCCAGTGCCGAAGCTGAAGATGCGTGCAACACCGTCACGTGGTCGAATGACTTTGACGCCATTCCCTGGATCACTTGTGAAGAAACGATTTACGTGACCGTTTCGTTCATGGCCACCGACGACTGCGGAAATACAGCGAGTCAGACAGCAACCTTGACCATCCAGCCTTCACAGGTTGAAGTCGAGCCGTGTACAGACCTCGCGGGAGTTAATTTCGGCTTTTGCGACATGGTGCTTGGGATTGGAATCGTGGGTGGCGATTGCACTTACATCAGCGGTTGCGGTTCATCGGTAGGTGGGGTCAACTATGCAAATGCACTGTTCGAGTCCATGGATGAATGTATGTTTTCCTGCCCGGTCGTCGAATATGGAGGGTGCACCTACAGTGCTGCCTGCAATTACGATCCCAACGCCGCATTTGAAGATGGATCTTGCCTGTTTCCACCCGAGCATTGCCCTCTGGATCCTGAGACGCCAGGCGGTGGGTGCATGTATTCAGACGCGACCAATTATGATGAGGACGCGAACTGGGACGACGGAACATGTGTGTTCGATGATTGTGAGAACTCGTGCCCAGCAGACATCAATCAAGACGGCATTGTCACCACCGCAGACCTCCTCCAATTCCTCAGTTCATTTGGACAGGAATGCTAATCGGACCGAACGAATATGGCTGAGACTGCATCGCCTCCTCACTCGTACTGCGCTTATGTTGACACGTTGTCTGCGGACAGCGTCCACCGACATTATCATGACACGCAGTACGGATTTTCGGTGCATTCAGATGATGAACTGTTTGGGCGGTTAATCTTGGAAATCAATCAAGCTGGCTTGTCGTGGACAACGATCCTGAACAAGCAAGACAACTTTAGAAAGGCCTTCGAAAACTTCCAAATTGAGCGAATCTCCGTCTACGGACAAGCAGACTTTGAACGACTGATGAACGACGCCGGAATCATCCGGAATCGTCTAAAGATTGCTGCAGTGATTCATAACGCACAGCAGATCCGGAATCTCCAATCAAATTTCGGGTCGTTCAAATCATGGCTTGACCTTCAGGGATCGATGAATTTAGCGGAGTGGGTGCGCCTGTTTAAAAACACCTTTAAATTTACCGGCGGAGAGATCACTCGTGAATTTTTAGTGAGCACCGGCTACCTACAAGGAGCGCACGTTCCAGAATGCCCCATCGGAAATGCCATTGCAGATGCTCACCATCCAACTGCCCCTGCAGAACCATGAAACTTTTATCACAAACCATAAAAGACTTGCAAGCACTAAGCAGTCAAGTACCCAAAAACATCGGATCGGATCGACTTGCCACTCTGAATCTATTGGCCCATTGGATTGCTCATCAACCAACGACAGCACCCGCCAACGTCATGATCATTTGCACCCACAACAGCAGGAGAAGTCATCTGGGACAAATTTGGCTTCAAGCAGCAGCTTGGAATTGCAATCTCGAGCACGTTCAGACGTGGAGCGGAGGCACAGAAGGCACCGCTTTCTATCCAGGTGCTGTGAATGCGTTGCGAAGCCAAGGCGTTGACATCATTGCGTCGGACGACAGCGTGAATCCCATCTATCGCGTCCAACTTCAAACAGATCATGCCCCCTTTGAAACGATGAGCACACGGTACTCGCATCCAATGAATCCTCAGCATGGATTCGCTGCAGTTATGGTGTGCGAGGAGGCCAACGAGGCCTGTCCAGTTGTTGAAGGGGCTGCTGCGCGTTTTGGGTTGCCTTGCATCGATCCCAAAGTCAGCGATGGCACACCAGAGGAAAGTCAAGTCTATCAGCAGCGATCCTTGGAGATTGGAGCCGAAATGTTTTTTGCAATGATGAAAGCTCGAGAGCTAAGAGCTTCCTTACAAAGCACTGAATAAAAAAAGGGAACCGGTCAATGACCGATTCCCTTCTCAATAAAATACAGTGATAAAATTACTGCGCGATGATACGCATCGTCCAGTACGACTCACCAGGGAATTCGCCGTAGTCAACTGTTACCGTGACTCGCTCAACTCCGTCGTTGTTGCTGTACTCGTAAACTTCGTATGTGATTGAAGAGGCAGGTGTGCCTGTTCCTTCGCCGTTCAACTCCCCTCCGTTGTATGCTTTGTTGAAACCAATCCATGCACCGAGTCCATCCACTGTGATTTCAGCATCTGTTGCAGTGAAAGCGTGCACAGCCGATCCGAACACATCGAATGGCGCTACAAGCGCTTCATCATCAAGGCATTCATTGGCACCGCCCATGTAACTCTCCGCCCATACTTGGCCTTGAGTGGCAATTTCAAAAGTACCGTCGTCGAAGAAGATGAATTCATCATCGAGTTGGCATGCACGCTCAATGACGCCAGCAGCATCAAGACCGCCCCAAAACTGACCACTTCCTTGACTTGGTCCAACGATGTATGAAGCTTCACCGTCCAACTTCCACACCTTTCCCTCCGGACTTGACAAATCAGCCGCA
>DDEH01000140.1:11620-13545 GCA_002336085.1 Flavobacteriales bacterium UBA1959 | reverse complement strand
CCGTGGGCATGAATCAATTCTGTGATGTCCAAAATACCCTCTTCAAATACGCCGTGAGTAGAGGGATACGTAATCATTAGAGCTCCTAAGTTCGAAGAGTGTTCTTCCGCCTTTTCACGCAGATGATCCAGGTCAATGTTGCCATGATCATCACACCCAACCACTACAACCCGCATTCCTGCCATAACTGCAGAGGCCGGATTCGTTCCGTGCGCGGACGAAGGAATAAGGCATACGTCTCGGTTTTCATCTCCTCGCGAAGCATGGTATGCCCTGATTACCATCAAACCAGCGAACTCACCTTGGGCTCCAGAGTTCGGCTGCAACGAGACGCCTGCAAAACCCGTAATCTTCGAAAGATCCTCTACCAACTCCTCCAACATGGCCTGCATTCCATTGGCCTGTTCTTTTGGACAGAACGGATGCAGCTCTGCAAAAGCCGCCCATGTGATAGGAATTAATTCTGTGGCCGCATTGAGTTTCATCGTACACGACCCAAGAGGCATCATGCTATGCACCAATGACAAGTCCTTATTTTCCAGGTGCTTGATGTAGCGCATCATTTCCGTTTCTGACCGGTAACGGTTGAAGACGGGATGGTGCAAATAGTCAACTTCCCGCCACAAACCACCCAAAAAGGCCCTATTCTCAGATACTTCTAACATAGGAGTTACTCCAAAAACGGTGCATAAACTCATCAACTCATGCTGCGAAACGCGTTCGTGCAAGGAAACTCCAACACTCTCTCCATCTCGAAAGTAGCGCAGATTAATTTTCATCGCCTCTGCTCTGGCACGCAAGGCACGCATTCCATCATCCCCTCCTGTGACTTTGATTTTCAGCGTATCAAAATAAATTTCGTTTACTTGCTCAAAGTGTTCAGAACCTAAAAGCGCAGCATCCAAAATCCGCGCAGCAGTATGAATGTTTTCTGCAATCTCACGCAAGCCCTGAGGCCCATGATAAACAGTATACATGGATGCCATGACGGCCAAAAGAGATTGCGCAGTACAAATGTTCGATGTTGCCTTGTCGCGACGAATATGCTGCTCCCGGGTTTGGAGGGCCATTCTCAGCGCTGGGGAGCCCAGCCGATCCTTCGAAACGCCAATTATTCGGCCAGGAAAGTGGCGTTTGTAATCTTTTCGGGCAGCGAAAAAAGCGGCGTGAGGTCCACCGTAGCCCATCGGCACTCCAAACCGCTGAGTCGTCCCGACAACGATATCCGCTCCCATACTTCCCGGACTCTTGAGCAATGCCAATGACATGATGTCAGCAGCGACAACCACTTGCGCTCCTGTCACATGCGCTGCATCGATCACGACTGTCAGGTCGTCTGCTGCGCCATTGCCATCGGGATATTGAAACAGAACGCCATACACATCGTCTTCTGCAATGAATTGCATCGCCTTTCGCGACACCACCTCTAGACTGACTCCCAAGTATTTCGCCCGGGTGCGCAGCAAATCCATGGTTTGCGGGAAGACCGCTTCGTCCACCAAAAACCGATTGGCTCCTGCCTTGGCCATGGCACGCGGACGTGCAGCATAAGCCATGGCCATTGCTTCAGCAGCAGCAGTCGCTTCATCCAGCAAAGAAGCATTCGATAACTCCATTCCGGTCAAATCACACACCGCGGTTTGAAAATTCAAAAGAGCTTCCAGTCTACCTTGTGCGATCTCAGCCTGGTATGGCGTGTATGCCGTATACCAACCTGGATTCTCCAAAACATTCCTTCGAATAACACTAGGGACTTCAGTCGGATTGTACCCCATGCCGATATAATTCCGAAACACCTGATTTTTCGAAGAAATGCCATCAATGTGCTCCAAGTATTGGCTCTCCGAAAGTGCCGGACTCAAGCTGAGCCGTTTCCGCATTCGGATTTTTTCCGGAACAGTTTTGGCAATTAAATCGTCAATGGA
>DDEH01000140.1:0-11203 GCA_002336085.1 Flavobacteriales bacterium UBA1959 | reverse complement strand
CGGCGAAAAAATGATGCACAAATCTAGCGGTTAATGAGTTGATTGCATAAATAAATAGGCGGCATTCACCTCCAAAAACTGAACGTTGAGTTTCAACGGCATCTTCTGGGGCCCAAATGGGAATTCAAGGGCATTGTGCGAACTTTGTAGCATGGTAAAAATCGTGGGCTATACGCACCTTTGGATCGCTCTTGGAGCGATGAGCTCTGCAATGGCCACATTGCAAGCAGCTAACCAAATGCCAGATTGGGACATAATCCAATCAGGGATTGTGATTGCCATAGGGGTGGGCACAGGAGCGATTTACACGCTACAGCGTCGCATTAAATACAAGCGTATGCCACATCACATCCCGCAGGATCGCAGGATATTTATCGAAAAGTACTCGGGGATGTTGCTGGGGGCTTGGTGCCTGTGCATTGCGGCATGGTTTATTGTCTTCCGCCAAGATTTGTTGAACTGGGCCCACCTCCTTGTTCCAGCAAGTCCATTCCTCATCATTTTGTCGGCTTTGGCACTTGGCTATGCGTCCAATCCATTTTCCAATGATTCAAATGGATGGCGAGACATCAGTCGATTTAAACTCCCCGTAATTGCCATAACCTGGGGACTCGCGACGGTTTGGATTCCTAGCATCATGTGTGGCAGCGCAGCGCTAGAGTTTGATTTGATGGCCCGAGTCCTTGCGCAATCTCTTCTGATAGCAGGATTGACCGTTCCGTTCGATGTCAGGGACATGGCAGTTGACCCCCCCTCTATGAATACCGTACCACAGCGTATTGGACCCAAAAGCGCCACATATTTAGCCATTGCCCTTCTAGCCACAGGTGCAGGAATATTCCTTTTGATTGGGAATGCGGTGGCTCCTCTCTGCACAATCGCTTGCGCCATGCCCTGCGTAGTTTACGGTCAAATCGTTCGCAAGGAATGGTTCTACAGTCTCGTTCTCGATGGTTGTCTTATTGTTCAAGGCTTTGTTATCATTTTCTGGGTGTGATTCCGAAACTTGAACTTTTTCGTTGGAACTTTGGGGCCGACGCAAACCAACATCCATGGAGGCGAATCTTAAGCATACATTTAGCGTAGAACACGCAAGGTCCTTGGACAAAAGTGATCCCTTTCCCGCTCGCCGGGCGGATTTTCACCTCCCAATAATCAATGGGAAGGAAGTGATTTACTTCACTGGGAATTCCTTGGGCTTGCAGCCTAAATCTGCAGAGCAGGCGCTGAAAACAGAGTTAGATGATTGGGCTCAATGGGGCGTTGAAGGGCACTTTCACGCGAAGAATCCGTGGGTCAGCTACCACGAGAAACTAACCAAAGGCCTGGCGCACTTGGTCGGCGCAAAAGAGCACGAAGTTGTTGCTATGAATGCGCTCACCGTAAACCTGCACTTGCTCTTGGTGAGTTTTTATGCCCCGAAAGGACAACGTACCAAAATTTTGTGCGAAGCAAAAGCCTTCCCATCGGATCAATATGCGCTGGCCAGCCAAATCAGGTTTCATGGAGGTGATCCGACAAAAGACTTAATTGAAATTGGTCCACGCCCAGGAGCAACCTGCATCGAAGAAGAGGACATTGAACGGGCAATACAAGAGCATTCAGACGAATTGGCGCTGGTAATGATCGGAGGCGTGCACTACTTCACCGGACAGCTCATGGACATGGAACGCATCACGCGCGCAGCCCATGCGGTTGGGGCATATTGCGGATTCGATTTGGCCCATGCAATGGGCAATGTTCCGATGCAATTGCACGACTGGAATGTCGACTTTGCCTGCTGGTGCTCATACAAATACCTCAACTCGGGACCGGGGGCAGTAGCTGGAGCCTTCATCCACGAAAACCATGTCGGCCGGGAGGACATTCCACGGTTTGATGGTTGGTGGGGTCATGATGCCAAACGACGTTTCCTGATGGAGCCTGAATTCAATAGCATGAACACAGCTGAGGCTTGGCAAATGTCGAATGCACCTGTCTTAAATATGGCGGTTCACGCGGCGTCACTGGATATGTTTCTCGATGCGCGAATTGATCAATTGCGGTTAAAGAGCAAGCGCCTTACGGCATACTTAGAAGCAGGTATCCAATTTGTCGCAAAAGACGTCGGCTTTCGCGCAGAACTCATCACGCCACAAGACCCTAATCGCCGTGGCTGCCAGCTTTCTCTCGCTGCACATGGTTTTGGAAAAACCTTGTTTGATGCGCTGACCGAAGCGGGAGTAATCGCAGACTGGCGTGAACCCAACGTGATTCGGATGGCGCCTGTTCCATTGTACAATACCTTTGAAGATGTTGCTGCATTCTTAATCGTTTTGCGCAACTGCACTCAAGCTCTTACCAAGAAATAACCCTCGAATCCAACTTCTCAATCCTCGATCATGCCGAAATCATCCCGATTTGCCGTTTTTGGAATGGGCCGTTATGGCAAACAAATTGCTTTGTCCTTGGCCTCCAAGGGAGCTGAAGTTTTTACATTCGATCACAACGCAACCCGGTCAGAAGGCATCAAAGACGACGTCGCATTGGCAGTGACACTCGACTCCACAGATATTCGAGCCCTCCAGACCCAGCGCGTACAAGACATGGACGCGGCCATTGTTGCCATCGGTGAAAACTTCGAAGCCACTGTACTGACAGCACTGAATCTCATTGATTTAAATGTTCCTAGAGTAATTGTCCGCTCAAATGGAGACCACCAACGAAGAATCTTATCAAGCCTGGGAGTGAATGAGATTTTGACGCCTGAGAGCGAGGTTGCAAGCGTGATCTCCGAACGACTAATCCACCCCAACATTGGCGGTTTCTTAGCGTTGCCAGACGATTATGAAATCGCAGAAATCCACGCTCCACAAAATTGCATTGGACGAACCTTGGGTAGCATTGACCTGACGAGCCGATACGAACTTCGATTGATCACCATCCGAAGGATTTTCGAATCAGAAAAAGCTGGCGAAGAAAACCAAGAGCACATCATAGGCGTTACCAAACCAGAAATGGTTATTCAAGATACGGACACGCTGGTCGTGTTTGGAACCCTCTCCGCGGTCAAGCGATTCCTGGAAATAAATTCCTGAGTTCTGCTGATCCCTGAGAGGGACCAAAAATCATACTAGGCACTTTGTCACTTATCGCAATATGCGGACCGACCCTGATGCCTCGCTATACGGACTCAGCTGGCCTCGATCGTCTAGATAATGCCGGTACTTCGCCTTCCAGACATACAATTCATCTTGGACATAGTGGGTGCGATCGGGCGCCTGACCGTGCCAGTAATCGCCAATGCTATCCGCCTGCCAAACCAACATACCCCAACGGTTGTACAACCGGAAGTCGAGCTCTACTAAATTCTTTCCTTCAATGCGCAAGGTCTCATTTAAGCCATCACCGTCTGGTGTGAAAGCAGATGGCACAAACAATGCAGGTTCAGAACAAAACCCCTGAACCAAAGTCATTTGATCGGTGCTGCACCCAATATCGTTGGTAATTGTCACGCCATACAATCCCGGATTGTCAAGGGAAATGCTATTGCCTGTTTGTCCTGATGTCCAAGCATAATTAGCGAAACCCGCTGAGACTGCGAGTTGATAAGCGATGCCTGGGTAATCCTCAAAACAAAGAGAAGTATCGGAAGGAAGGGAAGCAACAGGACTTGACAGCGTCGAGACCCATGTACTTTCTGAGATGGAGCAACTGCCTCCATCAGACACCATGACATCATACCACCCGCTTGCGCTCACAGTAATTTGCGCCAAATTAGAACCCGTAGACCAAGCGAATTCAAACGGACCTGTTGCAGAGTTCGTTGGCGTGGCGTCCAGAACAACGCCTGGGTTTTCACATCCTGTTATCGAATCGGGCAAGGTCAATTCTGGACCTTCTGTAAATGTGACCTCAATGACATCAGACTGCTCACACCCCTCTGGCGAGGTGGCGTTCAAGCCAAATGTCCCAGAAGAAGAGACAAAAAGCACCGGCAGCGTCTCGGTCTCCACTGACCATTCGTACTCATAATTTAAAGGCAAGCCGGGATCAATGGTGACCGCAGTTCCTTCACATGCAACAATATCTAGCCCTAAGCTCATGTCCGGGAAAATGGACACAACCTCTATCACATCGCTCGAAGTACACGCCTCTCCCGAAGAAAAAACAGTAGATGCAGTAAGGGTAGCAGTGACGGTATATACTTGTGTTATTTCCTGCATTAATTGAGGGCCTGGAATGTTTGCATTGCTCAATCCCAATGCAGGTTCCCACGACCAAATCATTGCGTCTGGAATGTCTGCCGATGCAGACAGGTATTGGGCCGTTGTGCTGCAAACTGCTAAATCTGGTCCAGCAGCTACTGTGAAAACAGGGAACACTGTGATGGTGATTTCATCCAAATAAACCGTCCCATCAGGTGACGTCATGGTGACTGAAAAGTCCATTGTTGCGTCCGGAGCAATAGAAACAATCTGAGCAGATGGGTCACTCACGTCCACAGCAGGCTCCCAAGAAAAAGACCAGTCTGCTAAATTGGTCTCCGGATCGAAGGCCAAAACATTGCAATACATGGTTACCTCATCCTCAGATCCTGCGCAAAAGTAATTTTGTGAGGTCGCTATGTAAGGGTCTTGGGCGCGAGCAATGCTGCCTGCTGAAGCCATAAAAACCAAGCACCAAAGGCATAAGTGACACTTGTTTTGACCTTTCATTTCATTCGAATTTATTGCGTTTTGCATTTCAGTAGACCCCTTTGAATGAACGGATTACTCATCCGATTCGCCAACAGAAAAATCCCACAACCATTCCACCAACCAATTCGATCGAATCGATGGGTTTTCTTGAGGGTAAAAATAAGGCTCAGGAACTTCCAAAAGCGAAACATCGCCCACTTGCCAGGTGCTATCGCCATTCACGTCCCATTCATATCCAATCTTGTAAGCACCGGGAACAAGCCGCGGAAAGTTCAAAATTGTATCGGCATTGCACCGAATACGCTGCGTTATCCCTTTTCCCAGCCCAATCAGAAACCAACCCTTTCCAGGCAAACGGGACAACTCCACATTCAACTCCCCAAAATGGTCTTCCGGATGCGTTTTCCAACGCCACTCTAGTGTATCGCCTTGAACCTGGCCTTTGGGATTTCGCAATGCCCCAGGAAATGCAATCAACTGGTAATCAGACCCATCCTTCTCCTTGAACGCCATCTGCAATGTCCTTCCAAAACTCTGCTCTTGGGTTGCGCTCAGCGCAAATTCTGTTCCGGTCAGCGTATCCATGCCTTGGATGAGCATCCATTGCGTGGAGTCTGCAATGATTACCGCGCGATCAAAAGAAAGTGATCGAGTGCCTTGAGCCGATGACGTTCTCGGAAGTTTTTCAAGGATTTTTGGAAATTGTCGACGGGGCATTCGATCCAAACGCACTTTCGCTGTGTCGCTAAATGACTCCCCGGACCAAGCTAATTCCACGTTTTGGTAATCCCCAATTAACCCCGTATCGACCCATAAAAAAACACTGTCTCCTGAGCGCTCCCAAGGGGATTCAACAGACACCCCAGCAAGCATAGCGCTCCAGTCCTCTTGAAATTTATCCTCATCGAGCGGAGCATAAACACGAATTGAGCCCATCGAATCTACCTTGCTCGATTCAATGTAATGCAGAGCCTCCACCTCTTTCGGCTCAAACCCAAGGAAAGGTTTTTGCAAGGTGTCGCCGGCGACCATAGATATCGTGTCAAAAGCAAGGTACTCTCCTTTGTCCCATTGGTAATTTGCATTGGCATCATCGATGGCCAAGGCAAAAAACTCCCCCTTTCCCAAATAATCAATTCGAAAGACACCGTCCTTATTGGATGCGCCAATGGCGTTGGGTAAATTTCCCGCCAGAATCGAATCTATATCCACGGGCTCCTGATACAGCAGAATACGCAATCCCTCACGCGGATCTCCTGACATGCGATCAACAATCCTTCCGCTTAATGCAAGTGAATCCATGCTGGAGCCGGTAGAAAACGCCCAGTTTAAATCAAGTGCCGGGTTGGATTCGTGTAAATCAACTACACCTCCACCAAATGAAAAAACATACGTGGTAGAATCCTGAAATGCCTGAGGATCCATCTCAACACGAACCTCTTTTCCCTTAATCTTTAGAAGAGGCTGCGTCGCAATAGGAGGAGAAATAATTAGCTGTTGTTGCGGGTTTTTCAATGCAACAAATTCATCGAATAGAATACGGAGTGATGCAGGGTGCACGTTGACCTCATCCGTGGGCGGTGTCATGGTCACAACTTGAGGCGGGTCCTCATCGACGGGACCACCAGTCGGCGAAGAGATTTGAGCGCAGCCAAAAAGAACGACCAAGATCGCACCGAACACCGATGCCTCAGCTGCATAGGTTTTCATGCTTCCCATTCGTTCCAAGATTTTTCAATCGCCCCTATAAGTGGTTTAAGTGCCTCCACGTCTTTTGAGGAAAAAGCATCCAATTCTACGGCGTCAATATCAAGCACCCCCACCACATTCCCATTCAATTGAATGGGAATCACCAATTCCGAATTCGCAGCCGCGCTGCATGCCACGTGTCCGGGAAATTCGTGGACATTGGAAACAATTTGAGGCAGCGTGGTTTCCCAAGCTGCTGCGCACACCCCTTTGCCTCGGCTCAAACGAGTGCATGCCACAGGGCCCTGAAAAGGCCCTAACACCAATTGATCACGTATTTCATCGACCAAATAAAAACCGACCCAATGCCAATTGGTAGCGTGCAACAGTGCTGCTGAAAGGTTGGCAAGGTTGGCCACAAGGCTAGGCTCGCCCTGGATTAAAGCCAGACACTGCGGAACAAGGACTGCGTAGGTTTGACCGTTCGGATGCATGTTGGGTTGCATTGCAATAAAACTCGTAGCAAAGATACCCCAGTAATTGGGTATTAAAATTCACGCAAGTGCCAGTGTCAGCGCTCCAAGGACTTCGCAATCCGCAGCTTCAAGAACCGATGTGCAAGCACGGAGTGTCGCTCCCGTAGTCATAACATCATCAACCAAAATAATCTTTGTGCCTTGAGGAGGCGGCGAAGCGCCCAATTGATATGCCGAAGCTGATGAATCACTTCGTTTTTTTCTGGAAAAACCCGTGTGACTGCGGGAGTGATCTGGACGAAACAAGGCGCGCCAGTATACAGGGACATTCCACTCCATCGCGGCCCCTTTAGCGATCCAATCGGCCTGGTTGAAACCTCGATTCCAACGGCGTCGCCAATGAAGCGGGACAGGGACCAGGCCAATCGGAGCCATTGACGGTTTGGGCACCTTTGATACATTGGCCACCCACCTGCCCCAAAGCAAACCCAATTGCCGATCCCCATGGTATTTTAATGCACGGATTTGGTGCTCAAGCGTCACGTTATCCCGCAAACGAAACCCCGTCCACATTCGGTCCAAATCGCACCTTTCCTTCATCAATTTTTCCCCCACCTCTCCGCGCAAGTCAGGCCATTGTTGCTCACAAAGACTGCACCCCAATTGCCATACTTCATGCGATACAAGCCAGCGATTGCATTCGATGCAATGCCGAGGAAATACCATGTCCAACGTACTATTCACAGGGGACAAAAGACGAGGTAAATCCAATCCTCTTGGATAAAAATTCACCGCCTTCGGTGCTATGTTTGTACACGAGATGAAATTCGGAAAACTTCCTTCAATTGATCACTTGACGGTGGAATTCTTCCACTTGCCAGCAACCCACTGGCACGGTGCCCGGAGCAACAAAGTTGCTGAAGTTTTTGCAGGAGGAACCACATGGAATATCTCCAAATGGGTTGGCAACACCTATCCCGTAAAAACACCGCGCAGACTGTATCCGGAAGCTTATGGCAAGCAATTCGGGACCATTGAATTCAATGCAACGCATTACCGTATTTATTCCCCGGAAAAAATGCACGAATGGGCTCAAGCCACGCCAGAAGGCTTCCAGTTCTGCTGCAAGTTCCCACAAATAATCACCCACTTTCGACGTTTTAAAAATTGCGAAGGCCCCACAGATGATTTCATCGCGGGTTTGCTTGCCTTGGGAAATCGCATGGGGCCATCGTTCATTCAATTGCCACCGCACTTCGCTCCAAAGCATTCCGATGGCTTTTGGGACTACCTCGAAATGTGGCCAAAAGAACTGCCTGTATCTGTTGAATTTCGGCATCCCGACTGGTTTATTGAAGGCATGTTGAATCAGACGGCAGAACGCTTGGCTTCGTTAGGTGTCGGCATGGTTATCAGCGACACTGCTGACCGAAGAGACGCGATACACATGTGCGTCACGGCTCCACACGTATTGGTGCGTTTTGGTGGCTACGAAGGACATGAGATCGACGGCCATCGCATGCAAAGTTGGGCGCAATGGATGGGTTCAAAGGCTTCAAAAGGTGTGGAGAAGTTCCACTTTTTAGTCCATGAAGCCGATAGCCTACACACGCCAAAAACGTGTGCTCTTTTTTCTCAATTTGTGCGGCAAGAGTCCCGTTTAATGTGCCACTCCCCTGAAGCGTTCGGTTGATTTAAATACAGCACTCAGCCGTGGCACTTCTTAAATTTCTTTCCCGATCCACAAGGACACGGTTCATTGGGCAGTACTTTTTTCTCTGTACGAATCGGATCAACCTTCTTGGGAGGTGGTGGCATTTGCCGGCCTCCGGCCTGAGCTCCCGCTAGAGCACCCGATTGCCGAGAAGCGGACATTGCCTGCTCCTGTATGTTTTGCACCCCTTCTTTTGAAAGACTGATTTTGTTAGGCATTCCTACGCGGCGCTGAGGAGCCTGCTGCACTTGTTGTCCCTGTTGTCCTGTTGGAATCGTGCAACGCAGCAAGAATGAAGCTACATCAGCATTCATCCTCTGAACCATCGCCTTAAACAACTCGTACGATTCAAACTTGTAAATGAGCAGTGGATCTTTTTGCTCGAAGCGAGCCAATTGGACATTGGAACGCAAATCATCCATGTCCCGCAAGTGCTCTTTCCAGTACTGATCAATGATGGCCAGTACAACAGCTTTCTCGAGACTTTCCATCACGCTCACCCCCGCGGAGGCGACGCTTTCTTGGATGTTCGTGGCGACTTGCATGGTCTTTCTACCGTCCGTAAATGGCACAAGGATCTGCTGGTAGTCATTTGAAGGGTCGTCCTGGATCTTTTGAATCACAGGATGTGCACGCTCCGCCAGTTCAGCAAGCTTTGAACGATACACACGCTCTGCTTCTTGGTACGTTGCAAATGCAATGTCCTCGGGCGGTTGCAATCCGAATGCATCCTCGTTAAGTGGGGGTTCGATGCCAAAATCTTTGAGGAGTGAAAGCCGGAATGGCTCAAATTCCTTTCCCGGTTGATACGCTAACACTGAGACTTCAATCAGTTCGAAGAACATGTTGGCGATGTCCGTGCGCAATCGATCTCCATGCAATGCGTGGCGACGACGTTTGTAGATGACTTCCCGCTGAGCGTTCATGACATCATCATACTCCAACAATCGTTTGCGGACGCCAAAGTTGTTTTCCTCTACTTTCTTCTGAGCCCTTTCAATGGACTTCGTAATCATAGAGTGCTGGATCACATCCCCTTCCTGGTGGCCCATTCGGTCCATCATTTTGGAAACTCGATCAGAAGAGAACAAACGCATGAGATCATCCTCCAGCGAGACATAGAATTGTGATGCTCCTGGATCTCCTTGCCGTCCCGCACGACCTCGCAACTGCCGATCAACGCGGCGGCTGTCGTGGCGCTCCGTTCCAATGATCGCCAATCCGCCAGCAGCCTTGGTCTCGTCGCTTAACTTAATGTCTGTTCCCCGCCCAGCCATATTTGTAGCAATGGTTACCGTTCCCGGCAAACCTGCAGCGGTGACAATTTCAGCCTCTCGTTGATGCAGTTTTGCATTCAAAACTTGGTGGTCAATCTTGCGGATGTCCAACATCCGAGACAGCAATTCACTCACCTCAACGGTTGTTGTACCCACCAAAACGGGTCGACCAGCCTCGCGCAATTTCACAACATCATCGATGATGGCATTGTACTTTTCGCGTTTCGTCTTGTAAACCAAATCTTCCCGATCGTCCCGAGTGATTGGACGGTTGGTTGGGATGGCCATGACATCCAGTTCATAAATGTCCCAAAGTTCTCCTGCCTCCGTTTCCGCAGTGCCCGTCATGCCCGAAAGCTTGTGGTACATCCGGAAGTAATTCTGTAGTGTAACAGTAGCATATGTCTGCGTCGCCGCCTCAACCTTCACCGTCTCTTTGGCCTCAATAGCTTGGTGCAGCCCATCCGAATATCTTCGGCCATCCATGATTCGGCCCGTTTGCTCATCCACAATCTTGACCTTGTTGTCCATGACCACATAGTCCACATCTATTTCGAATAAAGCGTAGGCTTTCAGTAATTGATTTATGGTATGAACCCGCGCACTTTTCACCCCGTAATCGGCCATGAGCTTGTTCTTCATTTCAAGCCTTGTCTCCTCATCCCCCGGGCCACTGTCAATGGCCACCAATTCCGTTGCCAGATCTGGCATAGTAAAGAAATTATCATCCTCCATGTTGGTGGTGAGGTATTCGATTCCTTTTTCCGTGAGCTCAACCTGGTTTTGCTTCTCATCAATGACGAAGTAAAGCTCCGCGTCCGCCTTCGGCATTTCGCGCTTGTTGTCTTGCAGGTAGATTCCTTCCGTCTTCAGAAGCTGTTGCTTCATCCCTTCAGTGCTGAGGAATTTTATCAACGCCTTGGATTTTGGCAAGGCGCGAAAAGCGCGAAACAAGGCCAATCCCCCCTCGGCCACTTCATCTTTGGAAGCCCCGTCTTTCGTCAATAGCTGCTTTGCACTAGTCAAGAACTTTTGAGCCACATTCTGCTGAATGGTAACCAATTTGACCACTTTAGGCTTCAACTCTTCAAACTCTTGCTGATCGCCTTTAGGGGTTGGACCACTAATAATTAATGGAGTTCGTGCCTCATCAATTAGCACGGAATCCACCTCATCAACAATGGCGTAGTGGTGCTTTCGCTGAACCAACTGATCGGGACGTTGCGCCATGTTGTCGCGCAAGTAATCAAACCCAAACTCATTGTTCGTTCCGTATGTTATGTCTGCACGATACGCCTCACGACGTGCCTCGCTATTGGGTTGATGCTTATCAATGCAATCCACCTTCATCCCATGGAATTCAAAAAT
>DDEH01000079.1:5201-7436 GCA_002336085.1 Flavobacteriales bacterium UBA1959 | reverse complement strand
TTTCATCGCGGCATCAGCCATTCCTTGCTTTTCTGCGTACTGGGTGCGTTGGTATTTGGTTGGGTGACCGATCGGTTGTACCGCAGCCGTCACCACGCTTGGTTGGCGATGTGCACCAAAGTTTCAGCAGCGGTAATTGTCTGTTTTGTCGTGAATTTTTTGACTCAGATTTTTTTTCCAGGTTCGTGGTGGCCTGTGGCCGTCTATGTTCCGCTGGTTGCTTATTGGCTTTGGCATCATGGACAACGGCGTTATTTTAATCAGAACTGGAAGGCTCCAGAAGTTGATTTGAAGGGGTGGGTGCTTTTGTTCTTTTGGGGTTTCTTAACGCATATTTTATTGGATTGTTTTACTACTTACGGAACGCAGATTTTTGCTCCGTTTTCAAATGAGCGGGTGGCTTGGGGTACCGTTTCAGTGGTGGACCCGCTGTACACTTTGCCGTTTCTCATTTGTCTGCTCATTGCAGCCCGATTCACGATGAACGATTCCCGTCGGAAGGTTTGGAACCGCATAGGATTGGTTTGGAGCTGCCTGTATTTGGCCTTGACTGCGGTGAATCACATTCAAGTCCATCGGACTGTGGAGCTTGCGTTGCAGAAGCAGGGACGAACTTTTGAGCGATTTTTAATCACGCCGACGATCTTCAATAACGTGCTTTGGAATGTGGTCGTCGACACGGGAGATTCGTTTTTGTTGGCCCAGTATTCTATTTTGGATGAGGTTCCGATTGCTTTTCATTCGGTAAGCAAAGGGTATGAAATGCTCCACAACATGGACACGGACGAGACCATTGGCGTTCTTCAATGGTTCAGTGCTGGATACCTGAACGCGGTGCGTCGCAATGACGGCGCATTGCAGTTGAACGATTTGCGCTTCGGAACATTTTCGGGACGCGCTGAAAATTCCGATGATTACATTTTTCGATTTGATTTGCTGGAGCAAGGATCTACGCAGCCATACGGTTTTAAACGCGCAGAAGGAGGACCTCCGAACAAGAAAGCCGAAGAAATGATGTTGGAATTATTCGGCCGAGCGGGTGGACTTTCCAGTCAAGACTTTCCGAATTAGCGTTTGATTGCTGCTGCGAGAGCTTGTACATTCTGCAACAGAACCTTGATCCGTCTTCTTTGGACGTCTCTGCTTTGGCAATGGGGATGTTTGGTGTGAAGGCATTTGATGGCCAATGTGCGCAACGCACAATTCAGTGATCGAAAACATTGAATTGAGATAAATGACGAGGGATAGAGAAAATCAACAAAGATGATCGGTACCGCTGCAATTGGGTGTGGATCGGGCGTAGAACAAGACTCTCACAGAAAATACATTTCGTTGCCGTTGTTGTCATTTCGATGAATGATGATCAGCTTTTTTGAAGCAAAGATTGCTTGATCCGTTTGAGATGTTGGATATGTTCTCTGATTCTTAATGTATAGTTGTCTTTTCCCATTTGAATAGAAAGGAATACCTTGCACTCCAACCTTGGTTTAACCCACCACTCGACATGAAACATCTCCATCTCCTCATTCTCCTTTTTTTAGCTGGTCTGCACAGCCAATTGAATGCGCAAGACATCGTGCCTATTGACAATTATTCTGTCAATCTTTATGGTCAGGCTCAACTTTCAATCGAAGGTGAATCGGGTAAATATTATATTTTGGAAGCGCAGCACGGTCCATCATTTGAATGGACATCTTCCATGACAATGGGCCTCGATGGTACGATGGTGATTTCAGAGCCTGGCTCTGCGTATCCCCTCGAAAACTATACCGTCTTTGAATACGACGTATCCAATCCAGGAGACATTGACGGCGATGGGGTTGACGATGTCACGGAATTCCAGAACATGCCGACTGATGCGCCATTGAACTACGCAGACCCTGTCGAGTTTGTGAACGGTGCGACCTCGGTTCCAGATGTTGCGACATTTATGGATCTGGCCAATGTTAATAATGTCGGCTGGGCTCCATTCTTGGACGACCAGTTGTACGTAAAGTTTGGAATTCTTAACCGGGACAGCCCGGATCCAAAAGTATATTTCATCAACAGCAACACACACGGCGTACACTATGGCTTTTGGAACGCTATTGGTGCGGATGTCACGGGGGATGATTCTTCAGGAGAAATTGTATACAATCCCAACCAGATCAATCCCAACGGAGTCATTGGCGGGTATTCATTCAACTTTTCCTTTGGAGATGCCTACGATTTTGAGGCCACACAGCGGACCTACCA
>DDEH01000079.1:0-4806 GCA_002336085.1 Flavobacteriales bacterium UBA1959 | reverse complement strand
GAAGACGATTTTCTTGATGACTATGCGGATGATTACGAAGGGTCAGGAATCGACGTTGTGCTGGAATCAGTTGTGTTCGGGAATGTGGATTACATCCCTCTTCATGTGGCTGAAGGTTACGGATTCTTTCGGCACATGGAGGTAGATGAAACGCCCGGCTCAAGGGACATCGTATTGTACGACGCCTTGCCGAACTCACTGCCACGCGTCGGCGGAATTATGACCTCGGTGATTCAAACTCCGCTTTCTCACGTAAACCTGAGGGCCATTCAGGACAACGTGCCAAACGCGTACATCGCGGATCCGCTTTCGATCGATTCCATCGCAAGCCTGCTGGGGAATTACATCTATTTTAAGGTCGAGGCAGAATCCTATTTCATCCGGGAGGCAACCTTGGATGAGGTCAATGAATGGTTCGAGGCACTCCGCCCCACGGAACCTCAAATCCCTGTTCGAGACTTGAGCATTACAGAGATTCTGCCTTTGGATGACGTTGGTTTTGAGATGTCTACTGCATTTGGTGCGAAATGTGCCAACGTGGCTACGATGAGGACGTTCGATTTTCCTGAGGGCACCATTCCTGATGGGTTCGGAATACCATTCTACTTCTACGACGAATTCATGCAGCTCAACAACTTCTATGAAGAAGCTGAGGTCATGATCAATAATCCGTCATTCATCAATGACATTGATTTTCGTGAGGATCGGTTGCGTGATTTCAGAGATGATATCAAAGACGCTCTGATGCCCGCCTGGATGATGGACGCGCTGCAAGAAATGCACGACTCATTCCCTGTAGGAACAGCTGTTCGGTGCCGATCGAGTACAAATAACGAAGATTTGCCCGGATTCAGTGGCGCTGGATTGTACACATCCAAGACCCAATACCTCGATGAAGGCCACATCTCCAAATCCATTAAGCAGGTGTATGCCAGCATGTGGAACTTTAGGGCATTCGAAGAGCGTGATTTTTACCGTGTGGACCATTTTATGGCAGCCATGGGGTTGTTATGCCACCCCAATTTCCAAGAGGAGCAGTCCAATGGAGTTGGAATAAGCCTGGATCCTATTTACAACACTGAAGGAACGTTTTACTTGAATACGCAAGTGGGTGAGTCTTTGATTACAAACCCCGACCCAAATGCCGTTCCTGAAGAAATCCTGCTCTATCAAGATCCTGACGAAGGTGCTGGATATGTCGTTTTGAGGTTGTCCAACTTGGTCGAAGATGGAGAGCTGGTCATGGATCCAGAATACCTCGATCTGATGAGGGATTACCTCGGGGTCATCCATGACGAGTTTGCCATCCTCTACGATGTGGAGGGAATCGAAGGCTTCGGGATGGACATTGAATACAAGGTCACAGCTCAAGAGCAATTGGTGATCAAACAAGCGAGACCGTGGGTGTCCTTTTGGGCGGGCATCAAAGCCGACAACGATTTGGCTGTGGAAGACCTGGTCAATCCACAAGCTTCTTCCACCTTGGGAACGGAGGAATTGGTAACCTTGCGTGTAGCGAACACTGGATTGAACGACATGAGTAATTTCGATCTCTCCTTGCTGGTGGACGGACAGCTGATGGAAACCATTGCCATCCCTGATACCATTGAGCCATTTAGTGACGCCGAATTCCTGTTCACTGCGCCACAAGATTTTTCAGCTCCGGGCGACTACGTCATAACAGGCATCGTGTCTGATCCAGACGATACCTATGGAAACAACGATACGCTCGATTTCGTTCTGAGCAACATATATCCGCTCGACGCAGCCGTGTCTCTTGGACAGGTCAACTCGACGTGCGATGGTCAAGTCGGAGTCAGTATCGTACTCTCCAATCTTGGTGAACAGCCGATTGAAGTCGTGGAAATCTTAGTGGTTGTCAATGGTGATGTTGTTGCGATTTTAGAAGAAACAGTGGATATCCTTTCCCAAGAACAGGAGGCTGTGTCCATTTTAATCACGGACAATTTGTTGCCGACCAACAACACCATACAGCTGGCTGTTATCAGTGTCAATGGTGAAGAAGATGGTGAAGCCAGCAACAATACGGTGTCGGCAAGCGCAGATCTGGAAGAGGATTTTGAAACCCTCACACTTTATTTTCTTGCAGATAATTATCCATCTGAAACATCTTGGAAAATGGTGGATATTGGGTCCGGACAGATTGTATCTGAAGGGGATTTGGGCTCAGGCACTGATGAATATTCGGAGGAAATTTGCGTGAGTTCCAACTCTTGTCTGAACTTGTATGTTTTTGACTCCTATGGCGACGGCATGTGCTGTGGCTTTGGCTTTGGGACTTTCCAAGTCTGGAATTCCGAAGGAACGACCATTGTTTTCAATGATGGTGATTTTGGTGATGAAGCCGTTGAATCGTTTTGTGCCGGTGATAACGGCTGCGAAATCTTTGCCAACGTTGATGTGGAACATGCCTCTTCGGCCTCTGCTAATGACGGAACCCTCACTATCACAACAGTTTCTGCTGCGGATAACTTCGAGTACAGTATCGACGGTGGTCAATCATTTGGCAGTTCAAATACGTTCAGCGGCTTGAGTTCAGGAACGTATAATATCGTTGTTCAAAACGAATCTGGAACGTGCACTTACTCGACAACTGTTGTTCTCAACGTTTGCGACTCGTCGGATTTGGAAATCACAGTCAATCATCCTTTCTCTGTGTTGACCGCCGACGGTTCAATAATCATAGAGCCAATATCGGGAGGCAGTGCTTACCAATACAGCATCGATGGAGGTCAAAACTTTGTGCCGACAGGTACATTTATGAACCTACCGGTGGGTGAATACAATATTGTAGTGGTGAATGAAAACAGCGAATGCGTGTTTGAATTCGAACGATTGCTGGTCCCGAGTGGCATCATCGCTGTCGACGAAAGTATGGCCGACGAAATGTTGATCAAAGTTTACCCCAATCCCACAAGCAATCAGTTCAATATTGAAATTGAATCTTACGGCACATGGAACGAGCCTTTGCAGATTGTCGTTCTCGATCGATTGGGCAGGGTCCTCGAAACAGGAAGCATTTTGAATGGAGGCAATCGAAAAACGATTTCTCTTCAGGGATATGCCCCGGGAACTTACTTTGTCAAATGCTTCACAGAGGCATTTGAAAAGAACTTCAAGGTCATCAAAATTTGAGGCTACTGACGCGTTCTTTTAGAACATCAACTTTCATGAAATCCCCGTACTGGAAACAGCTGCGGGGATTTTTCTGTTTTATCGTTCCGCGCATTGAAAGGCGGTGTGCAAGATATGCAGTCGCCTATCATCTTTTGAAATGACTACTTGGTAAATACGATTGTAAATGGATTCGTCAAATGACCCCATTTTTTCTCCCACCAATATCCCTGCGAGCACAGCGGTCGTGTTGCTGTGACCCACGACCAGCGCGTCTTGTTGTGCATGCAACAATTGCCTCGCAATCTCTTCCAGCGCCTGCGGTTCATACGATTGAATAGCGAGGTCTTTAGCAATGGATGTGGGCAATGCCGTGCTCTGAGTTCGTTTATACTCCGTGCTGTATAACGCTTCTATAGGCACAGCTTCAAACAAGGCGCTTAAGCTCTCGGATCTTTGTACACCACATTTTGTGAGTGGGGGATCGCTTTCCAAACTTTGTTTTTCTGAATGGCGGACCAAGTAAATGGTGAATAGTTCATTGCTCTCTTGGGCCTCTGCCTGCGCGTAGGTGCTTAATAGAAGTAATAATATCCCTGCAAATGCACATGCGAATGTGAATTTTGGCTTGGTGTAAACGATTTTTTTTGGCATGGCTCAGAATGGAATAGCGCCAGCTGCAGTCGAATCTTTCATTGCATGGGTGGCATGGTTTGCACGAAGTTAGAGCTGTTTGTTGAATCCTACTGAAATTTCGCATTTCCTGATAAAGAAACTCAATTAGGGTTAACGCTTTGTGGTTTATGCTCGGGCCTATCCGTGTGACGCCGAAATGCCAGGTTGAAAGTCAGTTAATTGTTCTCTCAATGATTCTCCGGTTTTTTCTTCAAATCCGATGTTTGATTTGTCGAAGTGATAGGCAACTCAAGAGCGTTGAGTAAAGCCATTCGTGTGCCCAGCACAAGGCATGGGTGATTTATCGTGAACCTGGTATTTAGATCGGATGTTGATGCCCTGTTTCTCTGCATATATTCCTATTTTAGCGGCCGTCTAAAGCAAGGTTGCTGGGAGGTCGTTCCCAAAGACGCGAAGAGTTGAACAGACTAAATAGCGGGTTCTCCTGCAATAGGAACGAAAAGAGAGATTACGATGAAGCGGATCAATGCATACAAGAAGTTGTTTGAAGTAGAAGGAGATATTGATCTCGGAGCACTCAAAAAGACGTACCGAAATCTTGTGAAGGAGTGGCATCCGGACAAGCACGTCTTGGACAGCGATATGGCCGTGGAGGCTGAGGAGATGACGCGCCAAATCACCGATGGATATGCGTTTCTCATCAGTATTGCTCCGGCCACCATTGCCAAGGGCCTCGAGGAATACACGGATACGATTGAGAATGCCTTCATCGATGATATGCAGCACAAAAGCTTGCTGCTGGAATTGAAGTTTACCGATGGGTCTACCTATGAATACTTCGGGATCAATAAAGCGCTGTTCACCAAGCTCGTGAATGCAGACAAGGTTCAACGATTCGCGCGACGAAACATCTTCAACTCTTTCCTCTATAGGAAGTCAAAAGCGACGGTCGAGGCGGAATAATAATACCTGCATTAATCTCTGCATTCAACTTTGCATCATGCGCAGCTAGTTCAACTACCTCGTCACCTTGCT
>DDEH01000126.1 GCA_002336085.1 Flavobacteriales bacterium UBA1959 | reverse complement strand
TGCTGGACAATTGCATCACTGGTGGATGAACCCGGTTTCAGGGGTACGATTTCGTCCAATTGATCAAATCTTTCGATGGTGTCTTCGGTGAAGCACCAGCCATATACGATACCATTCTCCACCAACACCAAAGCTGATTCTTGATTGCAACGGCCTTTTTCGATGATGGCGACTCGTTCTGATTGACGGGCGGATTGCAAAATGGCAGATATACCTTTGTTGTGTGCAGCTACGGCTTCTCCGGAATCATTTCGAACCGGCTCACGACCATCGGATCCCAAACCGAGCAATTCGGCATTGAGCTTGTGTGTGCGTGCACAATTATGGAGCCAAGACCGCGCATCTTCATCCTTATAAAACCAGCGAATGGCCTGCTTGACATGTCGCTGACGTTTCAAATGAAACCGATTAAATCCCTTTTGGTCTGTGTACAGAATAATTGCTGTGCGCATGGCCACGGATTTTTGAGCGCGGTTGTGGATAGGCCAATGCTTCCGAATCAATTCGTCTTCAAGCAATCGCGCTAGGAGGACGGATCCGCTTTCCTCGGCTTCGATGCTGTAGATATCCCGCAGAAACGCTTGACGTCTTGAAGACTCCATATTTCCATTAAAATGTGTCCTTACCCGGTGCCGCACATTGTGAGACATGCCAATATATATGGGCGTTCCTTTTCGATCGAGAAACCGGTAAACACCAGGCGAGGTGGGCAATCGCTCAAAATCCTCTGCGGGCACATGCTGAGGCAGCCATGATTCACGCTCACCGCGCTTCAGCATGCTATTTACTACATCTTTTGCGTGCTCTGTTTGCATCATCCGATGAAATAACTCCACGGTGGCAGCACAGTCTCCCATGGCCCTATGCCGGGCATCATTGGGAATGCCCATATCGCTGCAAATCCGACCGAGGCTGTAACTCCCATGGCCTGGAAGAAGCTTTCGAGCCATGCGCACCGTGCATAGTTTGGGACGCTTCCAAACCCTTCCCATGGTTTCGAAGTGACCGCGAATGAAAGCATAGTCAAATCCCACATTGTGCGCCACGAATACGGCGTCAGCGAGCCAGTCTTCAAGTTCGTCGGCAACGGCTTCGAAAGTAGGTGCGGCTTCAACCATCCCGTTATCAATGCCGGTTAGTTTCGTAATATGGACAGGGATGGGTAACCCGGGGTCGACTAATGTTTCCCAACGGTCCAATTCGTGCTCGCCATCGGTTATTATCACGGCGATTTCCGTGATTCCGTGTCCACGGGCGTGCGAACCAGTGGTTTCAATATCAACAATGGCGAAACGTTCCATACTGGTGCAAATATCTCTGAATCTGTTTGGAATCTTTAGCAGCGCCGCGAAAAGGATTCATGTTCCTTCAAGATTGGGTTAAATTGGGGGCATGAAGAGCACGGGGCTGACATTGATATTCATTTTGGGCCTCGCTTTGCTAACTTTTTCATGCGGAGGAGGCAATCCCGATCCCGATTTGCAAACGACTTCTTTCAAGGGACCCGAGTTGTTTTTAGAGGATGTCATTATAGACTCACTGGCGGTTCAGGCCAAGCAGGCCATGCTTGCTTATCCAGCCTTGAGCAATAGCAACTGTGAGGAATTCCTCTCCGATTGGTCTGCGGTGCACGTGTGTAACCGATTCCAGTTGTCGACTTCAAAGGGAGAGATGGTGCTGGAGACTTTTGATGACGTGCCGTTGCACAGTGCGAATTTCCATTACAAGGTGGCTCGCAATTACTACGCTCCCAGTGAATTTGTGCGCATTGTCCCTGAATTTGTGGTTCAAGGAGGAAACTCAGAGGATACGAGGGCACAGGAGCTGCGTTGGCTTATCGGAAAGCACACATTGCCTGCAGAGTTTCGCGCAGATCGCTTGCACTTTCGAGGTGCATTGGCCATGGGACGTACGTACGATGGCAACCCCGAAAAACGATCGGCATCGTATGATTTTTACATTGTCGTGGGCAGGTCGGTTTCACCAGATGAGCTGGCACGATTGGAACGCGAAAAGGGAATCATTTACACCCCAAAACAGAAGGATCGGTATTTGCGGGAGGGAGGCACGCCACACTTGGATTTTGAGCATACTGTTTTTGGGCAATTGAAGTCGGGCTTTGATGCGCTCAATGCACTAGCACGAGAGCCCACAGACGGTAGTGACTGGCCGCTTCGTCGTCAGGAATTCAGGTTGAAAGCTTTAGAAAACTGAAGCAATTCATTCATTGATGTCGTAAATTGGAGCCATGTTCAAGGAAGAAGTATGCCGAAATATTTGGCTAAATTGGCGCGCGTTGGGTTGCTGTTTAATGGCATTGACCTTCGTTGCAAATGGAATGAATGCCCAGGATTGGGACGATTGGGAGGATTATGATTCTGACGGCTACGTGGCAGGAAGAAAGGGAGTGGAGTTTGCCTTGAATTTTGGTATTTATCAAGCCAACCATCAGGCAGCAAATGCCTTCTACAACGGATACGCAGGCGAGTATTATGATTTGGGGGACAACACGGCCAACTTGATGACTATTGAAGACCGCATTGGCGTGAACAGCCCCAATAATATTGTCTGGAGTCAGATCATGAACAGCATTGGACTTGAAGCGGGAGAATTTAAGTACATCGAATACCCGGCCTATACAGGAATGCGATATACTCCCGGCACACTGCTGGGGTTACAGACGATGCTATTTTTCAATCCGGAGTCGGCATTGGTCTTGCACGTGGATGCTATGAATGGATTGAAGTCTGAGGGCGGCTGGAACATTGTGTCGTCAGATGTGGACACCGGCATGGGTTCAGAGAACCGCAGAACGTATGGTATTTTCAGCGAGGAAGACCGTTTTCAGTTTTCCTTAGCCTACCGAACTGCCGCCTATATAACAGATGAGGTTAGCTGGGTTATTGAGTTGGGAGGAAGTATGTTAGCTACTAAATTAAAGAGCAATTATGTTCGCATTGAAAACCAAAGTTATCAGTTGCTGACCGCACCCATTGGAAACGGACAATTTGCGAATCCTACGTCGAGCTTGACGTCAACTGGATTTGGAGGTTTCGCTGCTCTGGGCGTCGAATTGTTTTTTGAGGAAGGTGGAAATTTGATGCTCACGGCTCGAGTCAGTCGGGATCGCGTGGTAATGGGGTCTTATGAGGATAATCTGTGGCAGGGAGCATTGTACCTGACGTGGGTCATTCCCCCTCAGTTGGGCGATTTTGTCCGAGCGCGGTTCTGATCAACGTGCGTTCAAGTTGAACATCTGTGTGCACTCTTGTGCCCAATCAGATTATTGATTTAGCTTGATTTCAGGGCAATGCCAATAATATTGAAGGACGGGCTTGGGTACCATGATGTTCAGCGCTCAGTATGTAAATTGCAATCAAACCATTTTATGATGAAATTGACAAATGCTTGTTGCGCGGCCTCATTTTTCTTTGCAATGCTCGCAGGGACAGCACAGGGGCAATTGCCTGAAATCACCATTGATTTGACATCAACGGACGTTTTAAGTCAGGGAAATACAGGGACATGCTGGAGTTTTAGTACCACGAGCTTTTTGGAGTCAGAGTCCCATCGGATCACTGGTGAATTGCATGATTTCAGTGAAATGGCATCCGTCAGGGTTATTTATCCTGAAAAGGTGGAGCGCTATGTGCGTTATCAGGGCAAACATCAGTTTGGTCCCGGAGGATTGTCCCATGACGTGACCCATGCCGCAGCGGTTTATGGCTTGGTTCCACAATCCGTTTATGCCGGTGGACAGGC
>DDEH01000054.1 GCA_002336085.1 Flavobacteriales bacterium UBA1959 | reverse complement strand
ATTCTAACCAACTGAACTACCAGACCGTTTCACAACAGTGTGCTACTCGTTTGTAGCGGTGCGCAAAGATAAGTCATCTGACCTTACTCGCGCAAGATGAATACGCCACATTCCAAAAAAAAGTTTCGAATCTAACTGAGATTTTTTTTTCATTCCATGCAACACTCGGACAATCAATCGATTCGAGAAGCGCAAAGAAGGGTCAAAAGCGGGAAGAACGAAGCTTTGCTCGTTTGGCGAGGTATGCCGACAAGACAGGATAAACGCCCACAGCAATGTCCACGTCTACCCAATCTACCCGGTATTGCGCACAGCGTAATTCCAATTCTTTCCGCAAGGAAGCCATGCGGTCAATGTAGGTCTCACGAACCTCAGATGGATGCAACCGCAACTCTTCTCCCGATTCCAAGTCCTGAAAAATGGTTGGGCGGTCTTCAAATTCAAAATCTACCTCGGTGGCTTTGTCCAGCACATGGAAAACCACCACCTCGTGTTTGTTGTGCCGCAGATGCTGCAGTGCGGCCATCATTTCATCAACGTCTCCTCCCCGATCCAATAAATCACTAAAGACCACAACCAACGAGCGACGCGGACTCGCTTCTGCAATCTGGTGCAAAGCATTGACGGCACTGGTGCCTTGCCTTCGGTTGTTGGATTCGTCCAGTAAAGATTCCAGCTCCTGGTATATCGCTCTCAGGTGTGCATTGGAAGCCTTGGCGGGGATGTGGGTTTCCAAGGATTCACTAAAGAGACTGAGGCCTACAGCGTCGCGTTGCCGACGAAACAACTCCATCAGTGCAGCACTGCTGTGAACCGCGTACTTAAGTTTATTCATACCGGGACCGTCGGGTTCGACCTCCCCTGGATACCACATGGAACCGCTGCAGTCCACGACCAATTGACATCGCAAGTTGGTCTCTTCTTCGTACCGTTTCACAAACAACTTGTCGGTGCGGCCGTATAGTTTCCAGTCAATGTGCCGAGTCGACTCACCGGGATTGTACAATCGATGCTCCGCGAATTCCACGGAAAAACCATGGAAAGGACTGCGGTGCAATCCGGTGATGAAACCCTCCACAGCCTGACGCGCCAAAAATTCAAGACGGCCAAAGCGCTGGAGCAAGGAAGGATCGACAGAAGCGGGCATGAATTGAAAGTTAGGGCGATTGGAACAAAAAATCCCCACCGGAAAGGCAGGGACTTTTATCGTTGTGAATGCAGTGAAGCATTGCGCCGGTTTCGAACCTCATTCAAGAAGTCCGCAGCACAATCCCAGAGGCCTACATCAGCGCCTCAAGCTTTTCAATCAATACGTTCTTTGGAACAGCACCCACACTCTTATCCACGACTTCACCTCCTTTGAGAAAAAGGATCGTTGGGATGTTGCGCACTCCATATTTCATACTGATGTCTCCATGTTGGTCTACATTGACCTTGCCTACGACAGCGCGGCCGTCATATTCGTTGGCAAGCTCCTCAATGACAGGCCCCACCATTCGGCAAGGTCCACACCATTCTGCCCAGAAATCAACAATGACCGGCTTATCGCTTTTCAACGCCAGATCATCGAAGTTATCGTTGGTAAATTCTACAGCCATATCTCAATCGTTTTTGGACGCGCAAAGCTGCGCGCTGTGATTTTGTGATTCAAAGGTAAATCCGCAATCCGTCTGTTTCACCCTCGCCATGCCCCCAAGAACTCTCTTTTTTCCACCTTTTTTGCATTGTATGGTTTAAAAGTGACGGACAGGGTGGAACAATACACTGCTACCAATCCATCCAATTGGGCAAAAGCTTTACTTGGACATTTCCAAGCGGTACTTCACTCCCCCCTCTACAACCAATTCTTCAAGCGCCTCTACGAACCCATCATTCAACTCAACCTTTCTAGTGCGGCTGGGCATTTCGAGCGCAGAACCCGCATCGTGCATCTCCAAAGTTAGCCCCACCTTGCCCGGATGCTGCTCCACCAATTTCCCCAAATGGTCCAATCGTGATTCATCCAGCGATGCAATGTCAATTTGCAACCTCAGCCGGGCAATGAATTTCTCTCTCACGTCCGCAAGCAACTCAATGTAACGAACCTTGAATTCCACATCGTTGGGATCATCGCGGTAACGACGTTGTTCAACCGACCCTCGGACAAACAAAAACCAGCCTTCCACCAAATAATCCTTGAATTTGAGGTAGTCCTCTCCAAACAACATGAAGCGCTGGCTACCACGATAATCTTCTATGGTAAAACTGCCAAACGGCTTTCCTGCTTTGGAAATCCGGTGCTGGGTCTCCGCAACACATCCCGCAAATCGCAATTCGCGTCCTTTCCATTTGAGGGCGTGATCGAGCACCTCGAGGCCTTCCTTTGGGCTGCATAGGTGCTTAATTTCAAACCGAAATTTATCCAGAGGATGTCCGGAAATGTAAACGCCGATGATTTCGCGCTCGCGCGTCAGCAAATCCATCTGGTCCCAAGGATCGCATATGGGAATGGCTGGCTCCGGCATTTCCATTTCTTCCATACCGCCAAACAATGAAGCTTGTGAACTGCTTTCGTCTTCCTGATGCCCCGCTCCATAGCGCGCCGCCAACTCAATTAGTGGACGCCCCTTTTCATCAAGGGCGAAGTATTGGGCCCGATGCAAACCATCGAAGCCATCAAAGCCTCCTCCAAGCGCCAACGCCTCAAAGACACGCTTGTTCACATCCTTGGGAGACACTCTCCGAGCAAAATCAAACAAGCTTTTGTATGTCCCCGCTCCGTCCTGCCGGCCCGCAATGATAGCCTCCACCGCTCCTTCACCCACGCCCCGCATCGCTCCCAAACCGAAACGGATGGCACCTTCAACGTTGACGCGAAATTTGAATAGCGATTCATTGACATCGGGTCCCAGTACCGGAATGCCTCGGTGCCGGGCTTCTTCCATGAACAGCGTGACCTGCTTGATATCGCTCATGTTGTTGGAAAGCACCGCCGCCATGTATTCAGCAGGATAATTGGCTTTTAGGTAGGCCGTCTGGTAGGCTACCCAAGCGTAGCACGTGGAGTGCGATTTATTGAATGCATAAGCCGCAAAAGCTTCCCAGTCCTTCCAAATCTTTTCGAGCTTATCAGGGTGGTGTCCACGCTCCGCTCCTTGCGAAAGAAATTGTGGCTTCATCTTGGCGATGAGATCAGCCTTTTTCTTTCCCATTGCTTTTCGAAGCGTATCAGCCTCCCCCTTCGTAAACCCGGCCAACTTCTGCGAAAGCAACATCACCTGCTCCTGGTAAACCGTTATTCCGTATGTCTCCTCGAGGTATTCCTTGCACGCATCCACATCGTACGCGATTTCCTCGGTGCCATGCTTCCGGCGAATAAACGACGGAATGTACTCCAACGGACCTGGCCGATACAAGGCATTCATTGCGATTAAATCGCCGAAAACCGTGGGCTTTAATTCCTTCAAATACTTCTGCATTCCCGCCGACTCGTATTGAAAAATGCCAATGGTCTCGCCGCGCTGAAAGAGCTCGTACGTTTTTGCATTGTCCAACGGAAACGCATCGGGATCCAAATCCAGTCCATGGCGGTCTTTGACATTGCGCACGGCATCCTTGATGATGGTCAGCGTCTTCAATCCCAAGAAGTCCATCTTGAGCAATCCCGCATCTTCTGCCACCGCATTGTCAAATTGCGTACAGGCCATATCACTGTCCTTGGCCACCGCCACCGGCACATAATTGGTAATGTCAGATGGCGTAATAATGACGCCGCAGGCATGAATACCGGTGTTGCGCAGGCTGCCTTCCAGAACCTGAGCCGTCCGCAGAGTTTGTCCTTCAAGGGATTGTCGCTTTGCCAACTCCTTGATCATGTTTACCTGCTGCAATCCTTCCGCACCCCGAAGCTTCTCCTTGAGCGTTTTGTCGTCAAGCGAGAACAAGTTCTTGAGGCTAATGTCCGGCATCAGTTTTGCAATCCGATCCGCTTCTGCCAGAGGCAACTCCAAGACTCGAGCTGTGTCCCGGATAGAGCTTTTTGCCGCCATGGAACCGTAAGTGATGATTTGCGCCACCTGATTCGATCCGTATTTGTTGATCACATAATCAATCACCTTGCCACGTCCCTCATCATCAAAGTCAATGTCAATATCTGGCAAGCTGACACGGTCTGGATTGAGAAATCGCTCAAACAGCAAATCATACTTGATCGGGTCTACATTGGTAATTGCCACGCAGTAAGCCACCGCTGATCCTGCAGCCGAACCCCGGCCTGGCCCGACACTCACCCCCATTTCTCGTGCCGCATTGGTGAAGTCCTGAACAATCAAAAAATATCCTGGGTATCCCGTTCGCTCAATTGTCTCCAGCTCAAAATCCAATCGCTGCCTGATCTCGTCCGTTATTTCCGGGTAGCGCTTCGCGGCACCCTCAAACGCGAGGTGGCGCAAATACGCATTCTCTCCTCTTTTCCCTCCATCAGCCTCATCTTCCTTGTGGACAAACTCCGCTGGAATTTCAAACGCCGGCAACAACACGTCCCGCTCCAAAATATAAGATTCACAGCTATCCGCAATTACTTGGGTATTGGTCAGTCCATCTGGCAAGTCAGCAAACAACTTTCGCATTTCAGCCGGCGATTTCAAGTACCACTCCTCATTGGGCATACCAAATCGAAACTCCCGTCCACGCTTGCCAATGTACCTTTTGGGTTTACTCACATTTTGGGCATCCTTGACGCAAAGCAATATATCGTGAGCGTCCGCCTGCTTCTTCTCAGTGTAGTAGCAATTATTGGCAGCGATGTACTTCACTCCGTGCTTCGCGCAAAAGCGCAGCAAAACCTCATTGACCACTTGCTCTTCCTCTAGGCCATGACGATTGATTTCTGCATAAAAATTTTCTCCCAAGGTCTCCTTCCACCACACAAACGCGTCCTCCGCTTGCTGCTCTCCCACGTTGAGAATAAGCGACGGCACCTCGCCAAACAACCCTCCTGTGGTCGCGATTATATTCTTGGAATGGTCAGCAATCAACTCCTTGTCAATGCGGGGCACGTAATAAAAACCATCTGTGTACGCCTTAGAACTCAATTTTGTAAGCTCATGGTACCCAGCCTTATTCTTGGCCAACAGGACCGTTGGATATCCGTCGTCTTTGACGTTGCGATTTTGATGGTCACGGCATACGTTCAATTCCGCACCGACAATTGCCTTGATGCCATTCTTATTGGCTTCTCGCACAAATTGAAACGCACCCATCATATTGCCATGGTCCGAAATGGCCAAAGCATTCATCCCCAAATCTGCAGCTTGCTTGGTCAACTCGGCAACACTACTCACCGCTTGAAGGATGCTAAACTTGCTGTGCGTGTGCAAGTGAACCACTGAAACCGCATCGGAGACAACCGCTGCCGACTTAATTTCGGCCGTGATCGATTTTGCCGCAGAAGCCGCAAAATTGGCCGCTTCTAGCTTAGGCGCCTCGTACTTAATGCCGTCGGGATCGGTCAATTCGGGCCGCTGAATCACACGCAATCGGCACAATTCGAAAAAACACTTGGCCGTGGCATCCACATCATAGGCTGCATCATGCGCCTCGCCAAATCCATCTCCAAACAATTTTTTATGCAGTTCCGTCAGCGTCGGCCATTTGAATTGTCCCCCTCGACCACCAGGAATAGCGCAAAACTCTGTCGCTTCATTTTTAGAATCGATGACCGGTTTGTCTGTAAGTTTTTCGATTGGCTGCGCTAACCGATGGTACTCGGCACCGACGATATTGACGTCGAACTCGATGTTGTGGCCCATGACATAGCCTGCACGGGAGAGGTCACCATCAAAAGCTGCCAATGCCTCAGATAGCGGAACACCATCCTTCTGCGCGCGCTCAGTCGAGATGCCATGAATCTTTGCAGAGGTATATGGAATGGTGAATCCATCGGGGCGAATGATGTGATTGCCTCGTGACACCAATTTTCCGTCTGCATCGTGGAGTTGCCAAGCCAATTGTACCAGCCGCGGCCAGTTATCGCTATCTGTCAGTGGCGCCTTCCAGTTTCTAGGAAGACCAGTCGTCTCCGTGTCATAAATTAAAAACATCACTCGAAACTACATTGCACACTCCGTTTTCAACGCTTTTTTGACGCGTCAGTTATTCACGGGTTATACCCAAGGAAATGCACAGCCTTTATTTGAACTTTGGGCTTACTCGATGTCTCCCTCAAAGGGCCGAATGACAATCTCTTCAAGCACAGCTTCCTGAGGGAGTTGCCAAGCAGCGAACATCATCTCGGCAACATGGGACGCATCGAGCAAACGTTCCTTTGGGAATTCAGCTCCGTCCCAAGAATGGGACCATGTAGGCCCAGGCATCACCGAAGTCACCCGTACACCTCGAGGCCTCATTTCGTGTCTAAGCGCTTCAATCATAGCACCTTGTGCATGTTTGGAAATACTGTATCCTGGCTTTCCTATGAAGAGCTTCTTCGCCGCCACTGAAGCCATTTCAAAGATGTATGAACCGTGCTCAAAACAATCGTCAAATTCATTTAACAAATCGCAGTGAGACAACACATTAAGCTCCATCATATGACGCAAATCCGAACGACTCTCACCCACCAATGTTCCCGGCAGATACACCCCAGTATTGCTCACCAATAAATCCAATTTAGGGGCGGTTTTCTTCACCGCCGCTGCCAAGGATGAAACGCCTTGCTCGGTGGTCAAATCATGGCAGTGCAAATGAATCTTCAGCCCAGGCCGTGCCAAAATTTCGCGAGCGGTTTCCAAACCTTCTTTGCCACGCGCCACAAGGTGCAACTCTGAGAGCACGGGAGCAAATCGTGTGGCTACCGCAAATCCAATGCCCTTGGAAGCTCCTGTAATCAACGCTGTTATCTTCTTCATAGCTTATTCAGTTTCGACTCCAAAAAAGCGCTTGGCATAGGGAGCAGGACTTTGCAGGTCAGCATTTTGAACCAACCGTTCATCCGCTGGATTAAATTTGGGTACGTTTACGCAAAGTATGCTCCGTTCATGCTCTGTGGGGTTGTGGTATTCATGCACAAATGCCTTCGGCCAAGAATGAGCCATTCCCTCTTGGATCGGCTGACTTTGAAGCAACAACCCGTCAGACATCACCAGTTCACCTTCGTCCATTTCTGCATGAAAATGGGCGGGGATTTTAGCGCCTGGAGGAATTCGAAGCAAGTAAATACCGCAATCATCGTTTTCATGCAAAAGGTCCACCTCGCCAAAGTGATTCACCTCTTTGCCGTATTGAACTTCATTAGAATGGCGTGTAATGGCAACCCAAGGCTCCGCCAGACCATTCAAAGCGAGCGGTTTCTGAATCCGGATACTCACCGAAGATGGGCGCCGAGACGGTCGGTCAGGCGGAGATGGCGCCAGCAACAGGTGGCAAATAGCCTCTGCGGCTGTCTCCAACAATCGAAATTTGCCAATCTCCAGGACAAAAGACACTTGACCGGCTACCACAGAATAGTCGACCGACTCTGCGAGAGAAGCACCAAATGCATTCGGCTGGCGCTCAAAATGCAGTTCCACTCCAATTCTCAGCGGCTGAGGTGTGGTCCGTTCGTGCTCATGGATGCCCACAATGCATTCCAACTGCATTTCAGACA
>DDEH01000144.1:467-8327 GCA_002336085.1 Flavobacteriales bacterium UBA1959 | reverse complement strand
CACGGACCTTAAGGCTGTCATCAATGAATACGTGGAAGAGCCACTCGACCACAGGAATTTGAATATGGATGTCCCGTGGTTAGCTGGAAGACAGACATCGGTGGAAAACTTGGTGATTGGAATTTGGGAGCAGTTAGAACCAATCATCAATGAACGAGGTTGTATGCTCGAACGTGTACGTCTCTTCGAGACAGAAAACAACTACGCGGATTATTATGGAGAAGAGTAATGTCGATATACGAACGTAAAGAAGTCTGGGATGAGAAGGCTGTCGAGGAACTTGCGGGAAACTACCGCTCCATCCTCACAGAAATTGGTGAAGATCCAAATCGTGAAGGTCTATTGAAGACTCCCGAGCGTGCTGCAAAGGCCATGGCTGTTTTGACCTCGGGCAGCGCTATGAATCCAGAAGCCATACTAAAAAGTGCTTTGTTCACAGAACCGAGTGATGAGATGGTTTTGGTGCGAGACATTGAGGTATACAGCCTTTGTGAGCATCACATGCTTCCTTTCTTTGGGAAAGCTCATATAGCTTATATACCCGATGGTAAAATCGTTGGATTGAGTAAAATCCCACGCGTTGTGGATGCCTATTCGCGTCGATTGCAAGTTCAAGAGCGACTTACTGAGCAGATTAGAGATTGTATTCAAAACACCCTCGGTGCTAGGGGCGTTGCTGTGGTGATTGAAGCCCGGCATTTGTGCATGCAAATGCGGGGTGTGGAAAAGCAAAATGCCGTGACCACGACAAGCGCATTTACGGGGGCGTTTCTTGAAGATCCCAAAACCCGGAAAGAGTTCATGCAACTCGCCATTGGGTCGTCCCATGGTCGCTGCTGACCAGTCCAGTCCACTCCCTTCAAAGCTCGAAACAGCAATTTTTGGCAACTGTTCGTGCAGCAACATGGCCTGTTTGGTTGCAAATTTGTCTTATGAACGAATTTGAATCACCGCAGATTTTTGACGAAGCCTTTGTAGAAGACCAGGCCTTGGTCTCGCGCTTTATTGCGAACGTATTCAGTTGGATGGTGGCAGGTCTTGTCGTCACGGCCTGTGCCTCATATTATACTGTAGAATCCGGTTTTATTGCTCAATTGTACAACCTTGAAACAGGTGGGATGAGCATGCTTGGATGGGCAGTGATGTTGTCGCCGCTTGGCTTCATTTTGGCCATGAATTTGGGCTTCCAGCGTTGGTCTTCGACTTCTTTGACTCTCCTTTTTCTCGCATTTAGCGGCATCATGGGGATGTCATTGAGCAGTGTTTTTCTGGTATACACCATGTCGAGTATCGCTCAGGTTTTTGTCATTACGGCAGCGACGTTTGCAGTTATGGCCGTCGTTGGGTACACAACCAAAACGGATTTGACTCGTTTTGGCAGCTTATTAATGATGGCTCTGATAGGAGTGATCATCGCAAGCTTTGTCAATTGGTTCATCGGTTCATCCCAGCTTGATTACATTATTAGTATCGGAGGCGTGCTGATATTTACTGGTTTGATTGCATACGATACGCAGAGATTGAAGCGCATTGGAGCAGGAGTTGAATATGGCAGTGAGACAGGATCTAAATTGGCCATATTGGGAGCGACAAGTTTGTACTTGAACTTCATCAACTTGTTTCTTTTCTTGCTCCGTCTGCTCGGAAGAAGAAATTGATTGGATCTGCAGTGTGAAACGAAAAAAGCCACCGAGTATGGTGGCTTTTTTGTTGCGCTTAAGTTCGATCCTAGATCACCGGATCATCAAGTGCTCAGTCCAGCGCTGTCCGTTGTTGAGGTCTAGTGTCAAAAGATAAGCACCCGCTGATAGGTCCTGCGCATTGAAAAAATGCTTTTGGTTGCCCACACGAAAGTCGCCGTCATGTATGACCATTGATCGTTGTCCGAGTGAATTTGTGAGGAAGAGCTGACCTTTCATTGCTCGCGTCAAATGAAGCGGAATGCACGTAATAGCAGACGCTGGATTTGGAAATGGCTGGAGCAAGGGAGACGGACTGTTCAAATCTGTAACTCCCACATTTGAATTTGTCACGTCAAATGACCAATAGCCCTCTGGTGCCGGCATGGGTCTGGTTCCGGTTTTTCCAGAATTAGCATTGGCCTCGACATAATAGTAGACAGTCGTCCCGATGGGTTGAGCGGGAATGTTGGCAAACCAGTTTTCGGTTTCATCCGACATTACATCCATGGCTTGGGTCGTCCAATCTGTATCAAGACTTGTGGTCCAATGCATCGAGGCGCTAGAGATTTCGCTTCGGTGACTGATGTAAGCCTCGACGGTATAATCATTGAGTACATCTTCGGTGTCTGGCAGGGGCAGGTGACTAATCATCAATGGGTCTTCGATCCCCACCGTATGTGTGATGCAGTGAATTGCGCCGGACAAAGAAATGATGGCTTCGCCATTGTTATCGCAGTCGATGCCCACGACATTGTAGCCGGGCAGCGTCTCCTCATAGATGCGAATTGCCGTTGTGTCATACTCCGTGTAGTAAGTGGGAAGTAAGATGGTGTTGTTGACAAACACGGAATTCGTGTAGGTCAGGTACCATCCATTTTGATCGGGGTAGCCACCACCAAAGCCTTGTTCCGGTGGACTTGGAATCCGGATTACATCAAACGGGGTTCCCCATCGGGTGGTGAAATTGGATAACACATATTCGATATTCGCATTGATTTGCGGGCCATCGGACACGCCCTCAGGGTAATCGGCCAGAAGCAATGTGCTTTCATCCAGCAATTTCATGTGCATATCGATGTGGTGAATGCCATCGTAGGGCAAATTGGGCATCGTGATATACGTGTCCACGCCATGGAAGTCTTCTATAATTTGTGTGATTTCCTCGGAGGTATGATCCGGGTAGTCGGTCCACCAAGTACTTCCTCCTTCGTTTTCTTCCAAAATTAATTCGGAGGCAAAAGCAGTGCCAAAGCCATCGGACATCCAGTTTCCTCCTGTGTTCATCAAATCGTTGGGCACACCGGTTGTGCTGTAGATTTCCAAATCCAATGTTTCAGCTAGGACATCGGGAATTGCATCGTCATCCGGACGTGGGCGATTGTACAACCAATCGACGAGCAAGCGGTCATCATTCCAGGAACCATACACTGTATTGGCACCGTAATCTCGGATCCAAATGCTGTTGTATTCCGTCGGTACGATTTGAATGTTGTCTAGAGATAAGGCTCCACCGCATTGATTGCCCGTCAGGTAACTTGTGACTTCATCGCTGTCGTCCGCAAAGATAATCACCGTGCATTCTTCCTTGGCCGCTTCAACGATTTGCTTTTGGATACAGGGAAAGCTCGTCCATGCGATGGTCAAAGCTTCTATTTCTTCCCATTCGGCTGCGGTCCGAATTTCATCATACGGCGGCGGGGTTTCAATCCCACGTGATTGGTGAGGCTCAAAACCAATGCGTTCAATATGATTGCGTTCCTGTTCCGTGATGGCATGGGCCCAATCGCGCTGACTGATTGCTTCGTTGGTGAAACTAGAAGCAATTAGTCCCAAAAGGATGTGCGAGGTGTATGTGAAGTGTCGTTTCAAAGTGCTGAGAATAAGTGGTGGCAAAAATAACAGGTTATCGGCTTGCTAGGATGTCGGACAACACATCAGAGTCAATCGCATGGCCCCCAGAGAATCGGTGCAGGTTGTAGGAAACTGCCATGTTGTCCAAAAGCGAAGCGGTGTCAGTCAGCAAATGATCCTTGAAGTAAGGGTCCTCAGTGCCTAACACCAAATCTAATCGAAGGTGCATCAATTGGTCACGGCCCGTTTTCCATTGAAAATCCGGCGGAAATACACCGGCCCACAAAATTAAATGCTCAAAGGACTGTTGGCCGCTGCTCACCCAGCGGGAGGCGGTTGCGACCCCTTGTGAGAATCCGAGCAATACGGGCTTTCGATTTCTAAGGTTGAGGTGATCACTTAATGCATCCAGGTAATGCACGTAATCAGCAATGTCCGACTCTCGGTCTTCTTTGGTCATCCAAGACGCTCCTACACGACCGTGGGTGCCATCGAGGTAAAAGCGATGAAATCCTTCCGGCGCAATGATGCACCAGCCTTGGTCGGCGAGCCGAGTAAATTTCTTCAAAAAGAATTCAGGGAGTTGTCCGTATCCATGCAATGCAATCATCACTCTGTCTGCTTGATCGAGTGGTGAGCCTATGGTCGAATAACGTGCTGTCTTCGCTACTTTGAAGTGATGCTGATGAATAGAATGCATGGCCATCGGCTAAATTACCAGGAAAGGTTTAATACACGTGATTCACCGCGCGCCACCCATATGGAGTCTAGGATGTAATCGAACCATTCGCCATTGCGGTAGGTGCGGTATGTATAAGGAAGGTAGCGATCCGCCTCTATCCAACAGGTCCGATCTTTCACCACGTTTGATCCAGAGAAGGTACCGGAAGCATTGGAGCAGGTTGGATAATTGCCCGGTACATTTAGCGTTCTGAATTGGATGGCGTCATTTTCGTCAAATGGATCGCCGTTGACCAGGCGAATGGTGATTTCGCCTTTGGGAGTCATGGGCAAATCAAGTGCCTGGAACTCATTCTCCAGAAATATATCTGGATTCAATATAGCCTCCTCCTCAAACCAATTGCTACCACTGCCTGTAATCCGGTAATCCAAGACGTTTACTCTTGGAAACATCAAAACGACGAGTCCTTCAGAATTTGACGTGCCCTCAGCGATCAATTCATAATTGCCATTGAAAACGCCACCACTGACCGCTCTGCGCTCCAGCTTTACAGAGACGTTGGACTCGGAGGTAGCATCATAGGCGAGGGAGGTTCGGGTCTCCAATGTTAAGTTGGCCGCGGGGTCTCGACGGCATCCCATGCCGAACATAAATATAAGTCCGGCTACGAGAATCCTTAAGTATTGACCATAGCTCATCTGCATTATCCGTTGACTACTTCAAGTTTTGCAAATTTTAAAAGGAGTTGTTTTTGACCGGCACTTGGAAAGAAGACAGTTGCTTTTTCATTCGGAGCACTGCCTTCTATGCGCAACACTTTTCCTTTGCCAAATTTTTCGTGCCACACTTTCGTGCCTTCTGCGAGGCCGTGTTCCGAAGTGGCCGTTGTTGAAGCATGACCCACCGAATGACTGGGGGCGAGCTGTTTCATGGGCTTCCCATCAGAAGATTTGGGCGGCTTGTTGGGTGCCTTCTTAAAGGGATTAACATTGGAAGCACCCTGCTCCTTCTTTTTCTCCGCCATACGGCCAAATGCCGCTCCCGGAGAAGCTGTCCCCATCGACTTCCAGTTGTTTCGTTGTTGTTCAAAATCGTTTCCTCCGGCAAAGGGACTGGGCTTGCTGGCTTTTGCGGAAGGCATGCTAACGCAGGCAGGATCAATTTCTTCGATGAATCGACTAGGCTCAGCTTGAATCAATTGCCCCCATTTATAACGGGTTAATGCATAGCTGAGAGAGCAGGTTTTCTTTGCTCGGGTCATCGCCACATAAAACAACCGACGCTCTTCTTCCAATTCCGTGCGCGATTGAAGGGCCATTGTCGAAGGAAACAGTTCTTCTTCCAATCCCACCACATGCACATGCTCGAATTCAAGGCCTTTGGCGGCATGAATTGTCATCATGCTGACCTTATTGTCATCGCCGTCATCTTGATCTGCATCGGTGAGCAAGGCTACGTCCAACAAAAAGTCACCCATCGTAGGAATCGCATCGGGCTCGTTTTCTTTTGCTTGATCGACAAATGATTTCATCCCATTGAGCAATTCTTGCATATTATCATACCGGGCCACGCCTTCAGGTGTCTTGTCTTGGTACAACTGATGAACAAGTCCGGTGTGTTTCGCTATATGCATACCTAAATCGTGGGCGTCTTTTGCGTCCATTTCGGCGCGAAACCCACGAATCATTAATGTGAAGTCAATAATCTTCTTGAGGCTTGCACCTTTTACGGAGGTTAGAGGAGTAAGCTCGTCGGTGACTAATTCCCATAAACTGATGTCCCGTTCCGCGGATTCTACAAGCAGACGATCCATGGTAGTTTTTCCAATGCCCCTTGCCGGAAAATTAATGATACGTTTTAATGCTTCATCGTCCTGAAAATTGGCCGTTAGCCGGAAGTATGCGATGAGGTCCTTGATTTCTTTGCGCTGATAAAAGGATAAGCCACCGTATATCCTGTAGGGCACATTCAGCTTGCGTAAACTTTCCTCAAATGATCTCGACTGCGCATTCGTGCGGTACAAAATCGCCGCATTCCGCCAGTGCATTTGTTGCTGGTTGTGCACATCAAATATCTGGGTTGCGACCCAGCGACCTTCTTCGTTGTCGCTGTAACAACGGTGCACATTGATGCGGTCACCGGATTCATTGGACGTCCAGACCACCTTTTCGATTTGATCCTTGTTTTTAGCGATCACGCTGTTGGCGGCATTCACGATGTTTTGGGTGGATCGGTAATTCTGTTCGAGCTTGTAAAGGCTATAGTCGGGGTAATCCTGCTTGAAGTTCAGAATATTTTGGATGTTCGCCCCTCGGAACCCATAAATGGATTGAGCATCGTCGCCCACCACGCAGAGGTTTTCTCGAAGTGCTGCCAATTGCTTTATGATGAGGTACTGTGCAAAATTGGTGTCCTGGTACTCGTCCACTAAGATGTATTGAAACTTGTGTTGATACTTGGACAGAAGATCTGGGAAATCACGAAGCAACACGTTCATTTTGAAAAGCAGATCATCAAAGTCCATGGCCTGTGCTCGGAAACAACGGTTTTCATACGCGCGATAGACCTCATGAACCCGAGGCCTGCCGGCTTGAGCATCCTCGGACATAATTTCTGTGTGTTGGGAATAGCCCTGCGCATCGATGAGGTTGTTTTTGGCATTGCTGATTCGTCCTTGGATGCTCGATGGCTTATAGACTTTATCGTCTAGCCCCAGCCCTTTTACAATGTCTTTAATAAGCGCGCGACTGTCCTGTGTATCGTAGATGGTGAAGTTCCTTGGGTAGTTGATGCGTTCACATTCCATACGCAACACCCGAGCGAATATGCTGTGGAACGTTCCCATCCATATATTTCTCGCCTCCCCGTCGCCGATGACTGCTGCGATTCGGATCTTCATCTCCCTTGCGGCCTTATTGGTAAAGGTTAGGGCTAGAATGGAGAATGGGTCTACTCCACGCTCGATTAAATAAGCGATGCGATAAGTGAGAACACGCGTTTTTCCAGATCCTGCGCCTGCGATGACCATCAAAGGGCCTTCGGCATGCATGGCGGCGCTTTTTTGCGCCTCGTTCAATTCATTCAGAAATTCCACTCAACTAAGGTATGAAGCGACATTCGTTTTGATGATAACAGAACCTCTATCTTCAATGTGATGTTTAAAAGTTGTTGTTTTTTTCATCAATTTAAGAATGCGATCCATCGCTAAACCCACTGAGCATCAATGGTTTTTTAAATTCCTAGGTGAAAATGGCAGCTATGCTTGAAAAAATGCGGGTTTAGGTATTGCTTTTAAGTTATAATCTGCTACTTTTGCACCCCCTATAAAGTGGGGGAATAGTTTTTGTACACACGTAATCTGATAGATAGGTCGAATGCCAACCATCCAGCAGCTCATCCGAAAAGGGCGCGTCACAAAGTCCACAGCGAGCAAATCTGCCGCTCTAGACTCATGCCCGCAACGCCGAGGCGTTTGCGTACGCGTTTATACGACAACGCCTAAGAAACCGAACTCTGCCATGCGTAAGGTGGCCCGTGTTCGATTGACTAACGGCAACGAAGTCAATGCTTACATTGGTGGTGAAGGCCACAACTTGCAAGAGCACAGTATTGTGTTGGTGCGAGGTGGACGTGTAAAAGATTTAC
>DDEH01000144.1:0-145 GCA_002336085.1 Flavobacteriales bacterium UBA1959 | reverse complement strand
AAAGATTTACCAGGTGTCCGCTACCACATCGTTCGTGGTGCGTTGGATACTGCAGGAGTGGAAGGACGGACTCAGCGCCGTTCAAAGTATGGTACCAAGCGGCCTAAAGCCAAGAGTTAATCGATCATGAGAAGGAGAGTAGCCA
>DDEH01000089.1:2366-3471 GCA_002336085.1 Flavobacteriales bacterium UBA1959 | reverse complement strand
CCGCGTCCGCATTTCCCAGCGCACCACATTGGCCCACTGATTAATCAGCAGCGGCAAATCACGGTAACTCTGAATCCAATTCTTATACGTATTCCAAATGATTGTCTCCGAAGTAGGCCGGACAATCAGTTCCTCCTCCAGCTTTGCAGAAGGATCTACCACTACCCCTTTACCGTCGGGATCATTCATCAAACGATAGTGTGTCACTACAGCACATTCCTTGGCAAACCCCTCGACGTGGCTCGCCTCTTTTGAGAAATAGCTCTTTGGAATGAACAAGGGGAAGTATGCATTTACGTGGCCCGTGTCTTTGAATTTTTGATCCAACACGTCTTTCATCCGCTCCCAGATGGCAAATCCATAGGGTTTAATGACCATACAGCCCTTGACATCGCTGTGTTGTGCGAGATCAGCCTGCACGACCAATTCATTGTACCACTTGCTGTAATCAGATTCGCGGGAAGTCAATTTTGATGCCATGGCAATTGCTCAGGTAGTTTGGTATGATTTGTGATACACGAGGCATGTGGACTTCGTGCGTCACAAAAGTACCCAATTTCGTACCTTTCTCAGGATAAAAGACCTTTCCCATGGTTACACCTTCATTCTCCTCGTTCATTTGCAAAGCAATACACAGTCGCACAGGCTTGAGTTTTGTCGTGATTGCCGCCGTCCTTTCTGGATGTGGGAGCCTTCCTGATTTTTCCGCATTGGAAGATGATGAATTGTATTTGCACCGAGGCGAGGAATTTGTGACCGATAGCAAATACCTCGCGTTTGCACTCGATCAGGCGGGTATGGGCGATGTGATTGATGACGATTACTACGATTCTGACCGCAGCGCATATGGGGAAGGCTATGTAGGCGGCTTTGGTGCCGTTGGTTACCAGCCTAGCTACAACAATCCCAACCGACCTTTTTCCAACGGAATTGGTCTCCAATCGTATTTCAATCCGATGAGTGGCAGCGGAATGGGCATGGGTTATGGAGGCTTCAATGGAATGAATACCGGTTTTGGATTCAACAATTCTTATGATCCTTTTGGTTACAACAGCATGGGATACAACCCTTATGGATTCAACGGATGGAATAACGCTTACAATCC
>DDEH01000089.1:0-1993 GCA_002336085.1 Flavobacteriales bacterium UBA1959 | reverse complement strand
GTGGAACAATGGGTGGAACAATGGCAACATGGGGCCTTATTTTGGAAGCGCCAACGGTGAAGGATCCAGTGTGACCAGCTTTACTCGAACACCGATTATGAGCTACACGAACAACGGTAGCAACTACGATGATGAAGGGGTGCTTGTGCGGCCCAAGGTAGAAACTGACAGCAACGGAGTGCAGCCTGCAGTCGTGACTCCCGAGAGCAGCAAGCGACAAAACCGTTGGATGCAATCGTCGTCCTCGACAAAACCACGCTCAACGCGAAGCGAGGAGAGCAGCGGAAAAACCGAATTGAATTCGAGGAGCCGCTCTGGTGGAAACAGCAATTCATTCAGCGCTCCATCCAGCATCCCGCGCTCCAACACCACACGTTCTTCCGGCGGAAATAGCCGCTCTTCTGGCAACACTCCGAAGGGTTCATCCAATGGAAAATCACGTTCTAGCCGCGGAGGAGGGCAATGATGGTTCGAATACGTCTTTTTCTTATCGGACTTCTCAGCGTATGGACGTCTGCTGTTATGGGACAAAATGAAACCGATATTTTTCGCTACAGCTTCACAGAGTCGCTGGGGACTGCGAGGAGCATGGGTATGGGAGGAGCATTTGGAGCGCTCGGAGCTGATCTTGCATCTCTCTCTGGAAACCCCGCAGGAATTGGACTTTACAGGCGCGGAGATGCAAATCTCACCACTGGATTCGCTTCTCAAAAGACACGATTAAATGTAGAAGGCCAATTAGGTAGTGCCAACCAATTGAGTGGTTCTACCACCAATATTGGTATTGCATTGACCTACCCATCGGTCAACCCCGATTGGCCCGTAAGCACGCTAGCAATAAGCGTCGCAAGGCGAGCGAACTTCAACGAAAAAATTCAAGTGGAAGACGCCTCTCTTGACAATTCGTTGCTCGATGTTTTCATGAATCAAGCCCAAGGATCATTGCCCGATGACCTCTCCACCACCGTGCCTTTCACCTCCAATTTGGCATGGGAAACATACCTGCTCGACCCGAACCCCAATGGCAATCCGACTTCCTACATTTCTGCCATCCCAGCCGGTGGAGCCTACGCCACGAAACGGATCGAGCGGAGCGGAAAACTCAATGAAACCAATATCTCATTCGGGTCGAATTACCAAGAACGAATGTGCCTTGGCATAAGCCTCGGCATTGTCAATGCAACGTTTGAAGAAACGGCTATCCATGCTGAGCGTCCTCAAATCGACTCCTTGCAGCTAAACGCATGGGAATTCCAAGAACTGCTCAGTGTTGAAGGCAGTGGGCTCAATGTCAAATTGGGCATGCAATACGCGCTGTCCCCTTGGATGCGCATGGGGCTGGCGTATCATACGCGCACACGTATCGCTTTTACTGAGGAGTATTCAACAAACATGCGCAGCGAGATGAAATCCGGCGATTCATACGATTTCAACTCGCCGTGGAATCGGTTGGAGTACGTCATCTATACGCCCTCCCGAGCAATCGCATCTCTTGCATTTATAATGGGGAAATATGGCGTGATATCTGCAGACTATGAGCGTGTCAACTACGGCAATGGTGAACTGCGTCCCACTGCGCTTTCAGGACCAGATGCATATGATTTTGCAGGCGAAAACGAGACGCTCTCAGCACTTTATGGACTATCTCATTGCGCACGTGTTGGAGCCGAAATTCGAATTCAAAGAGCATGGCGCATCAGAATAGGTACTGGGCTTGAAACATCGCCCTACCGGCCCGCTGCCAACATTCAGACCGACAGCAAGCGTTACAGCGGGAGCCTAGGGTTTGGCTATCGATCGGAAAAATGGTACGCATCCTCGACATACCGTCGAAGTTGGTTCGAGCGGGACCTCTACCTCTTCGATCCCGAACTGCTGGACGCCGGACGCATGAGCCAATCCCACGGCATGCTCGTCGCTGCGGTCGGATTCCGGATGTAACGAGAAATAGCCGGTTCAATCATGTAGCATGTTCAATCAAAAACGGCACCTC
>DDEH01000150.1 GCA_002336085.1 Flavobacteriales bacterium UBA1959 | reverse complement strand
ACATAATGATTCAGCCCATCTCCTTCTATTTTCGAGAATGCTTGGTTGAACCATTTGGTGTTCATCTCTGGTAATCCCTCAAAGGCTCCAATCTGAATGGTGAAAAACTGATTGGAAATGATGGCCTCAGTGGATGGTGTTGAATCTGTAGTTCCGATAATCTTGTCTGGGTTTTCGGTCAATGACTCAACCCTATTCATTACTGGGATGGATGAGTCTTCTATGGCAGAATTTGGCTGGATATTTAATTCCGGAAGGTCCTGAACAACAGTTCCTCCAAACAGAGCAATTAGCTCTAGCTCTAGCCCAGAACGCATGGCAATCGCGCTTGCCATCGATGATTTGTAGTCCTTGTCACTTTTTCGTTTGGTCCGGATGACATCCAATTCCTCAAGGTATAATTCGGCTTGTTGAAGAATGGTGGAATTGTTATTCGTGAACATTTCGAAGCCAGAATAATCTCTCGTGTTTTTTTCGGTTTGAGAACCGAAATGTTTCCACCATTCGCCGGCGCTCATGTTGGATTCACGTTTGACCAAGTCCCGTTTGGAAGCACCTTTGCTGAATGTTTCCCATGCTAGCCCCACAGCCGCTTGGCCTCGATTCACTTGCTCTTGCGGCAGAGTGGCTTCTTTAGCATCTTCAAGCAAGCCTCCACTTCTAATGAACCAAGATTGCGCATCTTTCATTTCGGGCAATGAGTATACTCCATATTCATGAACGTCCAAAATTGAGTCGGTTAATTGCTCCCACAGAACCTCCTGCGCGATGAACCAACTATTGGTTAAAACATCATCGCTTTCGTCTGTCTGCCTTGCCGCTACGTTAATTGCATGATTCAACGCCAGGTTATTGGCTGAGAGTCTCAGTAATTGATCTTGAAACTCGGGTGCATCCATTGGGAAGGCTTCGGTTACCCAACGATCATACGCCAAATGTGACTCGATCCTTCGGTGCATATCTTGAACTTGGAGATAAGCTGATTCGTTGGATTGAACTTGGGCATTGATGTAGTCCTCAATGATCAACCAATCTTGTGAGATCAAGTCCCTATCGCCCAAATGGCGCATAACCTTGCGTTCCCAATCTTTCCAGTGATCAATATTGCACTTCGTTTCATTTTCTAAGGCCCGTGTTTCTTCGGATAGCACACCAAGCGCAGGCTCTCCAAAGCGCTTTATAGCTTCATGAAGCGCCCAACGATCACTTCCCGGAGCGTCCCAGCAGTGAATCAATTCTATGTTTTTTTGAAGTTTCAACGCTTGTGAGCGTATAATGTGCACCGTCTGAGGCAAGTCTTCAATACTAATGGTTCCAATCTCGGATAACGCTCCCAGAAGCCAATTGGGAATTTTCGAGTAGGAGGCTTCGTCACCATTGAACTCATTGTCCACTTGAGCCATTATAATTCTCTGTATACTAGCATGTTCACGGTTGTCTTCCCTGACTTCATTTGCGAGTGATTCACTCATCTGCTCGAAAAGAACTCCAGACGACTGCTTTGCATTCATGGCAGATGTGGTCCATCTCAATGCGCTTCCGCTTACAAACGTTTTGGGCCGTGACTGAAGTTTACTCGCTCCGTTTTCGTCACTTCCAATAGTGATTGACTCTAGAGCGATTTGTGGAGTTAAAGCTTGTGGTATTGACAAGAACTCCCTCCACTGCTCAATTCCGTTCTGATCTTTCCAGATAAGTTCAAGGTCGGTTCCATTTTGGACCATGTAATCCATTGTTTCTGTGCTCGACCCTTCTATGGTGAAAAGAACATCTTCTTCGCCGATTCTTTTTACTTGAAGCTTCCCTTTGTTAAGCGTGTTTTCGAAATCAAAGTGAACTGCCGCAGGAAATGCGCGATGCACATCGCTACTAAATTCCCAGACTTCTTTGCCTTCAAAATCTTGGTCGCGATTGGTTGAGATCCATTGCGACTTATTGCTTTCACTCTTGTAATAAAGCCATTCATCCGAGGTGCTGTTGATTTCCATCGGTAAATGATGAGCGAAAGTTTCATCTTGCTTTCGCAATTCTCCAGAAGAAAAATTACCAGTGACCGAGAATATGTCGAGTCCACCATACGATTCAGGTCTCGTGCTACTAAAGTAAAGCTGGTCAGGTGCTCCATTGTCTGCATCAGAGGTGATGCATATTGGGGCACAATCGTCGAAATCACCGTTGATAGGCTTTGGAAGTCGCTCAGGCTCGCCATATTCTCCCAATCCATCTACGGTTACACGGTAAATGTCCAGCGCCGTATCGCCGTTCTTACCATAGCTTGAGAAAAAAGCACAGCGCTTGCCCGGCAGCCAGTGCATAGTAGAGTTGTATCCATTTTTAATGTCATACCTAGAACGAAGCGATTCGGGGGTATCGAGAATCCTTCCATCTGTGATGGTCATATCATAAAGCCTGAAATATTCTTCTGAGTGAGAAGCGAGCTTGGATTTTATGGAAAGTTCCACTAGTTCTAATGCATTAGGTCGCTCCTCCATGCATTGTCCGTAATACAATTTGGCGTCATTCATCCATGGGTTATTCTGCTTGCCTTCATCAATTGCAATCCTGTAATAGACCAAGGCATTGTCAAAATCGTATCGGAGGTGGAAAAGACGTCCTTGGTAATAATTCCATTCAGCGGCATGCTCTGTATCTAAGATGTTGAGCTCCATAGCCCAAAGCAGATGCTCTTCTGCCTCATCCTGATGACCAGATGTGTATGTACAAATAGAACCAAATCGAAAATGTAAGAATGGACGGTCTTCAGCAATGCTTACGAGATGTGCGAAGAGGCCATAAGCTCTGCTCATTTTTCCGGCTTTAAACGCCTCTTCTGCCCGATGAACGTTTTTTGCTAGGTCTTTTTCTGTCCATTCAATTCCTTGGGAATAAGCTTCAATTGATGATGCCGAAAGAACGGAGGCAAATAGTGTGACTATTGTGAACCGTAAAAAAACCGAGGAGAAGAAATCTTTGTAGTTGACGATAACTTGAGGCATGAGATCGCGGATTTAATTGAGGTGAAGATATGGTTGGATTTGGGGTGAAGCTCCGCATGCTTCCATTAGCTTTGCACAAACTATTGAATAAAAAAAAGCTCATGGCGAACGGTCATTTTCAAGTTCCATACCCGGTAAACGAGCCGGTAATGTCATACGCACCAGGCTCTTCGGAGCGTGACGAAGTGCTCAAAGTCTATCGTGAACTGTACAATCAGTCGGACCTCGATGTTCCTATGTACATCGGTGGCGAAGAAGTTAGGACCTCCAAGAAGATGAAGATGAGTCCTCCTCATGACCATCAGCACGTCCTTGGGCATTTTAATTACGGTGACGCCTCTCACGTAACTCAAGCAATTGATGCTGCCCTTGACGCTCGGGCGGGTTGGGCGGGATTGCCTTGGCATGAACGAGCAGCTGTCTTTTTAAAAGCTGCAGATCTCTTAGCCGGTCCTTACCGTGCTAAAATTAATGCGGCGACGATGCTGGCACAGTCCAAGAACATCTATCAAGCTGAAATTGATGCTGCTTGTGAGTTCATCGACTTCCTCCGTTTTAACGCATATTTTCTCCAAGAAATACAAGCGGTTCAACCGGAAAGTGCGGAAGGCATCTGGAACCGAATGGAATACCGTGGACTCGAAGGATTTGTATTTGCGATAACGCCTTTTAATTTCACGGCGATTGCTGGAAATCTTTGCGCTGCACCAGCGCTTATGGGAAATGTTATCGTTTGGAAGCCCGCAGATTCGCAAGTCTTCAGTGCTCAAGTCATTATGGAGGTTTTCCGTGAAGCGGGGATGCCAGACGGCGTGATTAATATGATCACCTGCGACGGTCCGGTTGCGGGTGATGTGGTGTTTAAGCACCGTGATTTCGCCGGTTTGCATTTCACGGGTTCTACAAACGTTTTTCGCCATGTTTGGAAGGAAATAGGAAACAATATTGAGAAGTTTCGGAGTTATCCCCGAATTGTAGGTGAAACGGGCGGAAAGGATTTTGTTTTGGCCCATGCTTCTGCGGATGTTGACGAAGTTGTAACAGGCTTGGTGCGAGGTGCATTTGAATTTCAAGGACAAAAGTGCAGTGCAGCTAGCCGAGCCTACCTTCCGAAGAGCATGTGGACGGCACTAAAGCCAAAGCTTGTCGCTTACGTGAATGAGCTAAAAATGGGAAGTCCTGAAGACTTTGGTAATTTTGTAACTGCGGTTATCGACGAGCGTGCATTCGATAAGATTGAAGGCTACATCAATGGCGTAAAGAGCAATCCCAACGCGGAGATTTTGGTTGGGGGCAATTGTGATAAATCATGTGGCTATTTTGTTCAGCCTACTGTGGTTGTCTCTAAGACTCCAGATTCAACCACCATGGTCGAAGAGATATTCGGTCCAGTCTTGACTATATATATATACGATGATGCTGATTTTGAATCGACATTGGACTTGGTTGACGGTACCGGAGAATATGCGCTGACCGGGGCTATTTTTGCTAAGGACCGCAGGGTAATTGATCATGCAACGAAACGCTTGGAGCATGCGGCTGGAAATTTCTACGTAAATGACAAACCAACAGGAGCAGCTGTTGGCCAGCAGCCTTTTGGAGGTGCGCGCGGCTCAGGAACGAATGACAAGGCAGGCAGCGTATTAAATTTATGGAGATGGACGAGTGCCCGCACCATCAAGGAAACGCTGGTTCCTGCAAAGCACTACCGTTATCCGTTTATGGATTGATTCTTCCAAATATTTATGACATAAAAAAAAGGGCAATGAGCCCTTTTTTTTTATTTCACGCCAAATATTCAGGGCATATCTTCTTCGTAGCGAGGGCTTTGTAGTTCTTCCAGGTTTACAGGTAACGCATGAAAAGAATGGTTCTCAAGTAGCCACTCATGATCGCTGTTTCTAACTTCTCCTTTTTCGTTGAGCCAGTTTTTGAGAACGAGGAACTTGTCTTTCTTCCCCTTTTCACCGACCGTCGCAATCCTGCCTTGTATTGACCGGAGTCGAAATGCACTGTTCAAAATACTGGCTCTTACCTTGGAATGCATTGAGGGTTCAAGGTTGTTGTCTTCCATTGCCCTTTGGATCAATTCATTATAACGCATCGGATGATTTGATGCATCAAGTTGTTCCAAAATAAATTTTCCCCACACACTTTTTGGACCTCGTTTTCGAGCTTTCTCACCTGTCCGCGTGAGTATGGCACCAGTTGACTCATCCACGTTTTCGCCTTTCAGCTTTCGTAGCATTGATTCGGCATGTTTGAGCTCTGCCTGCAACCTAATTTTCTGCCCGCTGTAGAAGGTTGTCATGGCGGTTTTGTCTGCAGTTGATAGAATCATTTGCCAAATTTTAACACCAAAATTAGCGCAAAGAACCAAGGAAAAAACAGAAAAAAACAAAAAATTATAAAATCTGAAATGGTAAGCCGGATTCTGTTCATCCCGAGGGACGCTTCATCATTTATCTACGCGATCAACCCACTGGCTTGGACGGGCCGTCCTCAGGCGCCAGCCTATGCGATCTTGCAACCCACAAGGTTTACCAAAGCCGACAAATCTCTTTGCCGCTGGTGAGCTCTTACCTCACCTTTTCACCCTTACCTGTGCTCATCTTGCGATCAGTCATCGGCGGTATAAATTTCTGCAGCACTGTCTGTCATGTAAACATGCCTTCCTTTCGAGAAGTGCGGTGCCCTGCGTTGTCCGGACTTTCCTCTCCTTAAAAGGAGCGATGAAGTCACATTTCTGATTTCAATTCAATCCCAAAGAACAATCACTTGTTCTAGTTTACCCTTGCGTTCAATGGTAACGTTTGATTCAATTCCTGGTTCAAACAAACTGAGAGCGGTCATGTAGCTCATCATGTCTGTAACGATTGTCGTATCGATTTGTTTCACGACATCTCCTCTAATCATGCCCGCATTTGCTGCAGGTCGTCCGTCAGAGACACCATCGATTCGCATTCCTTCGCCATCAAATAAATAGTCGGGAATTACTCCGAGCGTTACCTTGAAGCTCGGTGTGCTTTCGTCATCTTGGTCTTTTGTCTTTGTGAAAATCCATTCGTCTTCTGAGTTTAATCGGACCATCAGGCGCTCCACAAAATTTACAATTCGTAAGATTCCTTCTGCATTGATTTTGTCAGCGGTATCGCTGGGCTTGTGATAATCTGGGTGTTGACCTGTGAAAAAATGCAACACAGGAATACCTTCTAAATAAAACGACGTATGGTCGCTTGGCCCCACTCCGCTCTCACTTGGAATAAACACGAATCCTTCATCATTGCAGGATTCGAGCAGTTCCATCCACCTCGGAGAGGTGCCCGTTCCATAAACAGCGAGTGTGTCGCCCCTTAACCTTCCTATCATATCAAAATTGATCATATAGTCAATCGAATCGAGGGAAACCGTTGGCTTTTTGCAGAATTGGTTTGACCCCCAAAGTCCTTTCTCTTCTCCAGAGAAAGCTGCAAAAAGTAGCGATTGCGGCTCGTTCTTGTTTGAGAATCGATTGCTTAGTTCTAACATCCCCGCGACGCCAGATGCATTGTCATCCGCGCCATTGTGAATTTGAGGGTCCCCACGAAACAAGGAGTTATCGTCACCATATCCAAGGTGGTCATAATGCGCGCCAATTACCCCCCAGCGTTGATTATTTTGTGGCAATGCGTACAAGACATTTTGGCCGTGAATCTCTTGAACTAAGGCCATTCCAATAGATGTTGAATCTCCATGTCCATGCATTTGCATCGGAGGATGTGGTTTGTAGCTAAACATCTGGAACGAACCATCTTCTCCCATTGGCGTAAGCCCTTGGCTTTTGAAGATGGAGTCTATCCATGCACTTGCTTTGGCCTCGCCTGCCGTCCCTGTCTCTCTTCCTTCCATCCCGTCGTCTGCCATTTCCTGCACATGATTGGAAATTCGCTCCAACGGACCGGAGTTTGAATCTGAAGGGCCGGAGCAAGAAGTCAAAGAAGTGCCAATGCACAGCAGAACGACAAAAACATTACATATTCTCAGGTGACTCAGGCGCATTGGAGTTTACTTTGCGCGAAATTCGTCAGAACTTATGGATAAACTGTCAAGTTGGAGCTTAATTTTAGGAATTGCCTTGGCTAGCTGCACGGGAAGTGCGGAACCGGTAGTTGAAGATGGTACAAAAGAATCAAGTCAGAGAGATTCTTTGAGGTATAACGGCGAAGACCATTTCAGTGGTTTTCGACAATTGACCTATGGAGGAGACAACGCTGAAGCTTACTGGTCATTTGGCAACGATAAATTGGTCTTCCAGGCGAATAACCCCAGTTGGGGAACGGGTTGCGACCAGATATTTACGTTGGAACTTGACGATGAATTCACACCTACTTCTGTGCCTCCTTCGCAAATCTCCAGCGGTCTAGGGCGTACGACTTGTGCCTACTTCATGCCTGGCGATACCTCAGTCGTATTTGCTTCAACGCATTTGGCTGACACCCTCTGTCCGGCCGTGCCTCCCCGAGGACCGAAAGGCGAGTACGTCTGGCCGATTTATGAAGGGTATGATATTTTCACCTACGATTTAGATGGCAACATGCAGTCCCAATTGACAGACTTGCCAGGGTATGATGCGGAGGCAACTGTTAGCCCAAAGGGTGATCGAATGGTTTTTACTAGTACGCGAAGCGGGGATCTGGAATTGTATACATGCAATATCGACGGGACGGATGTCATTCAGGTGACTGACGAATTGGGCTACGATGGTGGTGCATTCTTCTCACCAGATGGATCACAATTAATTTGGCGCGCTAGTCGACCGAAAACGGCAGAGGAGGTGATGCATTATCAAACGTTGCTCGACAAAGGCTTGGTGGAACCCACGGCTATGGAATTGTTCATCGGCAATGCAGACGGTTCCAATGCTCGTCAACTGACCGATCTTGGTGGTGCCAATTGGGCCCCCTTCTTTCATCCAAGTGGAACAAAAATTCTGTTCTCAAGCAACCATCATACTGGGGGGTTTCCGTTCAATATTTTCATGATAAATACGGATGGATCTGGCTTAAAGCAGATTTCATTCGATTCAGCGTTTGATTCATTCCCAATGTTTTCACCTGATGGGAAGCGCCTGGCTTTTTCTTCAAACAGAAACAATGGAAGAACAAGAAACACCAATGTATTTGTCGTAAACTGGGTAGAATGAGTGAAGAATTAAAATGTTACGCGCTGAACAAACCGTTCGGTGTACTGAGTCAATTCACCTCGGAAGGAGGACATCCGGGATTGGGCTCCTTGAACCTCTCGTTGCCGAAGGATGTTTACCCCGTAGGTAGACTCGATCGGGATTCTGAAGGGTTGTTGCTGTTGTCGAATGATTCACGGCTGATCCAAGAATTACTTGAGCCTTCCAATGGCCATCCTAGAACGTATGCGGTCCAAGTGGAAGGCGAACCTCAGGAAGAACAATTGGAAACGCTTCGCAATCCGATCGAATTGCGCATAAAGAAACACGATCATCGGACAAAGCCGTGTCTGGCTTTGGAATTGGATGCCCCGTCTTTTCCAGATCGTATTCCCCCAATCAGGGAACGTAAATCTGTTCCAACAAGTTGGCTGATGCTCACCTTGACAGAAGGGAAGAACCGACAGGTCCGGAAAATGACTGCACATGTTGGTCTGCCGACTCTTCGGCTGATTCGCACAAGGATTGGATCCTTGGCGCTAGAGGATCTTGAATTGCCCCTTGGAGCAGTCGTGAAACTTGATGCCAACCAACTATTGCTTGTCCGAACGGTTGGTCCATGATGTCAGCTTGATTTTGATGCTCTCAGTACTTCGAACCTTAGTGGCCCTCCTATGGTCCGCAATCAGTTGTTTGATTGCTTTAGGCCTTGTATTGTGTAGTAAGCGGTTTATCCCGTTTGTCTTGAGCCGCATCGGCAGGCAGATGTGGAGTTCTAACATGCTTCGCATTTCTGGTATTAACCGGCCAAGCATAACATTTGTGTCGGAAGCAGCACATTTTGATCGCTGGCCGAAAGAAGTCATCATTGTCTCAAATCATGCGAGTCAGCTGGACATCAATGTTTGCTCCAACGTCATTCCTCGTCCCATTGTTTACTTGGCGAAGCAGAGCATTCGTAAGGTTCCTGTTTTGGGTTTGCTGAATGAACGAGTCGGGACAGTTTTCATTGATCGAAAGAATTCAGATAGTGCCAAGCAGTCCGTCGATAATTTAATGGCTTCCCTTTCAAATGGCATTTCAGTAATTGTTTACCCTGAGGGTACTCGTAGCACAGACGGGGTGTTGTTGCGGTTTAAAAAAGGTGCATTTTACCTGGCCTCTGATGCGAATGTTCCGGTGATTCCGATGCACGTGCATGGGACGCGGAAAGTGTTGCCGAAAAACGGCTTCTTGCTTCGTTCAAATCCTGTACATGTCCGGTTTGGAGAGCCCGTTTATCCTAGTGGCAATTCAACTGAAGCAATAACAGGCCTGACAAATGCCTGCTTTGACCAGGTCAGTATGATGAGAAAGTGGCACAATACAAACGTAAACACACCGGATTAAGAAACG